>NZ_JAEMSD010000129.1 GCF_016462955.1 Bradyrhizobium sp. | reverse complement strand
CTCGACCACATAGGCGCCGCTGCCGGCGGTGTTCTCCTTCAGCCAGGCCATCGCCCACGGATCGTCCGTCGTCGCATGCGCCTTTGCCAGCTTCGAGTTGATGATCATCGGATAGACGGTGGCGAGATTGGGCAGCGCCAGCTTGTCGGGCTTCGGCAGCGTCACCTCGATCGTCAGGGGATCGATCACCTTGAACTGGTCGGCCGAGGTGAGCGATCCCGTCAACAGCTGCGCCTTTCCGAGGATCGGCGCGGTGACGCAGCGATCAAGCGACCACTTCACGTCCTCGGCGGTGACGGGCGAGCCGTCCTGGAACTTGGCGTCCTTGCGCAGGCGGAAGGTGATCTTCAGGCCATCGGGGCTGACGTCGTAGGATTCGGCGAGCTCGCCCTTGATGGTGTCGAGATCGAACACCCATTTGCCGTTGAGCTGCTTGCGACCGAACGACACCAGCCGATCGTAGGTGCTCATGCTGAGCCCGAAGGACTCGCGGGTCGCGCCGGGGATGTTTGGATCGAGCGTGTTGACCGATGCGCCGGTCACATAGCGCAGCGTTTCCGCCCTGGATTGCGCATGCGACGGCGCGGTCGCGATCAGCAACAGCGCGGTGGTGGCGAGGATCGTGGTCGCGGATCTGAAAGACACAAAACGCATTCGTTTTCCCTTGAATTTTCGAACAGGAAGGTCGCCAAAGCTGGTCAAGAAAGAAGCAAGTTGCGCGCCAATCTTCGCTGCGGCGGAGCATGGATGATCATCGTTGCTCCTCCATTGTTCGCGCCGGCCGCGCAACCACCGCCTGCGGCACGTCATAGGCGCTGAGCGAGGCCCAGTGCCGGTCGAGATCGGCGCGGAACAGGCCGCGCGTCAGCCCATTTACGAGCTTCGGCACGGCCGTGGTCATCGCGTTGATCGACGATCCCGATGGACCAAAGCTCATGGTCGAGGCGATGGCGAAGAGATGGATGTTGGAGATCCACGGCGTCTTGCCGGGCACGCGCTCGGTGAAGGCGTAGTCATCGGCGAGATAGGGAAAGCGGCCGAGCCGTTCGTTGCGTTCGCTCTCGGGTGGCTCGTAACGATCGGCCCAGCTGGCAATGTTGCCGGCGAATCCGGCGAGCTCGCCGCGGCCGGCAAAGTTCATGTCGATGCCGGTGCCGCAGATGACGAAATCGGCGGTGACGATGCCGCGCGGCGTTTGCAGCTCGACACCTGCGCCGGTCTGGCGCGCCGCCTCAACCGGTGCGCCCTCGTGCAAGATGAAATTGGCGTGCCGCGCGCAGCGGTCGTAGGTGGGTTGCGGGAATCCCTCGCGCATTTCGAGGATCTTGCGCATGAAGCGCCAGCGCCAGGCATCGTCAAGATCGCTGAGATGACGCAGGAAGCCGCGGAAGGTCAGCCACCGGTAGGGCTGGATCACCTGGATCTGCGCGCGGCGGCACAGCAGGTGCACCTCGGCGGCCCCTGCCTCCAGCGCGGTGGCGGCATTGTCAAAGGCGGAGGCGCCGGCGCCGATCACGGCGACGCGCTTGCCGCGCAGGCCCTTGAAATCGATGTCGTCGGCGACAGTTGCGAGCGAACTCGCTGGCAGGGGGCGCAGCACGTCCGGGATCATCCAGCCGCCCATGCCCTCCTGCCCCGTCGCCAGCACGATCTTGCGGGCGTGGAGCGTCTCGATGCGTCCTGCCTGCACCACACGTGCGGCCAGCAGGCCATCGGCCGCCGGCGCGATCTCCAGAAGCTCACAGCCATTGCGCACCGGCAGATTGACGGTGCGCCGCAGCCACAGCAGGTACTCGGCCCAGTGCGCGCGCGGAATCAGATCGAGCGTCTGCCAGCTCTCCTTGCCGAAACGGGCTTCGTGCCAGGACTGGTAGGTGAGGCTCGGGATGTCGAGGTCGGGGCCGGTGTAATCCTTCGGGCTGCGCAGCGTCGGCATCCGGGCATAGGTGAGCCACGGGCCCTCCTTCCCCTCCTCGGCCTTGTCGATCAGCAGGACGTTGCTGACGCGGGAACGCATCAGGCCGAAGCCGATGGCGATGCCGGACTGGCCGGCGCCGATGATGAGCACATCCAACGCAGCATTGCCGTCCGGCCCGGTCTTCGGTTCGAGCCATGCAGCGTGAGGATGCGCGATCATCGCGAGATCGGCGTGCACGCTTGCTTCAAGCCTCTTCAGCCCATCGCTCATGCCGCGAGCCAGCCTCCGTCGACGACAGCCACTGTCCCGGTCGTGAAGGACGACGCGTCGCTGGCGAGATGCAGCGCGGTCTGCGCGATCTCTTCCGCCGCGCCGAACCGCTTCATGGCGTGACGGTTGCGCGAGGCCTCGCGCACTTCCTCGGCATTGGCGTGACGGGCGAAGCTGCGGCGAAGCATCGGCGTATCGATCGCGCCCGGCGCAATGGCGTTGACGCGGATGCCGTCGGTTGCGAAATCCACCGCCATGGTCCGCGTCAGGCTGACGATCGCGCCCTTGGCGGCGATATAGGCGCTGTTGCCCTTGCCGCCGGCCATGGCGAGCTGCGAGGCCAGCGTGATGATCGAGCCGCTGTTCTGCCGCTGCATGTGCGGCACCGCGGCCCGCGCCCACAGCCAGGTGCCGCCGACATTGGCGCGGAACACCGCGTCCCAGTCTTCCAGGCTCGTCGTTAACACGGTGCCGCCGCAGGAAAAGCCTGCTGCCGTTATCAGAATGTCGAGCCTACCGTGGCGCGCGATGACCTCGCCGACAACAGTTTCAGCGAAAGCGGCATCGCCGACGTCGCCGACATGCGTGGTCGCTTCACCGACCAGGCTCAGCGTTTCCTCGAGGCCAGCGGCATCACGATCGACCAGTGCAAGGCGCGCGCCCTCTTCCGCGAACAGTTTTGCGCTGGCCCGGCCGATGCCCGAGCCTGCTCCGGTGATGATGGCGGTGCGCCCCTGCAGCCGCATGTCAGATCCCCTCCTTGTACTGCATCCACCAGGCGCTCATCGCGGCCGCCGACTCCGCACAGCCGAACCGGGCACGCCAGCCGAACTCGTCGGCCATCCGCGCGACGGAGAGCGGCGCGCGATCGCCGCCGTGCAGCTTGATGAAGGTTGTCTCGCCCGGCTCCGCCAGCCGACACTCCAGCCCGGGATGCAGCGCCGCAAACGCCTCGCCCCATTGCAGTGCCGACCAGGCCGCGCCGCTGGAGATATTGTAGAGACGATGGCGCGGCCGTTCGGCCTCGATCAGCATGGCCACGGCTTCGGCAGCGTCCGGCGCGTAGGTCCAGTCCTTGAAGCCAGGCGCAGGAAGAAGGGCCGGCTCACCGCGCGCAAACGCGGCCAGACTCTGGAACTGGAGGCTCGGCGTGTCGCGCACCGCTCCGGCCCGCTCCCACGGACCGAACAAGGCGCTCAGCCGCACGCTGAGGAAATCGCCGCCAAACAGCTCGGCGTGCCGCGCCACCGATCGCTCCGAGGTGAACTTGCTGATGGCATAGAACGAGACGGGATCGCAGGGCGTGTCCTCGCCCAAGACCTCGAACCGCGTGCCCGATGCGCCATAGGCGGAGGCCGAGGACAGATTGACGACGCGGCGAACGCCGTGGCGGATCGCCGATTGCAGGATCTGGATCTGCGCCATGACGTTGATCTCGAGAACACGCGCGGGCGATGCCCTCTCGAGCTCATCGCCCGCCGTGATCGCGGCGCCGAGCACGATGACATCGTAGCCCCCGGCAATAAGGCCGTCGATGCGTTTCGCGTCGGTGATATCACCCTGGACGACCTCGAGCCGCTCGCGACCATCGGCCAGCGATCGCGCCGCAGCCGGAGGCAATCGCGCGCGATCATAAAGCGTCACCGCGTGCCCGCGCGCCAGCAGCACCTCGGCGAGATTGAGGCCGACAAAGCCGGTGCCACCGAAGATGACGATCTTCATCGCGCGCGATCCGCCGTCACAGCAGGTTTGCCCCGAAATTCCGTTCCGGATCCATGTCGGCGACGAGCCGGCCGGTCGGTTTCGCCGCCTCGCCACCACTGCGCGCCAGGAACTTTCCGCTGCCGGCGGAGGCGAGGCACTTGTCGCCCTCGATGATCACACGGCCGCGCGAGAGCGTCGTCACCGGCCAACCCTTCAGCTTGCGGCCGGCAAACGGGGTGTAGCCGGTGAGATCGTGCATCATCTCGTCCGATATCGTGACCTCGCGATTGGGATCCCAGATCGCGATGTCGGCGTCGGCGCCGACGGCGATCGAGCCCTTGCGCGGATGCAGGTTATAGATTTTTGCAGGCGCCGTCGCAGTCAACTCGACGAATTTCTCCAGCCCCAGCCGGCCCTTCGAGACCATCGCATCGAACAGCAGCGGCAGCCGCAGCTCAAGTCCGGGCAGGCCGTTGGCGACTTGCTTGAAGTTGGGATTGGGGCCGGCGCGCAGCTTGCCGGTCTCGTCATAGCGATACGGCGCGTGATCCGACGAGATGGTCTGGAGATCGCCGAGCGACAGCGCCTGCCACAGCGCCTCCTGGTCTGAATGCGTGCGCGGCGGCGGGCTGCACATCCACTTCGCGCCCTCGGAGCCGGGCTTGTCGAGATCGCGTGCGGTCAGGAACAGATATTGCGGACAGGTCTCGGCAAAGACCTTAAGCCCCTGCCCGCGCGCGTCGCGGATCACCTTGGCGCCTTCGGCGGTCGAGACGTGGAAGATCATGATCGGCTGATCGATCAGTGCCGCCATGCCGATCAGCCGAGTGAAGGCTTCGGCCTCCGACACGCGGGCGTGGCTGACGGCGTGGTATTTCGGCATGGTGTAGCCGCGCGCCAGCAGCCGCTTCACCATCCAGGCGATGATGCCGTGATTTTCGGCATGGGCGCACAGCATCGCGCCGGACTGACGCGCGGCCAGAAGAATGTCGAGCAATGGCTCGTCGTCCACCTTGAGGCGATCATAGGTCATGAAGATCTTGATCGAGGCATGGCCCTGCTTCACCAGCGCGGGGATGTGCTCCTCGACTGTTTCCTTCGTCGCGTCCGCGATGATCATGTGGAAGGCGTAGTCGATCACGGCCCCTTTCTTCGCGAGCGCGTGATAGTCCTCCACCACCTGCGGCAGCTTCATCCCGACATGCTGGGCGGCAAACGGAATCACCGTGGTGGTGCCACCAAAAGCGGCAGAAACGGTCGCGCTCTCGAACGTATCGGCATTCATGATGCCGGCAGCGGAGAGCTGCTCGATATGGGCGTGGCTGTCGACGCCGCCGGGCAGCACCAGCTTGCCGCGCGCGTCGATCTCGCGCTTGGCGGGGGGAAGGCCCTTTCCGACGGCCGCGATGGTTTCGCCGGAGATGGCGACGTCGGCCTCGAACACGTCGGTCGTGGTGGCGACGCGGCCACCGCGGATGATCAGGTCGTAAACTGGTTCAGTCATGAGGCACTCCATGATATGCCTGAAGCAAGTGATCTCCATTTTGCAGGAAGACCATCATGACCCGTCCGCGCATTCTCGTCATCAACCCGAACTCCAACCGCAAGGTCACGCAAGGGCTGGAGGACGCGCTGAAGCCGCTCGACTTCGAAGGCGGGCCGGAGGTGGTCTGCCAGACGCTGGCCGAGGGTCCGTTCGGCATCGAAAGCCAGGCGGACGTCGACAGCGTTGCGATGCCGCTGCGAAAGCTCGTCGAAAGCGACAACAGCTCGGCCGCCTTCGTCATCGCCTGCTACAGCGATCCCGGGCTTCAGGTCTGCCGTGAAGGCACCGACCGTCCCGTGTTCGGGATTGCCGAGTGCGGCGTGCTGACGGCGCTTTCCCGTGCCGAAACTTTCGGCGTCATTGCGATCGCGCAACGCTCGATCCCGCGCCACATGCGCTATCTCAGGCAGATGGGCCTGACCGACCGTCTCGCCGGCGAGCGGCCGCTGAACATGAGCGTCGCGGAAACGGCCTCGGGCGAAGGCACGTTGGCGAAAATGATCGAGGTCGGCCGCGCGCTGCGCGACGAGGACGGCGCCCGTGCCGTCGTGATGGGCTGCGCCGGCATGGCGCGCCACCGCCGTGCCCTGGAAGAGGCGCTGCGCATTCCCGTGATCGACCCGACGCAGGCGGCCGTCGCCATGGCGCTGGGCACGGTGCAGTTCTCGGCTCACTAGGCGTCCTTCAGCTCATTGGCACCCTGGCGCGCGAGCCATTGCGCATGGCTCTCGCGGACAAGCGCAAACGTGTCCCGCTGCGTGGTGTAGAGATTGCCGAACATGCGGCCGATTGGCCGGTAGGCCTCGAGATCGACATACATGTTGGTTTCGTCGACGAGGCCCTCGCGGGCATGAACCCGCAAGACCTCGCCGACCAGAAGTTCGCGATCGGGCGAGAAGGTCAGCACGACATGGCGCCGGCATTCCAGCGCGAACGGTGCCGCCGCAAGGCGCGGTACCTTCACGTCGATCGAGGGAAGCGTGGCAAGCCCGGTCGCGGTGACCTCGCTGTCCCCCGACGGGAAGTCGACGGCGCAGTCGTTCATCGCAACCGACGCCGCTTCGTCCACCATGTGCACGACGAACTCGCCGTCGCGATGGATGTTGCGGGTCGTGTCCTTCGGCAAGTGATCCGGCTTGTGCTGGAGGCCGAGCACGATCAGCGCGGGGCTTTCCGAGAAGACGTTGAAGAAGCTGAAAGGCGCAGCATTGACCGCGCCATTCTCGTCGAGCGTCGTCACCAGTGCGATCGGCCGCGGCACCACGACGCCGCAGAGCAGCTTGTAGCGGTCACGCGCGTCAAGCTCGCGCAGGGAGATGCTGTTGTCCGCCATCGTCGTCACGTCTCCGGCGGCGGCACCGCGCCGGTCTGGCTGGTGATCAGACCATAATGCTCGATGCGGCGGTGCCGGGCGAAATCGAAGATCGTGGTCTTGCCGAAGGTCGTGGCATCGAGGTCGCAAGCATGAAACAGGACTTCGTCATCTTCGGTCTTTGCTTCCGCGACGATCTCGCCGTTGGGATCGACGATCAGGCTGCCGCCGAACAGCGGATGGCCATCCTCGACGCCGGCCTTGGCAACCGCGACCACCCAGGTCGCGTTCTGGTAGGCGCCGGCCTGCACCGAGAGGCGATTGTGGAACAGCCGTTTCTCGACACCCTCCTCGCTCTTCTCCGCGTTCACCGAAGGCGTGTTGTAGCCGATCAGCACCATCTCCACGCCCTGAAGGCCCATGACGCGATAGGTCTCGGGCCAGCGGCGGTCGTTGCAGATCGCCATGCCGATGATCCCGCCGAGCTCGCGCCAGACCTTGAAGCCGAGATCGCCCGGCTCGAAATAGCGCTTCTCCAGGTGCTGGTGCGTACGCTTGGCGTCGTATTCCACATAGCCGGGGAGATGGACCTTTCGGTATTTGCCGACGATCTTGCCGGACCTATCCGTGAGAATGGCGGTATTGAAATGATGTCCGTCTGGCGTCAGCTCGGCATAGCCAAAATTCATCGCCATCCCGTGCTGCGCAGCGCGCTCGAACAGGGGCTTGGTCGCTGCGTTCGGCATTTCACGTTCGAACCAGATGTCGAACTCGGAGCGGTCCTCGACGTACCAGCGCGGGAAGAACGTCGTCAGCGCCAGTTCGGGATAAACGATCAGGTCGGCGCCCTTGCTTTTGGCCTCGTCCATCAGCGCGATCATGCGCCTGACCACGGCCTCGCGGCTGTCGGCCTTCTGGATCGGGCCCATCTGGGCGGCGGCGACATTGACGATTCGCATCAGCGGCTTCCTGATCTCTTCACAATTTCCTGGCGAGGCTGGGGATCGCAACTTCAAGGGCGTAGCGGCAGCGTAAAGCGGCCCTGCGTCCGCCTTCCAACCAAGCAGATTTCATGCCGTTCGCCCCCATTCGGCATCCTGCAACAGCCGCCAGTTGATCTTGTTGCTCGCGGTGCGCGGCAGCTGGTCGACGAAAACGACCGTGCGCGGCGCCTTGTAGCTCGCCATCGCGTCGCGCGCCCAGCTGACGATGTCATCGGACGATGTCGTCGCACGCGCGGCCTCGTCCAGCACCACCAGTGCCTTGACGGTCTCGCCGCGGTAGTCGTCCGGCGCCGAGATGATGCAGCATTCGCGGATGGCCCGGTTCTGGTACATCGCGGCCTCGACCTCGGCCGGCCAGACCTTGAAGCCGCTGACATTGATCATCCGCTTGAGGCGATCGACCGCGAAGAAATAGCCCTCGGCATCGCGATAGCCGAGATCGCCCGTCCGCAGGAACCGTTTGCCGTCGCGTTCGATGAAGGCTTCGGCGTCCGCCTGCGGCCGGTTCCAATAGCCCTGCAGCACCTGCGGTCCATGCACGATGATCTCGCCGACGACGTTGTCGTCGAGCTCGACCAGGCTCTCGGGGTCGATGATCCGTGCATCCGTCTGGTGAACAGCGATGCCGAGGCACTGGCGCTTCGGCGCCGCCATCGGGTTGATATGGGTCGGCGACATCGTCTCGGTCATGCCGTAGCCCTCGACGAAGTCGAGCCCGAAGCGGCTCTTCAGCCGTTCGGCCACCGCTGTCGGCATTGCCGCGCCGCCGCCGGTCAGCACCTTGAGCTTGGCAAAGCTGCGGTCGCGGAAGCCGGCGCTTGCGAGCACATCCACGATCATGGTCGGCGCCGCGTTCCAGAACGTCGCGCCATAGGTTTCGAACAGGTCCGGCAGCAAGTCCTTGTCCCAGCGCGCCATCAGCAGCAGCGTGGCGCCGGTGACCATGGCCGCATTCATCGAGCCCTGCATGCCCGCGACATGGAACAGCGGCATGAAGCCGGTCATCACGTCGCTGCCATCGAGCCCATACCAGCGCGCCTGCAGCACCGCCGTGAAGAGGGCGCTGCGATGGGTATGCATGCACGCCTTGGGTTTGCCTGTGGTGCCCGAGGTGTAGGGCAGGATCATGAGATCATCCGGCCCCGCGGTCATCACACCCGGCTGCAAGCCTTGCGCGATCGCGGACGACCAGGAATGCCAGCCCGGCGATGACGGCACCTCGGCCGGTGCCTCCGTCACGCATGATGGCAGCGTATAGGGCGTTGCGACTGGAATTTCGTCGCGATACTGCGCGACGATCGCATGCCTGATGGCCTCGCCGAGCAGCGGGGCAAACACATCGCTCAGTTCGCTCCCGATGATTGCGACCCTGGCCCCACTGTCCACGGCGAGATACGCGATCTCGGCGGTCTTGTTCATGGGATTGACGGGTACGATCACGGCATCCGCCCGCATCACCGCGTAATAGGCGATGACATATTGTGGCGAGTTCTGCAGCGCGATCATGACGCGGTCGCCGCGCTTGACGCCGCAGGCGCCCTGTAGGAAGCCGGCCATGGCATCGACGCGGTCGCGCAGCTCGGCATAGCTCAGGCTTGCGCCGTAAAATACCGTCGCCGGATGCGACGGCCGTTCATGCGCGGCCCGCGCGAGCGCGTCGTACAGCGTTCCCTCCGGCATCGCGAGATGCCAGGGCTCATCGGCCGGCCAGACAGGCGACCTACGTGGCGATGCGTGATCGGCCCTCACCCGTGCTCCTCGTCGGCGATATCGAGACCGTGGTCGAGCGCATCCAGAAGCTGGTCGGCCTCCCGCTCGGAGATCACCAGCGGCGGCGCCAGGAACAGCGAGGTCTGCTCGCCGCTGGTCCCGATCACCGCACCGGCTTCCAGCGCCCGCTCCGCAACGCGCGAGGCGATCGGCACTTCGGTCGTGTCGGCACGCCATGTGCGCCAATCCGGCCCGTGCAGCTCCACCGTCCAGTGCAGCCCCTGCCCCGCGACGCGCTGCACGCTCGGATGCTTCTGCGCGATCGCGAGCAGGCGGCGGATGAACAGCTTCTCGAGCTGCTGCACACGGTCCAGAATCCCGTCTTCGGTGACGACCTTCAGATAGGCGCTGACCGCGGCCATGCTGATGGGATGACCGCGCAGCGTGCCGTAGTTCTGCCAACTCGTGCCCTCGAGCCGCTCGACGATCTCTTTCGACACAACTACCGCTGCAACCGCCGCCGCGCCGCCGCCGAGCGATTTTCCGAGCGTCACGATATCAGGACGGGTTTGCGCCCCCTGGAATGCGAACCAGCGCCCGGCGCGGCCGGCGCCGGTGACGACCTCGTCCGCGATCCAGTATGAGCCGGCCTGCCGCGCACAGCGCGCCACCTCGTCCTGATAGGCACCGTCGTAGTAGATGCCGCCCTGGGTGTAGTCGATGATCGTTGCTGCCGTGTCCGAGAGCAGCCGCGCGGCATCGGCGAGATATTCGCTCGGCGGGGTATTGGTGGTGGGCGCGCCATAGATCGCGCCATCCGGCGCCGGCAGAACCCGCACCGGCGCCATCGGGGCCGGCAGCCTGGAGCCGCCGCTGTGCACTGCAAGGCCGCCATGCCATTGCGGCTGCACCGTCATGCTGCGCGACAGGCCGGTGATGCCGTGATAGGCGCGCTCGCGCGTCGCCAGCGCCGAGCGCTGCGTCAGCGCCTGGCAGAGCGACAGCGCCATGTCGTTCGCCTCGCTGCCGCTGATGCAGAAGCGCACCGCGCCGACCCAATCCTCCTCGCCCTGGAAAGCGGTCGCCATCAGATCGTCGGCGGCCTGCTCGCGGCCGACCCAGGTCCAGCCCTCGTTGACGACGGGCGTATCCGCGGCGCGGCGGATCGCCTCCACCATCGCGGGATGGCGGTGGCCGAGTCCGCCGCCGGTGTTGCTGCCGTCGATCAGCTTGCGGCCGTCGGAGAGGTGGAAGTAGACGCCCTCGCCGCCGACCACGGCCATCGGCGCGGCCTCGCCCGCATTCAATCCGGTCCGCAACAATCTGCTCATCGCCAAAGCCTCAGTTCGCAGCCGCGGCGCCGTAGCCGCCGCCGCCGCACATCTCGATCGTGACGAGATCGCCTTGTTGCAACACCAGGTTCGACTTGCCGTCGATCGCGACGTTGGCGCCCTGCCTGACCAGCGAGACACGGCACGCCTTGCCGGACTCGCCGCCCTGCATGCCCCAAGGTGCGATCACCATCCGCTCGATGCAGGTGGTCAGGTGCATCGATGGCGCCAGGATGCGGTAGCTGCGGACCGAGCCGTCGCCGCCGCGATACGCGCCTGCGCCGCCTGACTGCCGGCGGATGGCCTGTTGCTCCAGCCGGATGGCATAGTTCGCCTCGATCACCTCGACCGGCGTGTTCGACGTGTTGGACAGATGCACCCGTGTGGCCGAGCTGCCGGCGCGATCATGGCGCGCACCCTCCCCGCCGCCATGGACCTCGTAGAGCATCTTCCACGATCCGTTCGGCCGCGGCTCGGCGAAGAACAGGACGCCCGCGGTGGTGGCACCGCCCGCCGACAGGCGTTCGGGAATGGTGTCCTGCATGGCGCGAAAGATCGCGTCGACGATGCGCATGGACGTCTCGTGATTGCCGGCGGCGACGGACGCCGACCAGCCCGGCTCGAGGATCGAGCCCGGGCGCGTGATGATCGTGAGCGGCCTGAGCGCGCCGGCGTTCTGCTGCATGTCGCGGCCACTCATGATGCGCGCGGCATAGGCGACGGCCGATCGCGCCATGAAGGGAGTCGTGTTGCAGAAATTGGAGACGCGGTCGCAGCTTCCGGAGAGGTCGAAGGTCGCCTCGTCCCCGTGGATGGTGATCTTCACATGGATGCGCGCGGGCGCGTCGTTCGCGCTGCCGTCGTCGAGATAGTCCTCGCCCTCGTAGACGCCGTCGGGAAGGTCGCGCAGCGCCTCGCGCATCTCGATTTCGGAGAGATCGTGAAGACGCGACTGCGCCGCCATGAAGACCGCCTTGCCGTGCTCGCGGCAGAGCTCGACGATGCGCTTCTCGCCGGCTTTGGTCGCGGCGATCTGGGCGAGGAGATCGCCCTCGCAGGACTCGGCATCGCGGACGTTGGCCTTGAGCAACTGCACGATCGGCGTGCTGACGCCGGCTGAAGTCGCGATCAGCACCGGCGGAATCCGCAGTGCCTCCTGGAAGGTGTCGACGGCCTTGGCGAAATAGCTGCCCGGCCAGGTGCCGCCGATGTCGGGCCAGTGCGCGAGGCTCACCGCGAACGCCACGATCTCGCCGTCGACGAAGACGGGGCGCACCACCTTGACGTCGTTGAGATGATTGCCCCCGAGCGCGCCGACATTGTAGATGACCACGTCGCCCTCGTTCAGGCTGTCGCGCGGAATCACCTTCAGCAGTTCGGGGATGGTGTAGGCCATCGCGCCGAGATGGATCGGGATGTCACGGCCCTGCCCGACCAGGCCGCCGTGGCCGTCGGTGATCGCCGAGGAGAGGTCGCCGGCCTCGCGCAGCAGCGGCGAGCGCGCCGAGCGCGTCATGACGAGGCTCATCTCCTCCGCCGCGGCGGAGAGCCCATGCCGGATGACCTCGACGACGAACGGATCGAGCTTCATGCTGTCCTCCGCGTCAGGAACAGATTGCCTGATGTGTCGGGCCTTGCCTGCCAGCCCGGCGGCACGACCACGGTCGACCACGCGTCTTCGATGATGGCCGGACCGCTGACGGTCTCGGTGAGCGAAGCGCGGTCGATGATTGCGGTCGCGATGTCATGGAAGCCGTCGAATGAGCAGTTGCGCGTGCCCGTTGATGCCGCCCTCACGGCCGTTGCGGGCCGGCTGACGACCGTCGTCGAGGGGCGGCGCGCCTGCACCCGCACGGATTCGATGACGCAGGGCTCGGCGGTTGCATAGCCGAACAGCTCGTGATGCCGCGTCAGGAAATCGTGCTTCAGCCTGGCGACGTCGAGCGGTTGCGTGAACGGCACCGGAATGGCGTCATTCTGCGCCGCATAGCGCATCAAGGCCACCAGCTCGACCTGGATCTCCGCCTTCGCAACGCCATTGGCGAGAAGCGGCGCCGACGCATCGGCAATCAAGGCCTCGATCCGTTCCGAGACGCGGGCGAGATCGATGCCGTCGAGGGCTGCGCGAAGGGTCTGTTGCTGCAGGAAGCTGAAATCGGCGGTGAGGCAGCCGAGCGCCGAGAACGCGCTCGACGCGCTCGGGACGACCACCTCGGCTATGCCGTAGAGATCGGCAAGGCCCGCGGCATGCATCGGGCCGCCGCCGCCGAAGGCCAGCAGCGTGCAGTCGCGCCCGTCGATGCCGCGCTCGACCGTGACGCGCCGCAGCGCGCGGGCCATGGTCGCGTTCGCAACCTTGATGATGCCGAGCGCCGTCTCCGTCAGGCTCAGCCCGAGCGCGCGGGCAATCGGTTCGATCACGCCTTTTGCGGCCGCGATGTCGATCCCGATGCGGTCGCCAAGCTTGGTCTCGGGATTGAGATAGCCGAGCACCGCGTTGGCGTCGGTGATCGTCGGCTCCGTGCCGCCGCGGCCGTAGCAGGCCGGGCCCGGCTCGGAGCCGGCACTCTCCGGCCCGACCGTCAGGCCGCCAGGACCGTTGCGCACGATCGATCCGCCGCCCGCACCGATGGAATGCACCGCGAGCATCGGCTGGCGCAGCGGCTTGTCGCCGAGCATGCGGCCGTCGGTCATTTCCGCCTGGCCGTCGACGATCAGGCACACGTCGGTCGTGGTGCCGCCCATGTCGAAGGTCAGCATCCGCGAGGTACCGAGCTGGCGCGCGATGCTGACGGAAGCCGAGACGCCGGCGGCCGGCCCCGACATCGCCATCACCAGCGGACGCCGCTTCACCGCCGAGATCGGGACCATCGCACCGGCAGAATGAAACACCTGCAGGCCCGGACCGATCGGCAGCCGCTGCTCCAACTCGCTGAGATATTCCACCGCGATTGGCATGGCAGCGGCGTTGAACACCGTTGCCGAGGTCCGCTCATATTCGCGGGCTTCAGGGTTGATCTCGTGCGAGAGCGAGACATGGGCGACGACGTCCTTGAGCCGCTCGCCCAGCATCTTCTCGTGCACCGGGTTGGCATAAGCGTGAAGGAGAGCGACCGCGACGCTCTGCACACCGGTCTCTTTCAGCCAGGCCACCAGGCGCTCGATCTCCGCGTCTTCCAGCGCCTTCAGCACCCGGCCTTCGTGATCGAGACGCTCGGCAAGACCGAAGCAGCGTTCAGGCGGCACCAGCGGCGGCGATTTCGGGGGAATATCGAGCCGATAGAGATCGCGGCGGCGATAGCGCGCGATCTCGAGCACGTCGGCAAAGCCTTCGGTCGCAACCAGCGCCACCTTCGGCAGCCGGTTCTCGACGATCGCGTTGGTGACGCGCGTGGTGCCGTGGACGAAGCGCCTGACCTCGCTCTTGCGCAGGCCCACCGCCTCGATCGCCTCTAGCATCGCCTGGACCGGCGCGTCGGGGCGCGACGGCACTTTCGCGATCCGCGCCTCCGCGGAATCGCGCTTGATGGCGATGATATCGGTGAAGGTGCCGCCGATATCGGTGCCGACTTCCCAGTGATCTTCGAAAGCGCTCATAGGCTCAGCTACGCCTGACGTCCGAACCGGACGCCGGGTCCTGGCCGTCCATCGCTACCTCGAATGCCCAACCGAGAGCGCTCATCCTGCATTCCCCTGTCATGCCATCCTCCGCAAGCGTGCGACAGAGCTGTGGTCTACGATAGTGCCAGAGTCGTCGCATTTCACTGGGCCAGCAAGCCCCCGGCGCAGCGCACCACATCGCCCAGTGCACGTTTTGGTGCAGCACTGCCTTCATAGACGGCAGATGATCGGGCCACGGTCCAGACCAGTAGCGCGCAGCGCGGCGCGGATATTTCAGAGCGAATTCGCGATGCCTATTGCACCGCAATCCGGGCTGGCGAGATTGGCTGTCTAATTTGCAGGCGATCAAGCGGCGGACGCAGAATACACGGTGCCCATGAGCTATGCACACCAGTCGGCTCAGCCTCTCTTTATTGTACGATCAGTAAGAGCGCGCATCCGGAGGCTCGGATGGCGCGCTGT
>NZ_JAEMSD010000571.1 GCF_016462955.1 Bradyrhizobium sp. | reverse complement strand
GATCAGGATGTTCTCGCCCATGCCGATCTGCACGGTGAGGATCGGCGCCTGCATCAAACCGGCAAGGCCTGCGAGCGCCGCGCCAAGCCCGAACACCAGCGTGTAGAGCAGCTTGATGTTGATGCCGAGCGCACCGATCATCTCGCGGTTGGAGGCGCCGGCCCGGATCAGCATGCCGATGCGGGTGCGCATCACGCCGAGATAGAGCAACAGCGCGACCAGCAAAGCCACCACGATGATGGCGAGGCGATAGGCGGGATAGTGAATGCCGGGCAGGATGGGTACCGGCACGGTGAGCCAGGCTGGCAGCGGCAGCGCGAGGCCCGCTGGGCCCCAGATCAGCCGCACGGCCTCGTTGAAGAACAGGATCAGGCCGAAGGTCGCGAGCACGTGGTCGAGATGGTCGCGGCCATAGAGATGCCGCAGCGCGCTGACCTCCAGCACGATGCCGAGCACCAGCGTCGCCCCCAGCGCCAGCAGCGCGCCGAGCAGGAAGCTGCCGGTCCACGCGGCGAAGGTCGCGGCGAAATAGGCGCCCATCATGTAGAGCGAGCCGTGCGCGAGGTTGACGAGATCCATGATCCCGAACACCAGGGTCAGGCCAGCGGCGAGCAGGAACAGCAGCAGGCCGAACTGCAGACCGTTCAAGAACTGTTCGACGACGAGCAGCATCAGGACTCTTTCAGGCGCATACGCACGCGTGCCGATGTTCGAACACTGTCGCCATCAGTGAAAGAGCTCCCCCTGCCTGTTCAAGGCCGAAAAATGGGTAATGGCAGTATCGTTCCGAGGCAAGAGCGATTCGACACCAAACATGCACTTTGTTGCATGCGGGCGCATGCGACCGAGACGCGCCTCGCAATGCAAAAATGCTGCCGCGCCGGCTGGGGCAACCTGCCGCAGCCAAATGATCCCTTCTTGCCGCATGCCGCGGGGCAGTCGGATATGACCCGCGCAGGCGGGGCACGATCGTCTCCACATCGTCATGGCCGGGCTTGTCCCGGCCATCCTCTGCTCCGAAAGTTCAATCTACTTGTGGAAGAAGTGACCTCGGGCTACACCTCAACGTGTCCGAAGCGGGAAAGCCACGATGCAAGACGAGGACATCGCTCTCAACAGCGTACTCGGCCTGGAATTGAACCGCGTGTTTTTTGCCGTCCACGAATCGGCGAATAAGCAGAAAATCATCGAGTTTGCGCGCAAGGTGCTGCACGGTGAGCGCGCTGAGCTGACCGAAAGCGCATTGCCCGAGGGACCGGCAAGCTAAGCGGAGCCACGCGGCGTGCCATTGCCGTCGGCGAGCTACTCCACATGCCGTTTCAATCGTGACGCATGCAGTCGGTGGATCTCACCGGACGACGCCAATCACTCGTTCTTGGACACGCCACTACTGAGCGAATTGGAAGGTGGGTTGCCTTCCGCTAATCAGGCGATCGGCTCTTGAGGTCCATCAACGCACGGCGGCCAACCGACGTCAGCCCCTCCAACGCCGTCATACCGGACCGGGCCGCTTCCATCAGCCGCGCAGCAACCAGCTTCCGGCTCTCATGGTCGCCGCCATGCCTGACGTGACTGAAAGCCGCATCGAGTGCCGCATCCAGCATGGTTTGCATGCGGCCCTCAAACTCGCTCATCCTTGTTGCTGCCCCTCCATGCTCCGAGCCAAGTTATGGACCGGCGCGGTAAAATCGTATGTTCACAAGTGAACTTACGGCGAATGGCTGGGATCAGCGGGGAGATCGACGACCGCGCGATCACAGTGCCCGGACCCGCCGGCCGTGTGACCGGCAGCCCAGCCACATGCAGACGGCAAGCGTTGAGCGGGCGAGACAACAGAGATGGACGAAGTTTGTTCCAATAGCGCCGCGACGAAATTGCATGGGCTTCCTCTATGCGGTTCGCCGTTCTTTGCGTAGAAAATGCCGGGAACCAGGACTGGGGCATGACTGACGGCATCACGAAATCTGCAACCGGCATCGAAGGCTTCGACGATCTGACACTTGGTGGGCTCCCCACCGGCCGGCCGACATTGGTCTGCGGCTCAGCCGGTTGCGGCAAGACATTGTTCGCTTCGACATTCCTCTTCAACGGCGCGCGGCTCCACGACGAGCCTGGGGTCTTCGTGACGTTCGAGGAGCGGCCCGTCGACATCGTCGCCAACGTTGAATCGCTTGGCTTCGATCTACAAGGATTGATCGATCAGTCGCGAATTCACATCGAGCACATCGAGATCGATCCATCAGAGGTCGCTGAAATCGGCGACTATGATCTCGAAGCCCTTTTCCTGCGGCTCGAATTCGCCGTCGACCAGATCGGCGCCAAGCGCATCGTGCTCGACACGATCGAAAGCCTGTTCTCGGCGTTTTCCAACCCTGCAATCCTGCGTGCCGAGATCCGTCGCCTGTTCGACTGGCTCAAGCAGAAGGGCCTGACCGCGGTCATCACCGGCGAGCGCGGCGACGGCACCCTGACACGTCAGGGCCTCGAGGAATACGTCTCCGACTGCGTGATCCTGCTCGATCACCGGGTGGAGAACCAGATCTCGACGCGGCGCCTGCGCATCGTCAAATATCGCGGGACCGCCCACGGCACCAACGAATATCCGTTCCTGATCGACGAGGACGGATTCAGCGTTCTGCCCGTGTCCTCGCTCGGCCTCGGCCACATGGTCTTCGACGATCGCATCTCGACCGGCGTGCCCGACCTCGACGCCATGCTGACCGGCGGCGGCTTCCATCGCGGCAGCAGCATCCTGCTCACCGGCGTCGCCGGCGCGGGCAAGAGCTCGCTCGCCTGCATGATGGCGGACGCCGCCTGCCAACGCGGCGAGCGCGCCCTGTATCTGTCGTTCGAAGAAGCCGAGGCGCAGACCGTCCGCAATATGAAGTCGATCGGCACCGACCTCGGCAAATGGCTGAAGAACGGTCAGATGCGCTATATCGCCGCGCGCCCAACCTTCTATTCGCTCGAAATGCACCTTGCGATTATGCTGCGCGAGATCAACAGGTTCAAGCCGCAGCTGGTCGTGCTCGACCCGATCTCCGCCTTCACCGGCTCGGCCGACATCGCCGAGGTGCAGGCGATGTTGCTGCGCATCGTTGATTACCTCAAATCCAACGGCATCACCGCCGTTTTTACCCATCTGGCGAGCGTCCAGCAGGCGGAAACCGACGCCGGCCTGTCGTCGCTCATGGACGGCTGGATCCTTCTGCTGAACCGCGAGGCGAGCGGCGAGTTCAACCGCGAGCTCTATCTGCTGAAGGCGCGCGGCATCGCCCATTCCAACCAGGTCCGCGAGTTCGTGATGTCGAGCGACGGCATTCACCTGCTGGAGCCCTATCTCGGCGAAGGCGGCGCTCTGACCGGTTCGGCCCGCCGAAACGAGGAAGCGCGGGCCCGGCGCGCGGAGATGAACAGGCGGGCCGAGGTCACGCGCCTGCAGGACCAGGTGACGCAGCGACGGCGACGCGCCCTCGCTCAGATCGAGGCGCTCCAGGCCGACATCGATGCCGACGAGGCTGAACTCAACCGCCTCGTTTCGGCCGAAACACAGCACCTCCAACAGAGCCGGGACGACGCCGCAGCAATCGCGCGGGGACGGGGAATGGACATTCCTCCCGGCAAGACGAGATAGGACTGAACCATGTCCCAAGCAGGCAACGACCCCGTGAAGCTCGTCCTCTACGTCGCCGGCGAGACACCGAAATCGCTCGCCGCGATCCGCAATCTCGAAAAGATCTGCTCCGAGCACCTCGCCGGCAAGTACAAGGTCGAGGTCGTCGACCTCAAGAAGCAGCCGCAACTGGCCCGGGAGCACGGCATTGTCGCGATCCCGACCCTTGTGAAGGAGCTTCCGGTGCCCATCCGCAAGATCATCGGGGACCTTTCCGACACCCAGAAGGTTCTCGTTCATCTGTCGGTTGAGGAATGATGTCGGTGGTATCGCTCGCATCCGCGTTGACCCGGGACGAACTCGAAGCCCGTCTCTAT
>NZ_JAEMSD010000128.1:5599-14900 GCF_016462955.1 Bradyrhizobium sp. | reverse complement strand
CCGGAAATCTGGCTCCGCGATAATACAGCATCGCCCGCGGCGCACCGTGCGGCGGCAGCAGCGAGAGCGGCGCCTTGTAGAGCGGATTGGTCGTGCAGAGCGACTTGTAGACCCCGGATTGCAGCACGCGCTTGAACTCGGGACTCGGGCTCGACAGGTCGTAGCAATAGGGCCAGCCATAATGCCTGCCCTGCTCGATCGCGTTGATCTCCTCGTTCGGCTCGAAGATGTCGGGCAGATCGCGGCCGTTCTCGCCCTGCAGGAAAGCGTAGCCGGCATCCGGAAACATCGGGTGCAGCACCAGGGCCATCGAGTTGCGCAGGCCGCGCGCATAGACGGTGTGCGGCGGGTCGGGGTCGCCCGGCTTCAAGGCCGGAAACACACCGCCCGCCGGCGGCGTAAACAGCCAGATCGAGGCCAGCGCCGAGGCGCCCTCGGCCGCCGCACAGGGTCTTGTGATCGGCGCGGGCGTGACGCAGTCGTCGCTGTGCGAGCCGACATTGACGAACAGCCGGCCGTCGCGATCGAACACGAACTGCTTGAGAGGATGCGCGCTCTCGTCGAGCCTCGTACCATCCGGCAGCGTGATCCGCCGCCCGGGCATGTGACGGATGATGGTCTCGACCGTGCTGCGTGGATTGTCCGCGAGCGGATCGAACCGGAAAATCGTCTCCGCAGTCGAGGCGTAGAGCTTCCTGTCCGGGCCGATGACGAGAGCGAACGGATATTCTAGGCCCGTCAGCAGCTCCTTGAAGCGTTGCCCCGGCGCAGCGCGCGGATCGAGCAGCAATAGCCGGCCATCGGTGCGGCCCCAACCGCCCATGTCGGCGACCACGAACAGGCCACGGCCGGGCACCTGGACGATCGAACGCGGGAATCTGAGGCGATCCTCTTCGCTGGCGACGAGGCCGGCGCAAAATCCCGCCTTCATGTCGATCTGGATCCTGGGAAAGGCGAGATCGCCGCTGCCGCACATGTCCGGACCGATCGCATAGCCGCTCTTCCTGATCGGCTCGGAGCGGGCCGGAGCGAAACCCGGCAGTGCGGCAGCCAAGAAAGCTGCAAGGACGACCGCCGCCCGCAAACACAGCCTTCCCCGTTCGTTCTCGAATGTGAACTGGTTCACGCCACCCCCGACCTTGTTCCACGACGCCGCGGCGCCGGCCAGCCATCACCCGCCTGTGATTAAACCGGTGACGGCCTTGGCGGCGACCAATCTCCGTAAATTCCCTGACCGGGTTCAACCCGAATGTTTCGCGAATGCCTCGGGTGGTATCGGTTTGCCGCTCCCAATCGCTCCCAATAGGAGACGCATATGGTCCAGGTCTTTTTTCATTGTTCCAACACCGAGGGCACGCTGATCGACCGCGCCGGCGCGGCCGTGTCCAACCTGACCGAGGCCCGCGACCGTGCCGCCCAGATCATGCAGTCGATGATCCTGACGCCGAGCAATGAAGACTGGCGCGATTGGGTGATCCATGTCAGCGGCGACGACGGCGAGGAGATTTTCGATCTTCCCTTCACCGCGATGCTCGGCAAGCCGCATTGAGGTGATGTCATGCTGCTCGCTTCCTTGAGCCTGCTGCGCCAGCCGCTGAGCATCGTTGCCGCCAAATGGCAGACGCTGATCCGCGTCGCAGGCAATCCCTATCGCCCCGAGCTGCACTACATGCGCGGCCCCGGCCCGAAATGGCGCGCCAAGTATCAGGCCAGCCGGCTGGACCGCATGCGCTGAGCGCAGCGGCCGTAGAAACCGCACTAATCGTCGTCATGGCCGGGCTTGTCCCGCCTGCGCGGCCGAAGCCGCTTCGGCGCGGCGAAGGCCCGGCCATCCACGTTTTGGGGCGCGGATACGAAGACGTGGATGCCCGGGTCAAGCCCGGGCATGACGAGGGGAGAAAGTGCGGCCCACCTCACTTCCCCGTAAACTTCGCCTTACGCTTTTCGATGAACGCATTGCGACCTTCGATGGCGTCCGCGCTCTTGCGGATCGTAGCCTGGAGTTCGATCTCGCGGCGGAACTGGGCTTCATAGGTGGAGTGCTCACTCTCCTCGACGAGCGCGCGCGTTGCGACCAGAGCGCGCGTCGGCCCTTCCGCCAGGCGGCGCGCCAGACCAAGGGCCTCATCCATCAGCTTGGCATCGTCGACGACCTGCCGCACCAGCCCGATCTCCTGGGCGCGTTCCGCCGTCAACGGCTCGTTGAGCAGCATCAGCTCGAGCGCGCGCTGCCGGCCGACCAGCCGCGGTAAGAGCCAGGTCGAGCCGAGATCGGGGACCAGCGCGATGCGGCTGAACACCTGGATGAAACTCGCCGACCGCGCCGCGACGATGATATCACCGGCCATGGCGAGGCTGAAGCCACCGCCCGCCGCAACCCCGTTCACGGCCACCACCACGGGCACGCGGCATTCGCGCAATGCCTTGAAAGCCGGCCAGTAGAACCGCATCACGCCGCCGGCAATGTCCTCGCCGAGCGCTTCGGATGCCTTCAAATTCTGTCCTGAGCAAAATCCCCGGCCGGCGCCCGTGAGGATCAGCGCGCGGATGGCTTCGTCCCCCGTCATCTCGCCGACGGCGCTGGCGAGCGCGCCGAGCAGGTCCGGCGTCATCGCGTTCAGGCTTGCCGGCTCGTCGAGCGTCAGAATTCCGACCGCGCCATCCCGCGCCTGTTTCACACCAGCCATGCCGCGCCTCCCTTTCCATGTTCTCGTTGGCGGCAATGTGCCATTGTCCGCGGGCTTCGCCAATCGCGGAGCTTCCAACCTCAGTGCATCGACGCAACTGAATCCAGAGATCAAGACGACATCATGCCTCATCAGTTCAGCCTCAATCAAACCGTCCGCAAGCCCGCCGTTACGTCCAAGGGCGGCATCGTCGCCTCGCAATCTCGGCGCGCGGCTGAAATCGGGGCGCAGGTGCTGGCGGCGGGCGGCGACTGCGTCGATGCGATCGTGGCAACCACCATGGCGCTGAACGTGCTGGAGCCCTGGAACAGCGGTCTGGGCGGCGGCGGTGCAATGGTGCTCTACCGCGCCAAGGAAAATCGCTACGAGGTGATCGACTACGGCATGTCCGCGCCGCAGAGCCTGCGCGCCGCCGACTATCCGCTCAGCGGCGAAGGCGCCGCCTCCGACCTGTTTCCCTGGCCGCGGGTGAAGGACGATCGCAACATCCATGGTCCCGGCGCGATCGCCGTCCCCGGCGTCGTCGCCGGAATGGAAGAGGCGCATCGCCGCTACGCCAGGATGCCGTGGAAGGATCTGGTCGCGCCGGCGGCCAGGCTCGCCGGCGAAGGCCTGCTGGTCGATTGGTGGACCACGGCGACGATTGCGGGGTCGGCCGCCGATCTCAGGCGTTATCCGGCCAGCGCAGCGGCGTACCTGAAGGATGGCCTGCCGCCGAGCGCGCCGTGGGGCATCAAGGCCGAGACGCGGCTGCCGCAGGACATGATGAAGGCGACGCTGTCGCATCTCGCTGAAGCCGGACCGCGCGATTTCTACCAGGGCGATCTCGCCAGGAGCATCGCTTCCGACATCAAGGCTGACGGCGGCTCGCTGTCGGTCGAGGACCTCGCCGCCTTCCGCGCGCTTTTGCGCGAGCCGCTGGCTATTCCGTACCGCGACGGCAAGGTGTATGCGACGCCGGAGCTCACGGCCGGCCCCACCATGGCGCACGCGCTGCGCCTGTTGCAGCAGAGCCTGAGGCCCGCTGGCGCGCCGGATGCCGGCGCCTATGTCGAATACGCGCTCGCCTTGCAAGCGGCCTTCCGCGAGCGGCTCAAGGACATGGGCGATGCCGACGGCAAGCGCTCGCTCGGCGCCGAATATCTGGCGCCGGCCTGCACCACGCATTTCTCGGTGGTCGACCGCCACGGCAACATCGCGGCGGTGACGCAGACACTGCTGTCGTCGTTCGGCTCGCGCTATGTGACGCCGCACACCGGCATCACCATGAACAACGGCATCATGTGGTTCGATCCGACGCCGGGCACGACCAACTCGCTCTCGCCCGGCAAGCGCTGCCTGTGCAATTACACGCCCGTCATCGCCGAGACCGTGGACGGCAAGCGCCTCGCCATCGGCGCCTCCGGCGGCCGCCGCATCCTGCCGTCGGTGATGCAGCTCGTCTCCTTTGCAATGGATTACGGCATGGACCTCGACGCCGCCATCCATCAACCGCGCATCGACGCCAGCGAGGGCGCGGTGGTGATCGGCGATGCCCGTCTGCCGGCGAACGTCCGCGAAGCGCTGGCCGCGCGCTTCGACTATGAAGAGAGCCGGGTGCAGACGCTGCCGCAGAAATTCGCCTGCCCGAGCGTGGTGATGCGCGAGGGCGATACGAATTCGGGCGCGGTCGAGATCTTCCAGCCCTGGGCCGATGCGGTGGCCGAGGGCTGAGGCTAAATTCCCAACCGGTCCCGCACGCGGCCTGCGATCACGGCGGCCGTCACACCGACCGGCCAGAACGCGTGCATCGGCATCGGCTTGATGCCCGTGATCGGCATGTCGATCTCGGCCTTGGCGCCGCCGATCAGACGGCGCGCGAGTTGGGCGCCCATCGCAGTCGCGAGCGCAACGCCGCGGCCGTTGCAGCCGAGCGAGATCAGGATGTTCTCGGCCGGCTCGTGCACATGCGGGTAATGATCCGCGGTAATGGCCAGCCTGCTGTTCCAGCCGTGGGTCCAGGCGACACCCTTGAGCTGCGGCCATAGCCGCTCCGCGTAGCGCATGAGATAGGCGACATCATTAGGCGATTTGATCCAGCGCATCGGGCCGCGGCCGCCCATCAACAGACGGTTGTGCTGGTCGATGCGGTAGTAGACGGTGATGTGGCCGCTCTCATAGAGCACGGGGCGCGTCGGCATGATCGAACGGGCGACTGCGTCGGAAAGTGGCGCGGTGGCGGCGATCGAGGAGAACACCGGCACGATGGTGCGGCGGAGCGCCGGCCAGAGATCGTCGGTAAAGCCGTTGGTGGCGAGCAGGACCTTGTCGGCATGCACCACCGCGCGCGGCGTCTCGATACGCCAGCGCGTTCCCTCGCGGCGGAGCGACAGCGCCGGCGTCTCGCCATGCACCTTGGCGCCCGCCGAGATCGCGGCGCGTGCGAGGCCGCGGGCGTAGCTCAGGGGATGCAGATCGCCGCCGCGGGTGTCGAGCATGGCGCCGATGTAGCGGTCGGAGCCGGTCATCTCGCGGAGCTGCTCGCGGTTCAGATATTTGACCGGCATGCCGCGGCGAATGCATTGCTGCGCGGTCTTTTCGATCGCCGCCGCGCTGGCCTCGTGATAGGCCGCGCGCAGCGTGCCGTTCTGCCGCGCCTCGCACGGGATCTGGTAGCGGCGGATCAAATCGTGCGTGAAGTTCGTGGTGCCGTAGGCGAACTCGATCATGCGGCGGCCGAGCTCTTCGCCGAAGTCGGTTTCGATCTGATCGGGGTCGTGCTTCAGGCCCGGGTTGGTGTGGCCGCCATTGTTGCCCGACGCACCCCAGCCCGGCTCCTGCGCCTCCAGCACCAGCGCCTCGACGCCCTCCTCGGCCAGATGCAACGCGGTGGACAGGCCCGTATAGCCGCCGCCGACGATCGCGACCGAGACATTCCTGTCGACGTCGAGCGGCGGCGTGGCTACCGGCGCGACGGCGGTGTCGGCATAGAGCGAGGGTGGCAGAGGCAGGCGCGTCATGGCGAAGTCCGGTTAGAGCGGATGCAGCACGCGGCGCAGGAAGTCCTGCGTCCGCACGTGCTGCGGTTGATTGAGGACCGATTTCGCCGGCCCCTGCTCGACGATGACGCCGCCGTCGATGAACAGCACGCGATCGGCGACGTCGCGGGCAAAGCCCATCTCGTGGGTGACGACGACCATGGTCATGCCGTCGTCGGCCAGCTTGCGCATGACGCCGAGCACGTCGCCGACCAATTCAGGGTCGAGCGCCGAGGTCGGCTCGTCGAACAGGATCGCCTTGGGCTGCATCGCCAGCGCCCGCGCGATCGCGACGCGCTGCTGCTGGCCGCCGGAGAGCTGCGGCGGATGCGCGTCGGCCTTTTCCGCGAGCCCGACCTGGGCGAGCAGCGCGCGGCCGCGCTCCAGCGCCTGCGCACGCGGCTCCTTCTTCACGTAAAGCGGCCCTTCGACGACGTTCTCCAGCGCGGTGCGATGCGGGAACAGATTGAAGCGTTGAAACACCATCGAGACCTGGGTGCGGATGTTCACGATCGAGGGCGCATCGCGGTCGACCTTCAGCCCTTCGACGCTGATCTCGCCGCGGTCATAGCTCTCCAGTCCGTTGATGCAGCGCAGGATGGTGGACTTGCCGGAGCCGGAGGGGCCGATGATGCAGACCACCTCGCCCTTCTGGACGGAGGCCGTGATGCCCTTGAGCACCTCGACCTTGCCGAAGCTCTTGTGGACGTCGCTCAGCTCGATCATCGCTTGCCGGCCCGCTTCTCGAAGTGACGAACCAGCAGGATCAGCGGAATGCTCATGGTGAGATACATCACCGCAACGAGGGTAAACACGCTGGTGTTCTTGAAGGTCGAGGACGCGATCAGCTTGCCTTGTAATGCGAGTTCGGCGACCGTGATGGTCGAAGCCTGCGAGGAATCCTTCAGCATCATGATCATGACGTTGCCATAGGGCGGCAGCACGATCCGCACCGCCTGCGGCAGCACCACGCGGCGCATGGTCAGCCACCAGCCCATGCCGATCGATTGCGCCGCCTCGATCTGGCCCTTGTCAATCGCCTCGATGCCTGCACGGAAGTTCTCGGCCTGGTAGGCCGAATAGGCGATGCCAAGCCCGAGGATCGCGGCCTGCAAGGCCGACAGCGTGACGCCGAGATCGGGCATCACAAAGTAGAGGTAGAACAACAGCACGATGATCGGGATGCCGCGGATCACGTTGATCAGGCTGGCGCTGAGCATCGACAGCGCCTTGATGCCGGAGACCCGCATCATGGCCCAGATCAGGCCGAGCACCGTCGACAGCAGCAGCGAGCCGATCGTGACGATGATCGTCAGCGCGACGCCGTTCATCAGGATCGGGAAGAACTCGACGGCGTCGTGCCAGAAGCCTTTCATCGGGCAGCTTTCGATGAGACGTGATCAGCCTTGCGCCTTCAGGCCCCATTTATCGAGGATCTTGTCGATGGTGCCGTTGGCCTTGAGCTTGGTGAGCGAGGCGTTGATCTTGCCGAGCAACGCGGCCTCGCCCTTGCGCACCCCGATGCCGACCGAGCCGACCGTGACCGGCTTGTAGCCGTCGACCAGGCGCACCTCGGGGAAGCCGCCTTGCTTCAGATTGTAGGCGAGGATCGGATAGTCGGCGTAGCCGGCCTTGAGGCGGCCGGTGTTCACGTCGCGCAGGATGTCCGGGATGGTGTCGTAGGCCTTCACCTCGGCGAACAGGCCGGACTTCTTCAGCGCGTCGACAAAGGCGGTGCCGACCTGGGCGCCGACCGTCGCGCCTTTCAGATCGTCCTGCGTGGCATAGGCCTTGGTGTCGGTCTTCGGCACCACGAGGCCCTCACCATAGCTGTAGATCGGGTCGGAGAAGTCGACGACCTCCTTGCGCGGCGGCGTGATGAACATCGCGGCCGCGATGATGTCGATCTTGCTCGAGGTCAGCGACGGGATCAGCGCCGAGAACTGCATCGGCTCGATCTGGACGTTGAAGCCGGCGTCCTTGCCGACTTCGGTGACGAGATCGACCATGATGCCCTGGATGGTGTTGGTCTTGGTGTCGAGGAAGGTGAAAGGAATGCCGGTCGGGGTCGAGCCGACCTTCAGCACCTGTTGCGCGGCAGCCGGCACCGCTGCAGCCATCGCGAGCGCCGCGATCGCGGCCTGAACAAAACGCTTCATCGCATCCCCCTTTGGGTCTGGCCGGTGCGGCAGTCGCGCATGTCGCGATCAGACGTTGCGGGCCGCGCCGTTTCGGCCTATTTTCACCAGTATGAAAATTTGGTCACACTTTTGCGAACGATGCAAGCGGTTTTCATGCACATGAAGGAAGCGGTTTGACGTGAGCGGTGGCAAAAGAATGCGCAAACCGGCCGCCGCAAAGCCGGCCAAGCGGGTGAAAGCCAAGGCGGTCGCCAAGCCGTCCGAGCCGGCGATGGACGTCGCGGTCGGCCGCCGCATCCGGGATCTCCGGCGAATCAGGCAATTCTCGCTGGAGACGGTCGCTGCGCGCACCGAGCTGTCGATCGGCTTCCTCAGCCAGATCGAGCGCGGGCTGTCGTCGCCGTCGCTGCGCGTGCTGGCAACGCTCGCCGACGTGCTCGGCGTCGGCATCGCCGCACTGTTCGGAGCGAGCCCGAGCGCCGACGGCGCATCCGACCAGGTGGTGACGCGCGGCCTGCAACGGCCGGAGCTCAAGCTCTGGCGCACCGGCGTGTCAAAACAGTTGCTGAGCCCGGCCAGCGCCGACAACAAGCTCAATTTGTTCCTGGTGCATCTGGAGCCCGGCGGCTCCACCGGCGACGAACTCTACACCCATGACGGCGAGGAAGCCGGCCTCGTGCTCGAAGGCGAGATGATGCTGACGGTCGACAGCCAAACGTGGTCGCTGAAAACCGGCGACAGCTTTAGATTTGCGAGCCGCAGGCCGCATCGGTTCTCGAACCCGGCGCAGGATGCGAAGTCCGTCGTGCTATGGGTGAATTGCGTGACGGGAGCGGGGTAGCAATTGCCGTCATTCCGGGGCGATGCGCAGCATCGAACTATGGTGCGCAATTGCGCACCTGAGAATCTCGAGATTCCGGGTTCGCCTCTTCGAGGCGCCCCGGAATGACAGCGTCAATCACCCGAACCGATGATTATACCTGTCCACCGTCAGCGCGCTGACGTCGATCTCCGGCTTCCTGCCCGAGAGCATGTCGGCGAGGACGCGGCCCGAGCCGCAGGACATGGTCCAGCCCAGCGTGCCGTGGCCGGTGTTGAGGTGGAGATTGGCGTATTGGGTCGGGCCGATCACTGGGGGACCGTCCGGCGTCATCGGACGCAGGCCGCTCCAGAACGTCGCCTTGGCGAGATCGCCGCCGCGCGGGAAAAGGTCCGTCAGCGAATGATCGAGCGTGGCGCGGCGCGCGTCGTAGAGCTTGTCCGAGAAGCCCGAGATTTCGGCGGTGCCGCCGACGCGGATGCGATCGCCGAGGCGCGTGATCGCGACCTTGTAGCTCTCGTCCATCACGGTGGATTCCGGCGCGCCGGAGGCGTCCCTGATCGGCACCGTGATCGAATAGCCCTTCACCGGATAGACCGGCAGCGAGATGCCGAGCGGCGCGACGAGCCGCGACGA
>NZ_JAEMSD010000128.1:3826-5589 GCF_016462955.1 Bradyrhizobium sp. | reverse complement strand
CGCCGCAAGCGCCTGCGTGAACATGTGGCAGTCGCCGGTCTCGTCCTGCGGCAGGCGAAGCCCGCCGACGAACTTCTCCTTTACGCCTGACAGCGCCGGCTCGACCGCAATGCAGCCCTCGCGGCTCAGCACCTCGAAGGGCACGCCGTATTGCTTGAGCACGGCGATGTCTTCTGCGGTGCCGTCGAGCTGGGCCTGGTAGCGAAACAGCTGCAGCGTGCCTTGCGCGCGTTCGTCGTACTGGATGCCGATGTCGCGGCGCAGATCGCGCAAGCGATCGCGGCTGTATTCCGCGATCGGAATCATCCGGCTCTTGTTGACCGCGTATCGCTCGCTGGTGCAGTTGCGCAGCATTTTCAGCAGCCAGACCCACATCACCGGATCGAGCTTCGGCCGGATCACCAACGGGCCGTGCTTCATCAGAAGCCACTTGATCGCCTTCACCGGCACGCCGGGACCGGCCCAAGGCGAGGAATAGCCGGGCGACACCTCGCCTGCATTGGCGAAAGAGGTCTCCAGTGCCGGCTCGGGCTGACGATCGACGACCGTCACTTCGTGGCCGGCACGCGCAAGATAGTAGGCAGAGGTGACACCGATGACACCGCTGCCGAGGATCAGAACTTTCACGCTTCGTCAAACTCCCGCGGCGCTCGCCGCTGCAAGGACACAACCCGCAACGGCGAGAGCAATTATCAGGCCACCCGCTTGATGGCGTCGCCGAGGATCGAGACGATATCGTCGATGTGGCTCTTCTCGACGATGAGCGGGGGCGACAGCGCAAAGCTATCGCCGCTCATGCGGAAGTACAGTCCGCGATTGAAGCAGTCGACCATGACGTCGTAACCACGCGCGCCGACCGCGCCATCGCGCGGCGACAGCTCGACCGCGCCCATCAGGCCGCAATTGCGGATGTCGATGACGTTGGGCAGGCCCTTCAGCGAGTGCAGCGCATCGCGCCAATAGTCGGCAATCGAGGCACCGCGCGTGAGCAGGCCTTCGTCCTTGTAGATGTCGAGCGTGGCGATGCCCGCGGCGCAGGCGGTCGGATGCGCCGAGTAGGTGTAGCCGTGGAACAGCTCCATGACGTTTTCCGGGCCGATCATCATGGCGTCGTGCACCTTGCGATGCGCGAACACCGCGCCGCAGGGGATGGTACCGTTGGTGATGCCCTTGGCGGTGGTCATCAGATCAGGCGTGACGCCGAAGAAATTGGCGGCGAACGGCGTGCCGAGGCGGCCGAAGCCGGTGATGACCTCGTCGAAGATCAGGAGGATGCCGTGCTTGTCGCAAATCTCGCGCAGGCGCTGCAGATAGCCCTTCGGCGGCGGCAGCACCGCGGTGGAGCCCGGCACCGGCTCGACGATGACGGCGGCGATGGTCTCGGCGCCGTGCAGAGCCACAAGACGCTCGAGATCGTCGGCGAGCTCGGCGCCGTGCTCGGGCTGGTCCTTGGCGAAGGCGTTGCGGGTGAGATCGTGGGTGTGGCGGATGTGGTCGACGCCCGGCAGCAGCGTGGCGAAGGCGCGGCGGTTGGCGACCATGCCACCGACCGAGGTGCCGCCGAAGCCGACGCCGTGATAGCCGCGCTCGCGGCCGATCAGGCGGGTACGGCTCGCCTGGCCGTTGGCGCGGTGATAGGCGAGAGCGATTTTCAACGCGGTGTCGACCGACTCGGAGCCGGAATTGGTGAAGAAGATGCGATCGAGGCCCTTTGGCGCGATCTCGGCGAGACGCTCGGCGAAGTCGAACGCCAGCGGATGGCC
>NZ_JAEMSD010000128.1:0-3816 GCF_016462955.1 Bradyrhizobium sp. | reverse complement strand
GTAAAGAAGACCCGGTCGAGTTTTTCGTCTGGACCGCCCGGTGCGATCTCTGCCAGCCGCTCAGCAAAATCGAACGCCAGCGGATGGCCCATCTGGAAGGACGGCGCGAAATCCAGCGTCATCAGCTGGCGCTCGACCGCAGCAGCGATCTGCTTGCGGCCGTGGCCGGCGTTGACGCACCAGAGCCCGGCGGAGCCGTCGATCACCTTGCGGCCATCGACCGTCGTGTAGTGCATGCCCTCGGCCGAGGAGAACAGGCGCGGCGCCTTCTTGAACTGCCGGTTGGCCGTGAACGGCATCCAGAACGAGTCGGTCTTGATAGTGTTCGGAATCTGATGAAGGGTCACGGCCGCGCTCCTTTGCTGAAGCCATAGCAGAGCCACGGTTTGGAATGAGCAACAAGTCCTTTTCTGTTGCGCCGCAACCCATTGATTTCAATGAGGCCGCCGGTCCATATTTGCGCGATCCGCAACACCTGCAACACAGGATTTGGGCATGAGCGTCGACATCGGTGGACGGCTGCGATTCATCCGGGCGCGCCACAAGCTGTCGCAGCGCGAACTGGCCAAGCGCGCCGGCGTCACCAATTCGACGATCTCGCTGATCGAATCCAACCAGATGAACCCGTCGGTCGGGGCGCTCAAGCGCATCCTCGACGGCATCCCGATGGGGCTCGCGGAGTTCTTCGCGCTGGAGCCGGAAAGCCGGCGCAAGATCTTCTACCGCGCCGAAGAGCTGACTGAAGTCGGCAAGAAGCCGATTTCGTATCGGCAGATCGGCGACAATCTGTTCGGCCGCAGCCTGCAGATCCTGAAGGAGCGCTACGAGCCCGGCAGCGACACCGGACGCGTGCACCTCGTTCATGACGGCGAGGAAGGCGGCATCGTGATCTCGGGCAAGCTCGAGGTCACTGTCGAGGACGAGCGCCGCATCCTCAACCCCGGCGATGCCTATTATTTCGAGAGCCGCCGGCCGCATCGCTTCCGCTGCGTCGGCGGCAAGCCCTGCGAAGTGATCTCGGCCTGCACGCCGCCGACGTTCTGAAGCGAGATCGGCGCATCCGGACTCCTACGGAGTCACCGGTTTCGTACGGAGCTTGAGCCATCTCAATTTCTCCGGGCCGCACCGCTATATGGCCAGCCATAGCCGAACAGCCTGGCGCAAACGGCGCTGAGGTTATCCCCCGGCGTCCAGGCACGCCGGGGGCCGCGTCGTAACAGGGCTCGCAGATGAAGATCACGCTCGCCAATGCAGAAGCCGCGCTCAACGAAGTCCAGCGCGACGCCGACAAGCTCCTTTCGCACGAGCTTCGCAAGATCATCTCCGAATACATCGAGCTGCAACGAGAGCAGCTCAAGGCGCTCCGCAAGATGCTGAACTGAGCCATTACGGCCGCCCTCCATAACCGCTGAACCCCGATCAATCCGTCGGCGACAAAGGCAGGCACCATCGCGTTAACCAGGGGCCGCCCATGTTCGTTCGCCTCCGTATCGGGATCGTCATCGGAAGCCTTCTGTTCGCCACGACGTCCTCCCGCGCATTGGATGGCTACCTCCGTGCGGCCAGCAGTGCGCCGACGGCCATCACGCTGTGCGGCGAAGACGGCAACCAGATCAAGACCGCGGTCTGCAAGGAGAAGGGCTACGATCTTCTGGTCGCGGCGATCGACAGGGCCTTCGACGGGGCGCTTGCCCGAACGCCCGCCAATGTCCGCCCTCTGCTGAAGCGCGACGAGGCCTGGTTCAACGAAATGATCCTGCAGGCTGCCGGCACGGTGGAGGAGGTCGACGACGACGAATTGCGCGAGAGTTTCCTGACAACGCTGCGCCTGCGCGCAGTAGCGCTGGAAGGCATCGCAGCAGGGTTTGGTCGCAGCGGGTTGGCCGGCAAATGGAGCAATGCGTTCGGCAGCGTCATCCTCACGCCCGACGGCGACGACGCCTGGCACCTCGCCATCGACATGCGGGTCGACTACGGCAGCAACCGGCGCCGTCAATGCCAGTTGAGCACGGCGGTGACGCGTTCGGGCGGCTGGCTGAACGGGAAGATCGCCTCGACCATGACCAGGCCAGCCAAGCCGCCGGAGGTCAAGCTCCGACGCCAGGGCGAGACGCTTCGTGTCGTCATAACCGAGCGCGACGAGATGACAGGAGATCGCGAGGATTGCGATTATCTCTGGCAGATCACCGGCACCTACTTCGCGAACGGGAATGCGGAGACCACCGACAAGGCCGACACCTCCTTCGTCGCACCGACCTTCGACTGCACGCGTCCGGAAACGGCGACGGACGAGGAAATCTGCGCCGATCCCGACCTTGCCCAGAATGACCAGCGACTGAACCGCGCCTGGAAGGCGCTGCTGCCGCGGCTCGACGATGCCACGCGGCGCGCTCTGACGGAGGACCAGCGCAACTGGGTTCATGCCCAGGCCGTGGAATTCCCGGAATTCCTACATCCCGCCTGGGATAAGCGCAACTCGGAGATGCACGCCACGGCCGATGCGCGTGCCCATGTCGACGGCCTCCAGCGCGAGCGCATAGCCCTGCTCGAAGGCTTCGACGACAAACGCACCGGCCTTGCCGGCGTCTGGCTTGCCTACAACGCCATCATCAAGATCACCGTCGACAAGGACGGACGCCTCAAGGCAAAAGGCTGGAAGTGGGATCAGGGCGATTGGAAAGCCGGCTGCGACTACGACATGAGCGGAAAGGCCGTCAGTGGCGTCTTTCACTCCGACGAGCAGCGAAAGAACCCGGACACGCTGGAGCGCGATCACGCCATGCTGATCGTCAACCGGCTCGACGACGTTTTCTCCAAGAGTCGCTCCGGCAAGGACAGCGCTGACGAAGCAAAGTGCCGACGACGGCTCGACAGTTCCTCGACGGCACGGCTGTTTCCGGCCCGAGACTCGCCCGACATCGACAATTTCTCAGGCTCGATCCGCTGATCGGCACCGGGCACCCCGCCCGGCGCCGATCAAGCTTTTCAGAGCTGCGTCACCAGATCCTCGATCCTGATCGGAAAGCGGCGGACGCGCACGCCGGTCGCATGCCAGACCGCATTCGCGACCGCGCCGGCGCTGCCGGTGATGCCGATCTCGCCGACGCCCTTGATGCCGAGCGCATTCACATGCGGGTCGTGCTCCTCGACCGTGATCACGTCGAGGGGCGGCACATCGGCATTCACGGGGACATGATACTCGCCGAGATTGGCATTCATGATCCGGCCGGTGCGCCGGTCGGTGATGGCCTCCTCGTGCAGCGCGAACGACATGCCCCAGATCATGCCGCCGAACAGCTGGCTCTGCACCATGCGCGGGTTGACGATGCGCCCCGCCGCGAAGGCGCCGACCATGCGGGTGACGCGGACCTGGCCGAGATCGGGATCGACCTTCACCTCCGCGAACACCGCACCATGCGCATGCATCGCGTATTGCTCCATCGCAGCCGGATTCGGCGCGCCGGTGCCTCGCGCTTCGATCTCGGCGACGCCGGCGCGCGCGAGAATGTCTGCGTAGCTCTCGCCACGGCTCTCGTCGTCACGGCGGATCAGCCTGCCATCGCGCGCGATCACGCCGGCATTGCCGGCGCCGAAGAGCGGCGAGCGCTCGTCATTGGTGGCGAGATCGGCGAGCTTCGCGATCACGGCCGCACCGGCGCTGTGGATCGCAGCACCCGCGGTTGCCGTGTGTGCCGAGCCTCCGGCGATGCCGGCATCAGGCAGGTCGGACGTGCCGGACTTGAAGTCGACGCGGTCGATATCGAGCCCGAGTTCGTCGGCCACGATCTGGGCGAGCGCCGTCCAGGCGCCCTGCCC
>NZ_JAEMSD010000570.1 GCF_016462955.1 Bradyrhizobium sp. | reverse complement strand
GATAGAGCAGCGCCGGGAATTTCGGATTGTTCGGCACGATGCCGTCGTCGCGAAATCGGAAGGCTGCCGGTTTTCGCGTTCGCACCAATGCCCGCAGCGTCGCCGGATCGGGACGGTCCTCGATAAGCTTCTTGGCGAAATTCTTGATCTGATCCTTGACCGGCATGGCCCCTCCTCAGCCGCGAGATAACGACAGCAGAGGCGATAGGTTTCCAGAGGCTCGAGATGCCTGCCGAAGCGAGTGGACAGCGACTTCCGAAAAATCACTCAACTGGATCTTCCTCAACGACCGGGAGCGCTCCCGGTGTTTTCATGGCTTGGACCGCCGGCGCTAGTCCTGAGGGAGAGCTTCGATGAGTGTCTTTCCGAATTGGCTCAGTCATGCATATCAAACTTGGAGACTTCTGCTCGGAGCGTCGCTTTTTTGCCTCCTCGGAGTCGAAGGCGCCTCAGCGAGCATCATTCAACTGGATATCTCGGGACGCGCCGAAAGCGTCCGCTTTGTTTGCGATCCGCTTGGCGTGTGTGGGCCCGGCCAAAACACTTCGTCTCAGTTCGCGCTCCACCTTTCCTTCGACAGCGGGCCTGCAGACCAGTTCATCACCTTTTTTTCGGGACAATACGAATTTCTTGGCTTTACCTCAGGCACTTTCTTCGTTGATCAAGTCGGCACATTTCCAATAGCGACCGGCAACACCCTGGTGACGTGGCGGGAAGGCATGCCGGGCCAGAATGCGATCACGGTGAGCACACCGAGCCTCTCCCAAAAAATCTTCATCACTCAGCCGGGCGCAACTGGACATTACCAGTTCGTGGGCTGCGCCCCCGGCGACGATCCGTTCAGCGTTTGCCGGGGCAGCCTATCCCCGGATGCTGCGACCCTGACCGGTGCTCCGGGCATCGTATCGGCTGTGCCCGGCCCGACAGTGGGGGGTGGTCTGCTGGGCATCCTGCTCGCTTGTGGAGGTCTTCTCCTGAGGTTGCGGAGGTCGCGGGTCCTGACCAGCTGGTCGACGGCTTTCGCAGCCGTCTGATCACCGTAGCCATTTGATGACTTGCGCGGCGGCACGGGCTGCGATCCGTGCAAGGCGACGCCATGCTGCCGCGCCCACAGACGCCGCGTCGCAACGCTTTTCCCGCCCGCACACAGCTGCTAGACTGCCGCCATATTTTGGGGCATTTCATGCGCGCGAGGGTTTTCAATCGCGTCGTGCGGCTGGCGGGCCTGATCGCAGCCACGCTCGCGGCCATGACGGTTCATGCATCGGCCGAGAAGCGCATCGCGCTCGTGGTCGGCAATTCCGCCTACAAGAACATCACCCCGCTCGACAATCCGTCCAAGGACGCGAGCCTGATGGCGCAGACGCTTACCGCACTCGGCTTCACGCTGGTCGGGGGACGTGCGCAGCTCGATCTCGACAAGGGCGCGATGGACGTCGCGGTGCAGAATTTCGGGCGGCAGGTCCAGGGTGCCGACGTCGCGCTGTTCTACTATGCCGGCCATGGCGTGCAGGTCTCGGGCTCCAACTACCTCGTGCCTGTCGGCGCCAACCCGACTCGCGAGGCCGATGTCGATTTCCAGATGACCGACGTCAATCTCGTGCTGCGCCAGATGCAGGGCTCCGGCACGCGCCTCAACCTCGTCATCCTCGATGCCTGCCGCAACAACCCGTTCGGCTCACGTGGGCTGCGCGCCGCCGATGGCGGTCTCGCCCAGATGCGCGCGCCGGAGGGCACGCTGATCTCCTACGCGACCCAGCCCGGCAATGTCGCGCAGGACGGCACCGACGGCCACAGCCCCTATACCAAGGCGCTTGCGACGACGATCCGCACCGCCGGGCTCGACGTGTTCCAGACCTTCAACCAGGTCGGCCTCGCCGTGAAGCGCGCCACCGCGGGCGCGCAGCAGCCCTGGGTGTCGTCCTCGCCGATCGACGGCACGTTCTATTTCGTCCCGCCGACGCAGGCCGCTCCGCCACAGGTCTCGGCGATGCAGCCCGATCCGCTGCCTGCGGAGCGCCTGCGCGCCGATCCCGACCGCGTCCCCTTGCGCGATGCCGCGCTGCTCAGCGAACTGAGCGAGCGGCTCTATGAGCTCAATTTCGATCCCGACACGCCCGACGGCCTGACGCGCTCCATCACGAAGCTCCAGCAGCGGATCGCGATGACGCCAACCGGTGAAGCGACCGAAGGCCTGCTGCTGCGGATGCGCAAGATGGACGATCTGAAGCCCTGGGGCTCGATCGTCTACGGGCCCGACGGCAGCAAATGGGGCATGTCGTGGAACCACGCCTCGCGGCGCGCATCCGTGGCGGACGCGCGCGGCAATTGCGGCGGCGCCAAATGTCCGATCGAGCTCTCTTTCTACGGTCGAAGCTGCGGCGCCTTCGCCATCTCCGACAAGTCGTGGTCGCTGGTCCAGCGCGACAGCGTACAGCGCGCCAAGGACGCTGCGCTTGACGAATGCGGCAAGGCTGGCAAAGCTTGCCGGATTATCGGATCCGTCTGCGCCGACGGCTCCGGGCGTTGATGTCCTTTTTCATTTGGATCGTTGCTCATGTCCCGTGCCGTCACCCGTGCGACCGCCTTCGTCTGCCTCCTGACCCTTTCCGTGGCCGCCTCAAACGCCTTCGCACAGTCGGGCAGCGCCGGCGGCTCGATCGGCAATGACGAGAAATCACTGTCGGGCTCGCGGTCGGACCGTTCGGCCGAACCGGCTGCTCCTGCGCGCCGGAGCAAGCCGGCCGAGGAGCGCTCGTCGCCGCGGCGAACCGGCGGCGGTGGAAGCGGCGGTGGCTTCGACGGCGCCTGGATCGTCACCAGCGTTGGCTGCGGCGGCTCGACCAGCGGCGCAGTCGTGGTCACCTCGGGACGTGTCATCGGCGAAGGCGTGAGCGGAACCGTCAGCCCCAGCGGCGCGGTCAGCACGCGCGGAGAAGGCCAGGGCGTGAGCTTCACCGGCGCGGGCCGACTCTCGGGCCGAAGCGGCTCCGGGACATGGCGTCGCTCCGACGGCTGCGGCGGAACCTGGAGCTCGGTGAAACAATAGCCGGTACCGCGCAATATCTAGAACGCGCGACGCAGGCCCGATTCAAGCCACATCCTCTCCGGATTTGCGGCTCATTGCCACCCAAGTCTTTGACGAGAAGGGGCTGGTTAGAGTTGCGTCATGCGTAACCGGGAGACCAGGATGGGCAACCGCGCCGCAAAATTCGTTTCGACCATCGTCGCCGGCGTCATTGCGGGCGCGCCACTGCCCGCGGTGTCGCAGACCGCGCCGGCCCCCACGAATGCACCGGCCGCAACGAGCGCGGCCAATGCGGCTGCCGACTGCCTCGCTTCGCCGAAGGGCGTCGCCCCGCAGGGACAGCATTGGTACTATCGTCTCGATCGCGCGACGAAGCGGCAATGCTGGTATCTGCGCGCTGCGGGCGACAAGAACAGTCCAAAGGCCACGCAAACCGCGCAGGTCGAGAATGACATGCCGGCGGCAGAGACGTCGCCGCCGCAACAGCAAAACCCGGTGCAGGACGCGCGCGCCGAATATCTGGGGCCGCGGGGCGGTGCCGCCGCCAAGGCACCCAGCGCCGTCGCACAAGCCGCAGCCGCGCCAACGTCGCAACCCGCCGCGGACCAGGCAGCCGAGAGCCTCACACAGCAGCCCGCTTCGCCTCAGTCCTCTTCGCCCTGGCCCGACGTCCCGACGGCGTCCGCTCAGCCGGCGCCTGCCGCGGTGACCGCAGCCGCGCAGCCGGCCAAGCCGTCAAAATCCCCCTCGCCCGTGGCGCTCGCTGCGGCAGAGAACATCCCGACCGACAAGCCGGGCGGCTCGCTCCAGATGCTGCTGCTCGTGATCGGCGGCGCGCTGACGCTCGCCGGCGTCCTCGCCAGCCTGATCTACCGCTTCGCCGGCGCGCGCGTCCGCGTGCAGGCGGCCGACCGTCAGGGCTATTGGGATGATTAATATGATTTGGGGAAGGGGTTCGTGGATAAGA
>NZ_JAEMSD010000569.1:2574-4011 GCF_016462955.1 Bradyrhizobium sp. | reverse complement strand
AAGCAGCTGACGAAACTCGCCGCGATCAGCCGCGAGATCCATCTGATCGACGCGCGCAAATCGCGTGCTGCCGCCGCGGCCGCAGAGCCGGAGAAGACCACGCGCGACGAGGACGCGGTCAGGATGTTTGAAGGCGCATTCGAGATCGTGGCTGCGGCCGCCGAGCTCGCCGCCAATGAGAGCGCCAAGGATCGAGTCATCAAGGATCGAGCTATCAAGGGTCGAGCTATCAAGGGGCGAACTGATGCCGGAGATCGCACAGATGCGCCGGCCGATCGCGACGCCGATGCGGTCGACGTCGACGTCATCACGACGAAGCTGGAACAGCTGGCGATGGAAGGCCCGCGCCTGTCGCGGCCTAAGCCTGAAGCTGAGCCTGCAAACTCCGAACGAAGCCGACGAGGCCGATCCGCCGCTCGCGCTTGAGCCGTTCGGCCTTGAGGATCGACTGAACCTCGGCGAAGGCTTCGTCGACCTCGTGGTTGATCACGATGTAGTCGTACTCGGCCCAGTGGCTCATCTCGTCGCTGGCACGGCTCATGCGCTTGCGGATCACCTCGTCGGAATCCTGCGCGCGCGAATGCAGGCGCTTCTCGAGGTCGGCCGCCGAAGGCGGCAGGATGAAGACGCTGACGACGTCGGCGCGCGCCTTCTGCTTCAATTGCTGGGTTCCCTGCCAGTCGATGTCGAACAGCACATCCTGGCCGGCCGACAACGCCGCATCGACGGGACCGCGCGGCGTGCCGTAGCTGTTGTCGAACACCGTCGCCCATTCCAGCAGTTCCTCGGCCTTGACCATGGCATCGAACGTGGCCTTGTCGACGAAGGTGTAGTCCTTGCCGTTGACCTCGCCCGGCCGCATCGCGCGCGTGGTCGCAGACACCGACATTTTCAAGCCCGGCATGCGGTCGATCAGCATGCGCGACAGCGTCGTCTTGCCCGCACCTGATGGCGAGGACAGCACGAACATCAACCCACGTCGCTCGACACCGTCAGTTCCGTGACCGCTCGTCGCCATCGATCACTCCAAATTCTGGACCTGCTCGCGGAACTGCTCGACCACGTTCTTCATGGCGAGGCCCGTGTTGGTGAGCTCGATGTCGTTCGACTTCGAGCAGCAGGTGTTGACCTCGCGGTGAAACTCCTGCGCCAGGAAGTCGAGCTTGCGGCCGATCGGGCCGCCCTTGCCGATCAGCTCGCGCGCCTGCGCGATGTGCGAGGCGATGCGGTCGAGCTCCTCGCGGATATCGGCCCTGGTCGCGATCAGGATCGCCTCCTGCATCAGCCGGTCGGAATCAAAGCGGTCGGACGTGTCGAGCAGGGTCGCGATCTGTTCGGCGAGCCTGGCCTTGATCGCCTCCGGCTTGCGCCCCGGCGCGGCTTCGGCCTTCTTCGCAAGCTGCTCGATCTCGTCGACGCGCTGGGTCAGGATCTGCC
>NZ_JAEMSD010000569.1:493-2564 GCF_016462955.1 Bradyrhizobium sp. | reverse complement strand
AGATCGGCGAGCGCCCTGTCGAAGGCCTCCGCAGCGGCGGCCCGCGCGGCCTTGTCCTCCTCCTCGTCCCCCTCGGGTTCGGCGACCTCGACGACGCCCTTGATGGCGAGCAGGCCGTCAACGCTCGGCGCGACCGCGTCGATCTTTCCGGAGATCGCTGCAGCAGCCTTCAGGACTGCGTTGAGCACGTCCTCGTTGACGCGGACCGTGGCGGCGGCATTGCTGCGCTTGACGTTGAGATTGGCGTAGACGGTTCCGCGCGCGAGCAGCTCGCCGGCGCGCTTTTTGGCGTGCGCCTCGAGTTCGTCGAACCCCTGCGGCAGCCGCACGCGCAGGTCAAAGCCTTTGGCGTTGACCGACTTCAATTCCCATTCGAACGTATACGGCCCGCTCGCGCCGTGGCTTCTCGCAAAGCCGGTCATGGACGACAGCGCCATCAGTTCAGATTCTCCAGGAACAGGGGATTCGCGAGGCCATCAAGCCACGCGAATCTTAAGACTATTTTGCCGGAAAGTGGAATCCGCAATGCCCGCGGGCAGGTCTGCGAACGCGCCTAGCGCGGGACCACCGGGGGCGAGGACTGCACCGCGCCCTGCCGGGCGGGCGCGGGATTGGACGGATTGGCGGGCCGCGACGGTTGCCTCTTCTGCTGATTAGGCCGTGTCGGCGTCGTCGCCGTCGGAGTCTCGGCAGCGCCAGGAGCGGCGGCGGCCGGCGGCGGCGCGTCCTCGGTCGGCGGCTCGACCGTGTCGTTCTGGATCTGCGTCTCCATCGCCCGCAGCTTGGCGACGTTCCTCTGATGCGCGTCGTAGGTCTCGGTGAAGGCGTGCCCGCCGGTACCGTCGGCGACGAAATAGAGGTCGCGGGTGCGAGCCGGGTTGGCGGCGGCCTCGAGCGAAGCACGGCCGGGATTCGAGATCGGGCCCGGCGGCAGCCCGTCGATGACATAGGTGTTGTAAGGCGAAGGCTGCGTGATCTCGCTGCGCTTGATCGGCCGGCCCAGCGTGCCCTTGCCGCCGACAAGGCCGTAGATGATGGTCGGATCGGACTGCAGCTTGATCCTCTGCTTCAGGCGGTTGACGAACACTGCGGCGACGCGGCTGCGCTCATCGGGCTTGCCGGTTTCCTTCTCGACGATGGACGCCAGCGTCACCAGTTGCTCCGGCGACTTGACCGGAATATCCGGATTGCGGCGCTCCCAGATCTCCGTCAGCACGCGCTTGTGCGCCTGCTGCATGCGCTGGACCACCTGCTCGCGCGGGGTGCCGCGCGGGAACTTGTAGGTCTCCGGCAACAGCGTGCCTTCGCGCGGCAGCTCGCGCACGCTGCCGGTGAAGATGTCGTTGTCGGACAGCCGCGCCACGATCTGCTCGGAGGTCAGGCCTTCCGGTATCGTGACGGCGTGCTGCACCACCTTGCCCTCGACGATGGTGGCGATGACGTCGCGCAAGGACGCGTTCTTCTGGAAGGAATATTCACCCGGCTTGAGGTCCGAGCTCGCCTTCAGCGCGGCGACGCTGGCGATGAACACCCAGGGATTGACGTCGGTCACGCCTTCCCGGTTCAGCGTCTCGGCGATGTCGCGCTTGCCCGCGCGCTGCGGGATGTTGACGATCTTGTCTTCCCTCAGCGGTCCGGGCGCCTCGAGCACCTGCCGGCCGTAATAATAGACGCCGCCGGCGCCGATCATGCTGATCAGCAGCAGGGTGATGATGGCGTTGCCGACGATGACGAGCGGATTGCGCGCGCGGTCCGACCGCTTGGGCGGCGGCGGCAGTTGCTCGGGCTCGAGCGCTGCCCGCGGACTCCGGGGTGAAATGGGCGGCCTTTCACTCATCGAGACAACCTGAATCCTGCCGGTTCAATCGCGGCCCGACAATCGCTTGCCTGCCAAAATGCACGCCCACGCCCATGACTATCGCCGAATACGGCAAAACGGTGGATTCGTCTCGAACGCAAACTAATCGGCCAGGCGCCGGACGATCACCGACGCATTGGTACCGCCAAAACCAAAAGAGTTCGACAATGCGACGTTCACTTCGCGCTGCTTTGCCTTGTGCGGCACGAGATC
>NZ_JAEMSD010000569.1:0-483 GCF_016462955.1 Bradyrhizobium sp. | reverse complement strand
CAGTCTCGATCGACGGATTGTCGAGATTGATGGTCGGCGGCACGACGTTATCGCGAATCGCCAAAATCGCGAAGATAGCTTCGATCGCACCGGCAGCCCCCAGGAGATGGCCGGTCGACGACTTGGTCGAGGACATCGCGACCTTGGAGGCGGCGTTGCCGAGCAGACGCTCGACCGCGCCAAGCTCGATCTCGTCGCCAAGCGGCGTGGAGGTGCCGTGCGCGTTGATGTAGTCGAGATCGGATGGCGTCAGGCCGGCACGCTTGAGCGCTGCCGACATGCTGCGGAAGCCGCCGTCGCCGTCCGGGGCCGGCGAGGTGATGTGGTAGGCGTCGCCCGAGAGGCCGTAGCCGATCACCTCGGCATAGATCCTGGCGCCGCGGCGCCTGGCGTGCTCCAGCTCTTCCAACACCAGGACGCCGGCGCCCTCGCCCATCACGAAGCCGTCGCGGTCCTTGTCGTAGGGGCGCGAGGCCTTCTCGG
>NZ_JAEMSD010000127.1 GCF_016462955.1 Bradyrhizobium sp. | reverse complement strand
GTCGGCATCGGCGGCGACCCGGTCAAGGGCACCGAGTTCATCGACGTGCTGGAAATGCTGCTGGCCGACCCCAAGACCGAATCGATCATCATGATCGGCGAGATCGGCGGTTCCGCCGAGGAGGATGCCGCCCAGTTCCTCAAGGACGAGGCCAAGCGCGGCCGCAAGAAGCCGATGGTCGGTTTCATCGCCGGCGTCACCGCCCCTCCCGGCCGCCGCATGGGCCATGCCGGCGCGATCATCTCGGGCGGCAAGGGCGACGCTGGTTCCAAGACCGAGGCGATGAAATCGGCAGGGATTACAGTGTCCCCGTCGCCCGCCCGCCTCGGCCATACGCTTGCCGAAAAGTTGAAAGGCTAATTCAGTTCTTCGTGCTTTTCCGGGCGAAGTTTCGCAGCAAATAGGGTAAAGGGTGCCTATCGCGTCGAGCCCTGTCGGGGGAGCTCGGCGCCAGCGCCGTTTGTTATGCGCGAACCGAAATCGCCAGGAACTCAAGTATGTCTCGCCAGGACGCGAACGCAGCCTTTGCCCTGTCATCCTTTTTGCAGGGCACCAACGCCACCTACATCGACGAAATCTACGCCCGCTACCAGAAGGACCCGTCTTCGGTCGATGCCGAGTGGCAGGAGTTCTTCAAGAGCCTGAACGACGCGCCTGCCGACATCAGCAAGAACGCGGAAGGCCCGTCCTGGGAGCGCGACAACTGGCCGCTGACGCCCAGGGATGACCTGACCTCCGCCCTCGACGGCAATTGGGCCGAGGTCGAGAAGGCGGTCGGTGCCAAGATCGCCGCCAAGGCGCAGGCCAAGGGAGGCGAGAAGGGCGGGGACATCTCCTCCGCCGATCTGCTCCAGGCGACGCGCGACTCCGTCCGCGCCCTGATGCTGATCCGCTCCTACCGCATGCGCGGTCACTTCCATGCCAAGCTCGATCCGCTCGGTATCGAGGCCCCGCGCAACCGCGAAGAGCTTGATCCACGCACCTACGGATTCACCGAGGCTGATTTCGACCGCAAGATCTTCCTCGATCACGTGCTCGGTCTCGAATACGGCACCTTGCGCGAAATCACTGCGATCTGCGAGCGCACCTACTGCCAGACGCTCGGCGTCGAGTTCATGCACATCAGCAATGCCGCGCAGAAGGCCTGGATCCAGGAGCGCATCGAGGGACCCGACAAGGAGATTTCGTTCACGCGCGAAGGCCGCAGGGCCATCCTGCAGAAGCTGGTCGAAGCCGAGGGCTTCGAGAAGTTCTGCGACACCAAGTTCACCGGCACCAAGCGCTTCGGCCTCGACGGCGGCGAAGCCCTGATCCCCGCGCTGGAGCAGATCATCAAGCGCGGCGGCAATCTCGGCGTGAAGGAGATCGTGCTCGGCATGCCGCATCGCGGCCGCCTCAACGTGCTGACGCAGGTGATGGGCAAGGCGCACCGCGCCCTGTTCCACGAGTTCAAGGGCGGCTCGGCCAATCCTGACGCGGTCGAAGGCTCGGGCGACGTCAAATATCACCTCGGCGCCTCCTCGGACCGGGAGTTCGACGGCAACCGCATCCATCTGTCGCTGACCGCCAACCCCTCGCATCTCGAGATCGTCGATCCCGTGGTGCTCGGCAAGGTGCGTGCGAAGCAGGACCAGCACGGCGATCCCCCGGACATGCGCATCTCCGTGATGCCGCTGCTAATGCACGGAGACGCCGCGTTCGCAGGCCAGGGCGTGGTCGCCGAGTGCTTCGGCCTGTCCGACCTGAAGGGCTACCGCACCGGCGGCTCCGTGCACTTCATCGTCAACAACCAGATCGGCTTCACCACCTATCCGCGTTACTCGCGCTCCTCGCCCTATCCGTCTGATGTGGCGAAGATGATCGACGCGCCGATCTTCCACGTGAACGGCGACGATCCGGAGGCCGTCGTGTTCGCGGCCAAGGTCGCGACCGAATTCCGGCAGAAGTTCCACAAGCCTGTCGTCATCGACATGTGGTGCTATCGCCGCTACGGCCACAACGAGGGCGACGAGCCCGCCTTCACCCAGCCGGTGATGTACAAGCGGATCGCGGCCCATCCCTCGACCCTCACGCTCTACTCCAAGCGCCTGATCGCCGAAGGCGTGGTCACCGAGGGCGAGGTCGACAAGCTGAAGGCCGACTGGCGCGCCCGGCTCGATGCCGAGTTCGAGGCCGGCACCTCCTACAAGCCGAACAAGGCCGACTGGCTCGACGGCAAGTGGGCCGGCTTCAAGATCGCCGACCAGGAAGAGGATGCGCGCCGCGGCGTCACCGGCGTCGACCTGCCGATCCTGAAAGACATCGGCCGCAAGATCACCAAGGTGCCGGACGGCTTCCGCGTCCACCGCACCATTCAGCGCTTCCTCGATAACCGTGCCAAGGCGATCGAGAGCGGCAACGGCATCGACTGGGCGACCGGCGAGGCGCTGGCGTTCTGCACGCTGCTCAACGAGAACCACCACGTCCGGCTATCAGGACAGGATTCGGAGCGCGGCACCTTCTCGCAGCGCCATTCGGTCCTGATCGATCAGGAAGACGAGAGCCGCTACACGCCGTTCAACCATCTCGGCAACGAGCAGGGCCATTACGAGGTCATCAACTCGCTGCTGTCGGAAGAAGCCGTGCTCGGCTTCGAATACGGCTATTCGCTCGCCGAGCCGAACACGCTGACGCTGTGGGAAGCCCAGTTCGGCGACTTCGCCAACGGCGCCCAGGTCGTGTTCGACCAGTTCATCTCCTCGGGCGAGCGCAAATGGCTGCGCATGTCCGGCCTCGTCTGCCTGCTGCCGCACGGCTATGAGGGCCAGGGACCGGAGCACTCCTCGGCGCGCCTCGAGCGCTTCCTGCAGATGTGCGCGGAAGACAACATACAAGTGGTTTACCCGACCACGCCGGCGAACTACTTCCACGCGCTCCGCCGGCAGCTGCATCGCGAGATCCGCAAGCCTTTGATCATGATGACGCCGAAGTCGCTGCTGCGACACAAGCGGGCGGTGTCGCGTCTCGACGAGCTGGCGAAGGGGACGACCTTCCACCGCATCCTCTATGATGACGCCCAGATGCTGCCGAACGAGGCGATCAAGCTCGTTCCGGACGAGAAGATCCGCCGCATCGTGCTGTGCTCCGGCAAGGTCTATTACGACCTCTACGAGGAGCGCGAGAAGCGCGGCATCGACGACATCTATCTGATGCGCATCGAGCAGCTCTATCCGGTGCCGCTGAAGGCGCTGGTGGCCGAGCTGTCGCGCTTCAAGAAGGCCGAAGTGGTGTGGTGTCAGGAAGAGCCCCGCAACATGGGCGCCTGGCACTTCATCGAGCCCTATCTGGAATGGGTGCTGAACCAGGTGAACGGCGCGAGCCGGCGTCCGCGTTATGTCGGCCGCGCCGCTTCCGCTGCGACCGCAACGGGTCTGATGTCCAAGCATCAGGCTCAGCTGAAGGCGTTCCTGGACGAAGCACTGAGCTGAGAAGTTTTTTTTTAGGACTCTGTCATTGCCCGCCCAGTGCGCAATTGCGCACAGGGGCGGGCAATCCAGTACGCCGTGACTTTCGTGATCAGAACGAAAGCCGCGGAGTACCGGATGCCCCGCCTTCGCGGGGCATGACGGATGAAATTCATGACCGCTACCTGCGATCCCCTTGAGGAAGAGACCATGACTGAAATTCGTGTGCCGACGCTCGGCGAATCCGTCACCGAGGCCACCATCGGCCGCTGGTTCAAGAAGGCCGGCGACCCCGTCGCCGTCGACGAGCCCCTGGTGGAGCTCGAGACCGACAAGGTCACCATCGAAGTTCCCGCGCCCTCCGCGGGTACCTTGAGCGAGATCATCGCCGCCGACGGCGCGACCGTTGCGGTCGGTGCGCTGCTCGGCCAGATCACGGAAGGCGCCGCCGGTGCAGCCAAGCCGGCCGCCGCGCCGGCCAAGCCCGCCGCTGCTCCCGCCGCAGCCGCTGCGGCTCCGGCTGCTGCCGCCGCTGCGCCGAAGGCGCCGCCGGCCGATGCGCCGCTTGCCCCGTCGGTGCGCAAGCTCTCGGCCGAGACCGGTGTAGATGCCTCCACCGTTCCCGGCTCCGGCAAGGACGGCCGCGTCACCAAGGGCGACATGCTGGCCGCGATCGAGCGCGCCGCCTCCGCGCCGACGCCGGTCAACCAGCCCGCCGCCGCGGTTCAGGTCCGTGCGCCCTCGCCGGCTGATGACGCGGCCCGCGAAGAGCGCGTCAAGATGACCCGCCTACGCCAGACCATCGCCCGCCGCCTCAAGGACGTGCAGAACACCGCGGCCATGCTGACGACCTTCAACGAGGTCGACATGACCAACGTCATGGCGCTGCGCGCGCACTACAAGGACGCGTTCGAGAAGAAGCACGGCGCCAAGCTCGGCTTCATGGGCTTCTTCACCAAGGCCGTCGTGCAGGCGCTCAAGGACATCCCGGCGGTCAACGCCGAGATCGACGGCACCGATTTGATCTACAAGAACTATTACCACATCGGCGTCGCCGTTGGCACCGACAAGGGTCTCGTCGTGCCCGTGGTGCGCGACTGCGACCAGAAGTCGATCGCCGACATCGAGAAGAGCATCGCCGACTACGGCCGCCGCGCCCGCGACGGCCAGCTCAAGATCGACGAGATGCAGGGCGGCACCTTCACCATCACCAATGGCGGCATCTACGGCTCGCTGATGTCGACCCCGATCCTGAACGCGCCGCAGTCCGGCATTTTGGGCATGCACAAGATCCAGGAGCGGCCGATGGTCGTCGGCGGCAAGATCGAGGTCCGCCCGATGATGTATCTGGCGCTGTCCTACGATCACCGCGTCATCGACGGCAAGGAAGCCGTCACCTTCCTGGTGCGCGTCAAGGAGAGCCTGGAAGACCCGGCGCGGCTGGTGCTGGACCTCTGATCCCTGATGCTCTGACAGCGCCGTCGCTCCCCGCGACGGCGCATGTCGAACAATGGAGGTGCGCATGACCGATAAAGTCGTTGTCATCACCGGCGGCAGCCGCGGTATCGGGCGGGCGACCGCGCTTGCGGCGGCTGCGCGCGGGTACCGCGTCGTGGTCGGCTATGCCAGCAACAAGAAGGCGGCCGACGAGGTTATCGCGCAGATCGAGGCCAGCAACGGCAAGGCCGTCGCAGTGAAATGCGATGTCGCCGAGGAAAGCGACATCCTCGCGCTGTTCAAGGAAGCCGACATGTTCGGCACACTGGGCGCGCTCGTCAACAATGGCGGCATCGTCGGCAAGAGCGGCGTGCGCGTCGACGAGATGTCGGCCGAGCGCATTCAGCGCGTGATGGCGGTCAACGTCACCGGCTCCATCCTCTGCGCGCGCGAGGCGGTCAAGCGGATGTCGACCAAGCATGGCGGCAAGGGCGGCGTCATCGTCAACCTGTCCTCGGTGGCGGCGCGTCTCGGCGCACCCAACACCTATGTCGACTACGCCGCGTCAAAGGGCGCGGTCGATTCCTTCACCGTCGGTCTCGGTTATGAAGTCGCGAACGAAGGCATCCGCGTCGCCGCGATCCGTCCCGGCCTGATCGATACCGAAATTCACGCCGCGGGCGGCGAGCCCGATCGCGCCCATCGCCTGGCCCACATGGTGCCGATGAAGCGCGTCGGCACCGCCGACGAGGTCGCCAACGCCATCGTCTGGCTGATCTCGGACGAGGCCTCCTACGTCACCTCAGCTATTCTCGATGTGTCCGGCGGACGCTGACGCGCCGCGCGGACGCATTCTCATCACGCTAAACTCACGGGACTTTCTCTCATGGCATCCTACGATCTCGTCGTCATCGGCACCGGACCGGGCGGTTACGTCTGTGCAGTGCGTGCAGCCCAACTCGGCATGAAAGTCGCCGTGGTCGAGAAGAACGCCACCCTCGGCGGAACCTGCCTCAATGTCGGCTGCATGCCCTCGAAGGCGCTGCTCCACGCCTCCGAAATGTTCGAGGAAGCCGGCCATTCCTTCGCCAAGATGGGCGTCAGCGTTTCCGCCCCGAAGCTCGATCTGCCGGCGATGATGAACTTCAAGCAGCAGGGCATCGACGGCAACGTCAAGGGCGTCGAGTTCCTGATGAAGAAGAACAAGATCGACGTGCTCAAGGGCACCGGCAAGATCTTGGGGACGGGTAAGGTCGAAATATCCGCCGACGGCAAGTCGCAGGTGGTCGAGACCAAGAACATCGTGATCGCGACCGGCTCGGACATCGCGCGACTCAAGGGCATCGAGATCGACGAGAAGCGCATCGTCTCCTCGACCGGCGCGTTGTCGCTGGACAAGGTCCCCGGCAAGCTGCTGATCGTCGGCGCCGGCGTGATCGGCCTCGAGCTCGGCTCGGTGTGGAAGCGGCTCGGCGCGGAAGTCGTCGTGGTCGAATTCCTCGACCGCATCCTGCCCGGCATGGACGGCGAGATCGCCAAGCAATTCCAGCGCATCCTCGAGAAGCAGGGCTTTGCGTTCAAGCTCGGCGCCAAGGTCACCGCGGTCGACACCTCGGGCAAGACGCTGAAGGCAACCATCGAGCCCGCCGCAGGCGGCACGCCTGAGACGCTGGAAGCCGACGTCGTGCTCGTCGCCATCGGCCGCGTGCCGTTCACGGAGGCGCTTGGCCTCAAGGAAGCCGGCGTCGCGCTCGATGCGCGCGGCCGCGTCCAGATCGATCCGCATTTCGCCACCAGCCTGAAAGGCGTCTATGCCATTGGCGACGTCGTCGCCGGCCCGATGCTTGCGCACAAGGCCGAGGACGAAGGCGTCGCGGTCGCCGAGATCATCGCAGGCCAGGCCGGGCACGTGAATTACGACGTCATTCCGGGCGTCGTGTACACCACCCCGGAAGTGTCCTCCGTCGGCAAGACCGAGGAGGAACTCAAGCAGGCCGGCGTGGCCTACACCGTCGGCAAGTTTCCGTTCACCGCCAACGGTCGCTCCAAGGTCAACCAGACCACCGACGGCTTCGTGAAGATTCTCGCAGATGCGAAGACCGATCGCGTGCTCGGCGTGCACATCATCGGCCGCGAAGCCGGCGAGATGATCCACGAAGCCTGCGTTCTCATGGAGTTCGGCGGCAGTGCGGAGGATCTCGCGCGCACCTGCCACGCCCATCCGACGCGCTCGGAGGCGGTCAAGGAAGCCGCGCTTGCGGTCGGCAAGCGGGCCATCCATATGTAACGACGCGCCCAGCGCCGAACCGGGCGGGAAACACATGCTGCGCCGCCTTCTGCAACCGGTCTGGGTCCTGCTTGCGATCGTCTTCCTGATCGAAGCCTGGCTGTGGGATCATCTCGAGCCTGTTGTTGCCAAGGTCGTCGCAGCCATCCCGCTGGCGCGCTTCAAGCACTGGCTGACGGAGCGCGTCGATGCGCTGTCGCCCGCCATGACGCTGCTGGTGTTCGCGGTGCCCGTCGTCCCGCTGTTTCCGCTCAAGCTGGTCGGCCTGTGGCTGCTCGCGCATGAATACTGGACCGGCGCTTTCTTCACCATCGTGTTCGGGAAGCTGGTCGGCGTCGGTGTCACCGCCTTCGTGTTCGACGTCACGCGCGCTAAGCTGCTGGAGATGCGCTGGTTCGAGCGGATCTACGAACTCGTGCTGAAGGTGCGTGCCAAGGCCGCCGAGCTGGTCGACCCGATCAAGCGCCGCATCCGCGCGCTGATCGCCGGCGACGGCGAGGGGTGGTCGTCCCGAACGCTGCGCCTGATCCAGCGCTTCCGCAGGAGCGTGCACCAGGCGCGGTGAGCTGTCCGCCGGTTGTTCGGTACTATTTCCACATATTCGGTGTCATTGCCCGCGAAGGCGGGCAATCCAGTATTCCAGAGACGTCAGTGGTTGAGCCGAGAAGCCGCGGCGTACTGGATGCCCCGCCTTCGCGTGGCATGACATTGTCTCTGTGGTTGCCGTTGTTGCCTCGACACCTCAATGCAAATGCAGCAGGTGCGGCCACCACAATCCGAGCGCGGTCATGAACAGGCCGGCGAGCGTCAGCACGCCGCTGACGTAAGCCAGCGCCAGCATGCCGGTGATGATGGTGGCGGACGCCAGCACGATGCCGATCTGGAAGGCGGCCGAGGCCAGCTCGAAATGATGGTATTTTGCGGTCGCCTGGTCGCGCGCGTGCTCGGCGTGCTTGGCCTTGTCGGCGAGCTGCTCGGTGCCTTCGCCGGTCTCGGGCTCGGAGCGGTAGCGCGCCGCGGTCTTGGTCCAATCGTCGATCTGCTTCTGCACGGCGGGCTTCTGCGCCTCGTCCGCGGCAGCGAGCGTGAGCTTGCCCTGCTCGGCCGCGGTCACCACCACGGTGCGGCGGATGCTCTTGGCCTGGAAGAACGCCCAGAGATTGGCGGCCTCGACGTTCTTGCTGATCGATTCGGTCTGGGCGGCCTTGCCGAGCGTCTCCGAGATCGCCAGGAACAGTGCCAGCACGGCGATCAGGAGCGCGATCTTCTTGTTCGAGCCGGACGCGTGTTCGGCGTGCTCGGCATGCTCCATGCTTTCATGTGCGCCCATCAATCTCTCCTGTGCTGGTTCCCACGATTTGACCGAACCGTGGGCGCCGCGCAAGAGGCACGCGAGCTATGACAGCTTCATGTCAGCTTCACCGCCGCGGATGCGCGCTCGCATAGACTTCGAGCAGACGCTCGGAATCGATCCCAGTATAGACCTGCGTGGTCGACAGCGAGGAATGCCCGAGCAGTTCCTGGATCGCGCGTAAGTCCCCGCCGCGCGAGAGCAGATGCGTGGCGAAGGAATGCCGGAGCGCGTGCGGCGTAGCGCTGTCGGGAAGTCCCAGCGCGCCGCGCAGCCGCTCCATCGCGAGCTGGATGATGCGCGGGCTCAAGGGCCCGCCACGCGCGCCGACGAAGATCGGGCCGTCCGCCGGCAGCGGATAGGGGCACATCGCGACGTACTCCTGCACCAGCGCCAGCACGTTCTGCAGCACCGGCACCATGCGGGTCTTGTTGCCTTTGCCGGTCACGACCAGCACGTCGCCTTCGCCGGGCTTCGGCACCTCGCGGCGCTTCAGGCCGAGCGCCTCGGAAATACGCAGGCCCGAGCCATAAAGCAGCGCCATCACCGCGGCGTCGCGCGCGAGGATCCAGCTCTCGCGCTCCTCGCCGGCACGCTCGTCGGCATCGGCCAGCCGTTTTGCGGATGCCATCGGCAGCGGCTTCGGCAGGCTCTTTGCGACCTTCGGCGCGCGGATGGCCGAGAGTGCGCCGACCTTGCCCTTGCCCTCGCGCTCCAGGAAGCGACCGAACGAGCGCAGGCCCGCCAGCGCGCGCATCAGCGAGCGGCCGGCGATGTCGTCGGCCCGGCGCATCGCCATGAAGGCGCGCACGTCGGTGGCTTCCAGCGCCGCAAATCGCTCGAGCGTCACGCGCTCGCCCCAATGCGCACAGAGGAAATCCAGGCATTGCCTGAGGTCGCGGCCGTAGGCCTCCAGCGTCTTGGGCGACAATCGCCGCTCGGCGCCGAGATGCGACAGCCAGCGCGCCATCTCCTGCGCGATCGAGGGATCGGCGCTGGCGAGCTCGAGTCTTGGGGCGGCCGCTTTGGTCATGCGCTCTGGACGGGATGATTCCGCACAGTATATCGCATCACACTCGTTTATCGTTCGCTAAGGCCCGCCTGCGGGGCTAGCCTCGAGGCCTCAGGGTTCCGATTCTCCACCCATGGATCACGCACCGCGCAACTCCGCCTCCGCCCACGCGACCGGCATGGTCGACGTGCTGGTGCCGGTCGCGCTCGACCAGACCTACTCCTACAAGGTGCCGCGCGGGATGGAGCTGAAGGCCGGCGACCTCGTCAGCGTGCCGCTTGGGCCGCGCGAGGTGCTGGCCGTGGTCTGGGGCGAAAACGCCAATCCCGATCCGCGCCTGCACAACCGCCTCAAGGAGGTCAGCGAGAAGCTCGATATCCCGCCGCTGAAGCCGGAGCTGCGCCAGGTGGTGGACTGGGTCGCCAATTACACGCTGAGCCCGCGCGGCATGGTGCTGCGCATGTGCCTGCGCATGGGCGAGACTCTCGGCCCCGAGCGGGCGCGCGCCGGCGTGCGGCTAACAGGCGATCCCCCGAAGCGGCTGACGCCGGCACGTCAGCGCGTGATCGCGCTGCTGTCCGACCGGCTGCTGCACGCCAAGTCCGAGGCAGCCAGGGAGGCCGGCGTCTCCTCCGGCGTGATCGACGGCCTCGTCGACGAAGGCACGCTCACGGTGGAGCCGATGCCGCCGCCTCCGCCGCCGCCCGCGCCCGATCCGGAGTTCGGGCGGCCGGATTTTTCGCCGCTGCAGCGTGCCGGTGTGGATGCGATGCGCGCGCTCGCGGCCAACGGCACCTTCCACGTCGCGCTGCTCGACGGCGTCACCGGCTCGGGCAAGACCGAGGTCTATTTCGAAGCCGTGGCCGAGGTGATCCGCCGCGGCAGGCAGGCGCTGATCCTGATGCCCGAGATCGCGCTCACCGGCCAGTTCCTCGACCGCTTCGCGCAGCGTTTTGGCGTGCGGCCGATCGAATGGCATTCGGAGCTGACACCGCGCACCCGCGCGCGCAATTGGGCGGCGATCTCTGGCGGCACTGCGCCGGTCGTGGTCGGCGCGCGCTCCGCGCTGTTTCTACCTTACGCCGATCTCGGCCTCATCGTCGTCGATGAGGAGCACGACCAGGCCTACAAGCAGGACGACGGCGTGCACTACCACGCCCGCGACATGGCGGTGGTGCGCGGGCATATCGCCAAGATTCCGGTCGTGCTGGCGTCGGCGACGCCGTCGGTGGAATCGGAGGTCAATGCGCGCAAGAACCGCTATCAGCGCATCGCGCTGCCCTCGCGCTTCGGCGGCCAGCACATGCCGCATATCGAAGCGATCGACCTGCGCCGCGAGCCGCCCGCGCGAGGTCGCTTCATCTCGCCGCGGCTCGCCGGCGAGATCAGGACGGCCATCGAACGGCGCGAGCAGGCGCTGCTGTTCCTCAATCGCCGCGGCTATGCGCCGCTGACGCTGTGCCGTGCCTGCGGCCATCGCTTCGCCTGCACCATCTGCGATGCCTGGCTGGTGGATCATCGATTCCGCCAGCGCCTGGTCTGCCACCATTGCGGCTTCTCGATGCCGCGCCCGCATATCTGCCCGAACTGTTCGGCCGAGGAATCGCTGGTCGCGGTCGGGCCCGGCGTCGAACGCCTCCAGGAGGAGGCGGCCGCGCTGTTTCCGCAGGCACGCACCATGGTGCTGTCGAGCGATCTCATTACTTCGATCGAGACGATGCGCGTCGAGCTCGCCGAGATCGCGGAGGGCCGCGTCGACATCATCATCGGCACGCAGCTCGTGGCAAAGGGTCACAACTTTCCCAGGCTCAACCTGGTCGGCGTGGTCGATGCGGATCTCGGCCTGTCCAACGGCGATCCACGCGCCGCGGAGCGCACCTGGCAATTGCTCAACCAGGTGATCGGTCGCGCCGGGCGCGAGCAGGGCCGCGGCGTCGGCTATCTCCAAACCCATCAGCCCGATCATCCCGTGATGCGGGCCCTGATCGCCTGCGACCGCGAGGCGTTCTACGACAGCGAAATCGATCTGCGCGAGAAGACGCTCTATCCGCCGTTCGGCCGGCTCGCCAGCCTGATCATCTCCGCCGGCGACCGCCCCAGCGCCGAAGGCTTCGGCCGCAAGCTGGTGACGCTGGCGCCGCGGGACGAGCGCGTCGTGGTGCTCGGCCCCGCCGAAGCACCGCTCGCCGTCATCAAGGGCCGCTACCGCTTCCGCATCCTGGTGAAATCGGCCCGCGGATTCGATTTGTCGGACTATTTGCGCAACTGGCTCGCGGTCTGCCCGAAGCCGACGGGCAATCAGAAGCTCGAAGTCGACGTCGATCCGCAGAGCTTTTTGTAGGAGCCCACTGGCGCAGCAAACTCCGCTGTCATTCCGGGGCGATGCGCAGCATCGAACCCGGAATCCATCGGGCGGCAGAGTTGGTGGATGAATGGATTCCGGGTTCGCGCTGCGCGTGCCCCGGAATGACAGAACGTAAAAAAGCCCGCGGTCCCCCAAGACCGCGGGCTTGTTCATCTGCGCAGCAACTGACGAAAACTGCGCGAGGATCAGGCGCGGACCGCGCCTTACGAGACGACTTCCGCGGTGACGCGGCCGACGCCGCGGCTGGTGAGGCCAATGGCGCGGGCGGCACCCGTGGAGAGGTCGAGCACCCGGCCGCGGATGAATGGGCCGCGATCGTTGATGGTGACGACGACGCTCTGGCCGCCATGGGTGACGCGCAGCTTGGTGCCGAACGGCAGCGATCGGTGCGCCGCGGTCATGGCGTTCTGGTTGAAGCGCTGGCCCGAGGCGGTCTTGCTGCCGGACTCGTTGCCGTAAAAGGAGGCCATGCCGGAAAAGCTGCGCCCGGTGCCCGAGGTCGGCGTCATCGACGCATTGGCATTGCGCCAGTCGGAGGTCGCGTTGGTGTCGGTCTGGGCGTGGTGACGGTGATGATGATGATGCCGGTGATGCCGGGATTTGGCGGAAGCTTCGGTGGCGGCTGCACCGACAAGAAGAGTTGCGGCAACAAAAGTAATCGCCGTACGCGGCCGGGTCACGGAGCCCAGCGTCTTCAAACACAGCATTTATTGGTCCCTAAGCTAGTATTGCCACATATGTGGCAAGTGGAGCTCCCATCAGTTTGTGAGCGGTTTGGCGTTTCGATTCCCAATGAGGCGTGAATTGGGCAGTAAATCCGATATGTGTCGACATGAAATATCTTGTTACCGGCGCCTGATATTCCGGTGTTTCTCGCAAAACTTCGGCTTTAACGATTTATTAACTAAAGTATTACTTACGAATACTGTAGAGCGAAGTCATCGCCGCTGGCGTTTAGAATTCGGTAAGTATTCGGGGGTGGAACCGAAGGGGGCCTGAGTCACGCCTCAGCGATCCGTGTTCATGGCCGCTATGCGCTGGCGGCAGGAACTAACAGAGGTGCGCGGCGAGTCTATTTCCGCGACATGGGAGGTGGCGCGCAATCAGACGTCACTCTCCAGCCCTCACCCTCCAAGGCCTCGCTTGGCTGCGACGAACTGACGACAGAACCTCGCGCCTTTAATCCGGCGTCATGTTGCACCTGCGCACCTGCTATGTTAGCAAAGCCGCGATTTTAACGAGCCCGGCACGTCCCGCGCCGGTCGAAAATCGAAGTCCCGCTTGAATTCCAAGGGCTTGGATCGCTAGGCGCCGCTTCGTGGCGACGGTTTTTCCCTTGCGAGTTTGACAGCATAAAGAGCGCGTCTGTGGCTGCAGAAGATACGTCCGTTTCAGGTGTGTCCGGTCGTTATGCAACGGCCTTGTTTGAACTGGCCCGCGACCAGAATTTGGTCGACGAGGTCAAAGCCGATCTCGACAAGTTCGAGGCCCTGCTGAACGACAGCGCTGATCTCAAGCGCCTCGTCCGTAGCCCGGTGTTCGCGGCCGACGCCCAGTCCAGGGCCCTCTCGGCCGTGCTGGACAAGGCCGGTATCGCCGGCATCACCGCAAACTTCCTGAAAGTGCTGACGGCCAACCGCCGCCTGTTCGCGGTGGCCGACGTCATCCGGGCCTATCGCGCGCTCGTCGCCAAGTTCAAGGGCGAGACGACGGCCGACGTCACCGTGGCGGAAGCGCTCTCTGACAAGAATCTCGATGCCCTCAAGGTTGCCCTGAAATCGGTGACCGGCAAGGACGTCGCGCTGAACGTGAAAGTCGATCCCTCGATCATCGGTGGCCTCGTCGTCAAGCTGGGCAGTCGCATGGTGGATGGTTCGCTTCGCACCAAACTCAATTCGATCAAGCACGCGATGAAAGAGGCAGGCTGATGGACATCCGCGCCGCGGAAATTTCCGCGATCCTCAAGGACCAGATCAAGAATTTCGGCCAGGAAGCTGAAGTCTCCGAAGTCGGACAGGTGCTGTCCGTCGGTGACGGTATCGCTCGCGTCTACGGTCTGGACAACGTCCAGGCCGGTGAAATGGTCGAGTTCGAGAACGGCACCCGCGGCATGGCGCTGAACCTCGAGACCGACAACGTTGGTGTCGTTATTTTCGGTGCCGACCGCGAGATCAAGGAAGGCCAGACCGTCAAGCGCACCCGCGCCATCGTGGACGCGCCGGTCGGCAAGGGTCTGCTCGGCCGCGTCGTCGACGCGCTCGGCAACCCGATCGACGGCAAGGGCCCGATCCAGGCCGAGAAGCGCATGCGCGTCGACGTCAAGGCGCCCGGCATCATTCCGCGCAAGTCGGTGAACGAGCCGATGGCGACCGGCCTCAAGGCCATCGACGCCCTGATCCCGATCGGCCGCGGCCAGCGCGAGCTGATCATCGGCGACCGCCAGACCGGCAAGACCGCGATCGCGCTCGACACCATCCTGAACCAGAAGCCGCTCAACGCGCAGCCGGACGAGAACATCAAGCTGTACTGCGTCTACGTCGCGGTCGGCCAGAAGCGTTCGACCGTCGCCCAGTTCGTGAAGGTGCTGGAAGAGCAGGGCGCGCTGGAATATTCGATCGTCGTCGCGGCCACCGCGTCCGATCCGGCGCCGATGCAGTACATCGCGCCCTTCACCGGCTGCACCATGGGCGAGTACTTCCGCGACAACGGCATGCACGCCGTCATCATCTATGACGATCTGTCCAAGCAGGCCGTCGCCTACCGCCAGATGTCGCTGCTGCTGCGCCGCCCGCCGGGCCGCGAAGCCTATCCCGGCGACGTGTTCTATCTGCACTCCCGCCTGCTCGAGCGCGCGGCGAAGCTGAACAAGGACATGGGCTCGGGCTCGCTGACGGCGCTGCCGGTCATCGAAACCCAGGCCAACGACGTGTCGGCCTACATCCCGACCAACGTCATCTCGATCACCGACGGCCAGATCTTCCTGGAAACCGACCTGTTCTTCCAGGGCATCCGCCCCGCCGTGAACGTCGGTCTGTCGGTGTCGCGCGTCGGTTCGTCGGCGCAGACCAAGGCCACCAAGAAGGTCGCCGGCAAGATCAAGGGCGAGCTCGCGCAGTACCGCGAAATGGCGGCGTTCGCGCAGTTCGGCTCCGACCT
>NZ_JAEMSD010000126.1:4797-15104 GCF_016462955.1 Bradyrhizobium sp. | reverse complement strand
GGCGGATGAATTTCGAAAGCCCCTATGTCGATATGCCGATGCGGCTCACGGTGCGGCAGAATCTCACCGTGTTCGGCAAGCTCTATGCGGTGAAAAATCTTGCTGGCCGCATAGCCGAACTTGCCGAGGCGCTCGACCTCGGCGATTTCATCGACCGCGCCAACGGCAAGCTCTCCGCCGGGCAGAAGACCCGCGTCGCCTTGGCGAAGGCGCTGATCAACCAGCCCGAGCTGCTGCTCCTGGACGAACCGACGGCCTCGCTCGACCCCGACACCGCGGACTGGGTGCGCGCGCATCTGGAGCGGTATCGGAAGCAGAACAACGCCACCATCCTCCTCGCCTCGCACAACATGCTCGAGGTCGAGCGACTCTGCGACCGCGTCATCATCATGAAGCGCGGCCGCATCGAGGACGACGACACGCCCGAAGCCATCATGGCCCGCTACAACCGCACCACGCTCGAGGAGGTCTTTCTGGACGTCGCCCGCGGCCGGGTGAATGGGGCGACGGAGGCGGTGAGGTGAGGCAGCCCACGTGTCTCATCCGTCATTCCGGCGCGCGCGGAGCGCGAGCCCGGAATCCATTTCGCCGCGTGTGCTGCGGGCCGATGGATTCCGGGCTCGATGCTGCGCATCGCCCCGGAATGACAGCTCCTTTCGAGATGAAGGAGCGGCCATGACCGACCTCTCCCTCCACTCCGGCATCTCCATCCACCGCATCGGCGCGATGATCCTGCGCTATTGGTACCTCTTGCTGTCGTCCTGGCCGCGGCTGCTCGAGCTGCTCTATTGGCCCGCACTGCAGGTCATCACGTGGGGGTTCCTGCAGCACTACATCGCCGAGAACGCCAACTTCTTCGCGCGCGCCGGCGGCACGCTGATCGGTGCCGTGATCCTCTGGGACATCCTGTTCCGAGGACAGCTCGGCTTCTCCATCTCCTTCCTCGAGGAGATGTGGGCGCGCAATCTCGGCAATCTCATGATGAGCCCCTTGAGGCCGATCGAGTTTCTGCTGTCGCTGATGGTCATGAGCCTGATCCGGCTTGCGATCGGGATCATTCCGATGACGCTGCTGGCGCTGTTCCTGTTTCACTTCAACGTCTACGCCCTCGGCCTGCCGCTGATCGCGTTCTTCTGCAACCTGATCTTCACGAGCTGGTCGGTCGGGATCTTCGTCTCGGGTCTCGTGCTGCGGAACGGCCTCGGCGCCGAGAGTATCGTCTGGACGTTGATGTTCGCGATCCTGCCGCTCGCCTGCGTGTATTATCCCGTCAGCGTGCTGCCCGGCTGGCTGCAATACGTCGCCTGGGCGTTGCCGCCGACCTATGCCTTCGAGGGCATGCGCGCGCTGCTGATCGAGCACACCTTCAGGACCGATCTGATGCTGCAGGCGTTGGCCATCAATGCCGTGCTTCTGGCTGCATCTTTTTGGGCATTCCTTGCCCTTTTGCGCAGCGCCCGGGAGCATGGCTCGCTGCTGTCGGGAGGCGAATAGGGTCACTTTCCCGTGGATTCAGGCTGATTTAGCCACCTCGGCTACGTAGATGTACGGAAGCATGCATTGACGCAATATTACGCATTCGGCAGTATGCTGCGATGCGAAGAGGAATATAGCGATGCCCATTGGTGAGTTCGGCGGCGCCCCGCCCCTGGCTGCAGAAGGCAGTCCAGTCCTGACGACGCCGATGTACTGGATGTACGAGATGGCCCATGCCGCTCTCAATCCGGCACGTGCGGTCACCGACGCGACCAAGCTGCTGTTTCAAAATCCCCTCAATCCCTGGACGCGCACCGAGGTCGGCAAGTCGGTCGCTGCGGCCTGCGAACTCTTCGAGCGCACCACGCGCCGCTACGGCAAGCCGGAATGGGGCCTCAACGACACCGAGGTCAACGGCATTCGCGTTCCCGTCGAAGTCCGCTCGGTCTGGGAAAAGCCGTTCTGCAACCTGCTCTACTTCGATCGCAAGTTCACCCGCCCGCTGCGCAGCCCGCAGCCACGCGTGCTGATCGTGGCGCCGATGTCCGGCCATTATGCGACGCTGCTTCGCGGCACGGTGGAAGCTTTCCTGCCGGCGCATGAGGTCTACATCACCGACTGGGCCGATGCCCGCATGGTGCCGCTCAGCGAAGGCCGCTTCGATCTCGACGACTACATCGATTATGTCATCGAGATGCTGCATGTCCTCGGCGGCAACACCCATGTCATCGCGGTGTGCCAGCCTTCCGTCCCCGTCCTCGCCGCCGTCTCGATCATGGAAGCGCGGCGCGATCCCTTCGTGCCGACCTCCATGACGCTGATGGGCGGGCCGATCGACACTCGCAGCAATCCGACCGCGGTGAACAACCTCGCCCAGGAGCGCGGCATCGACTGGTTCCGCAACCACGTCATCACCAAGGTGCCGTTCCCGCATCCGGGCATGATGCGCGATGTCTATCCGGGATTCCTGCAGCTCAACGGCTTCATCAGCATGAATTTCGACCGGCACATGGACGCGCACAAGCAGCTTTTCGCCAATCTGGTGAAGGGCGACGGCGACCTCGTCGACAAGCATCGCGACTTCTACGACGAATATCTCGCGGTGATGGATCTCTCGGCCGAGTATTACCTTCAGACGGTCGACACCGTGTTCGTGAAGCACTCGCTGCCGAAGGGCGAGATGACTCATCGCGGAACCCGCGTCGATCCTTCCCTGGTCAAGCGCGTCGCGCTGATGACGGTCGAAGGCGAGAACGACGACATCTCCGGTCTCGGTCAGACCGAAGCGACGCACACTTTGTGCTCCTCGATTCCCGATCATCGCCGCGTTCATTACGTCCAGAAAGGTGTCGGACATTACGGCGTGTTCAACGGATCGCGATTCAAGTCGGAGATCGTGCCGCGGATTCACGACTTCATGGTTTCGGCTGCGAATCCTGCGTCGTTGCGGGCTCTCGCGGCTGAATAGACAGCGATTTCGGCTTTCCCGTCGAAATTTCAGCCCCGGCCGGGTCCCCCAGCAGGGGCAAGTTCCCTCCAGATTCGCGGTATTTGGATAGTCTTCTAGGAGTGAGTCAGTGCTCACCCCTTGGGGGTGCCGCATGCGTCCAGCGAGGGCGAAAAAAGCCGGTTCCAACCCCAGTCTGTAGGGTCTCCCGGACGCCGGACCGCTGTATATTGGGCAAATGATTTGTTTTTGCGCCGAGCGCTTCCCATGGCGGCGGTTATGGCAGAATCCGGGCGCTCTCCTGCCCCCCGGACTGACAGACATGGCCACTCGCGCACTCCTTTATCGTCGGCCCCACGAGCCGAAGACCCTGGTCATCACCCACGGATCGCAATTCTTTGCGATTCGGCTGCGCCGGCACCGCCGCGCGCGCCGCTACACGCTCCGAATTCACCCGAGCGACCGTGAAGCCATCCTCACTATGCCGCCGCGCGGCACGCTCGCCGAAGCCAAGGACTTCGCGCAGCGTCACGGCGCATGGATCGCGGCACGTCTCGGCCGCCTGCCGAAGGCGGCGCCGTTCCAGCCGGGCACGGTGATACCGCTGCGCGGCACGCCGCATCGCATCGTTCATCGCGCAGGCGCCCGCGGCACGGTGTGGACCGAGACCCGTGACAGCGGCGAGCGCATTCTCTGCGTCGCCGGGGGCCTCGAGCATGTCGACCGCCGCGTCGGCGACTTCCTCAAGCGCGAAGCGCGCAAGGATCTCCAGCGCTCGGCGGAAGCCTATGCCGCCGAACTCGGCGTCAGGGTCAAGCGGCTCTCGATCCGCGACCAGTCCAGCCGCTGGGGCTCCTGCACCTCGGCCGGCTCGTTGTCGTTCTCCTGGCGCCTGATCCTCGCGCCGCCCTTCGTGCTCGACTATCTCGCCGCCCACGAGGTCGCCCATCTCGTCGAGATGAACCACTCGGCGCGTTTCTGGCGCGTCTGCGGCAAGGTCTGCCCGTCAATGGAGCGTGCCAAGAAGTGGCTCGACACGTACGGGAACGACCTGCACCGGTATGGCGTCGAGGATTAGGACTGGTCCGAGTAGGGCCACGCTGCAATTCAGGAACACCGTCTCGCCCGCGAAAGCGGGCGATTCAGTACGCCGTGACGTCGGTGATTGAATCGAGACGCTGCGGCGTACTGGATCCCTGCTTTCGCGGGGACTGACCGGCGGAGGACAAGGCAGCATCAGCGCTCGATTCTCGCCACAATTTGCGACGCTTGCGCCGTTTGCCTGATTACCTCCGTTGCATCAAACGCTTCGAACGATTTACCCAGCGTCACGCCTGAGGTCGCGTTCTACTGTGCATGGGGTTGTTTTCGCAGTTTTGTTGTGAGGCCCTCAACAAGGCCTATCGATTGCCGCCGAACAGCCGGTCCATCAGCCAGCCATCGAGCCCAGCGGCTGGCTCGGGCCGCACATTGGCGCGCGTCGGAGGCGGCGGGCGATAGCCGCCCGCGTTGTTCGCGGGAGCCGGTGCGGCAGGCGTCGGCGGCGACACCTGCGAGGCTGCCTGCGCGAGGTTCGACAAGCCCCAGCCGCCGGGTGCGCTCGGCAGGGCCGCCACAGGCACGCCCTCATGCGCGGCCTTCATGAAGCGCGACCAGACTTCCACCGGCAGGCCGCCGCCGGTCGCCTTCTTGGTCGGCGAGTTGTCGTCATTGCCGAGCCAGACGCCGGTGACGAGGTTCGCGGTGTAGCCGATGAACCAGGCGTCGCGATAATCCTGGCTGGTGCCGGTCTTGCCCGCGGCCGGCCAGCCCGGGATCTCCGCTTTCTTGGCGGTGCCCGAAACAAGCGTCTCCCGCATCATCGCATTCATCATGCCGACGTGGCGCGGGTCGACGACCTGGTTGCGCTCCTCCGGCTGGCGCATGTAGAGCAGCTTGCCGCTGAGCGTCCTGATCCGCGTGACCACATGCGGCGACACCGCGAGGCCGCCATTGGCGAACGGCGCGTAGGCGCCGACCAGCTCGACCATGGAGACTTCGGACGTGCCGAGCGCGATCGAGGCGTTGGGCTCGAGCTTGGACGAGATGCCGAGCCGGTGCGCGGTGCGCACGACATTCTTCGGCCCGACCTCGAGGCCGAGGCGGATCGCGACCGTGTTGAGCGACATCGCAAGGGCCTGCGTCAGCGTCACCGAGCCGAAATATTCGTGGGTGTAGTTCTCGGGCTTCCAGCCCTTCACCTCGATCGGCGCGTCCTGGCGCATCGTGTCCGGCGTCAGGCCCTGCTCGAGAGCGGTGAGATAGACAAACGGCTTGAACGAGGAGCCCGGCTGACGCCTGGCGGTGACCGCGCGGTTGTACTGGCTGTCGGAGTAGTTCCGCCCGCCCACCATGGCGCGCACCGCGCCGTCGGGCGTCATCGCCACCAGCGCGCCCTGGCTGACGTTGAACTTGACGCTCTTGGCCGCGAGCTCGTCGATGATGGCGGCTTCCGCCACGCTCTGCAGCTTCGGATCGATGGTGGTCTCGACCTTGATGCTCTCGTCGATCTGGCCGACCAGATCGTCCAGCACCTCGCCGATCCAGTCGGCGACGTAATTGACGGTGCCGGCGCCGGCCGGCTTCACGTTGTAGGAGGGATGGCCGATCGACGCCTTGGCCTGCGCATCGGTGATGAAGTTCGCATCCGCCATCGCCGCCAGCACGATCTGCGCGCGCGCTTCGGCGCCTTCCGGGTTGCGGTTCGGCGCAAGGCGCGACGGCGACTTGACGAGGCCGGCGAGCATCGCCGCTTCCGCGACCGTCACGCTCTTGGCCGACTTGCCGAAATATTTCTGCGCAGCCGCCTCCACGCCATAGGCGCCCGAGCCGAAATAGACGCGGTTGAGATAGAGCTCCAGGATCTCGTCCTTGGAGTGCTTGCGCTCAAGCCAGATCGCGAGCTCCGCCTCCTGCAGCTTGCGCCGGATGGTGCGCTCCTGCGTGAGAAACAGGTTCTTCGCGAGCTGCTGCGTCAGCGTCGAGCCGCCCTGCGACACGCCGCGATGCATGACGTTGGTGACCAGCGCGCGCGCGATGCCGACCGGGTCGATGCCGAAATGCGAATAGAAGCGGCGATCCTCGATGGCGATGAACGCCTTGGGCAAATACGGCGGCAAATCCTTCAGTGCGACATTGGCGCCGGCCATCTCGCCGCGCTGCGCCAGCAGGCTGCCGTCGATGCCGACGATCTGGATCGTCGGCGGGCGCTTGGGGATCTCCAGCGACTGGATCGGCGGCAGGTGCGCGCCGACATAGACCACGACGCCGGTCACGGCGATGGCGCCCCACAGGCTCAGCACCGCGCCCCAATAGACCAGGCGACCGAGGCTGAAGCCGCCACGCGACTTCGCGCGCCGCTTGGCGCCGCTGCGGCCGCTCGGTGCCTTGCGCTCACGCGGCGGCTCGTCGCCGGCATCGTCGCTCTTGCGCTTGGTGGATGATTTCGCTGATTTCTTCGGCTTGTCCTCGCCGCCGGGAATGCGGTCCGCCGGGTTAAGGCGCAGATCGGCGAGCGCCGCAGGCAAGCCGAACAGCGGCTCCTTCCGCGCACCCTTTTTCTTTCCCCACGCCATACGCAAAACGCCCGGTCAGACCGCCCCGCCGAGACGCTAGCGGCCGCTGTTTAAGGCCCGGTTACCCCGGCGTTAACGCGCGATTAGGAGATGGGGCATTCGCCCCTCGCGGTTCCGCATTCGCGGCGGCGAGAGTAGGATCGCCTATCAATAAGTAGAGGGAGCGCCATGGGCCATATCGATCCGACCAAGGAGATCTTCGCGCAGTTCCGGGACAACGACCGCCCCGGTCCGATCCACATGCTCAACCTGGTCCGCCTGCGCAAAGAGGCGGCCTATCCCGATGGCCGCAAGGCCAGCGGCGCGGAGGCCTATGCCGCCTATGGCCGCGAAAGCGGCCCGGTCTTCGAACGCCTCGGCGGCCGCATCGTCTGGCAGGGCAAATTCGAGCTGATGCTGATCGGTCCGCAGGAGGAACGCTGGGACCATTGCTTTATCGCCGAATATCCCAGCGTCTCCGCCTTCGTCGAGATGATCCGCGATCCCGTCTACCGCGAGGCGGTGAAGCACCGCCAGGCCGCTGTAGAGGATTCGCGGCTGATCCGGCATGCCGTGCTCCCGGTGGGAAAGAATTTCGGCGAGATACCGACGTAGATTGTAGGGTGGGTTAGCGCAGCGGCGGCGCGAAGCGCAGTCCGCTGGGCGTAACCCACCTCTTCTCGTTCCCGTGTATCGGCAGAAGTGGTGGGTTACGCCTTCGGCTAACCCACCCTACGAGACCAGCGCCTAGCCCGACGGGCCGGTGTCCTCGATGATCGGTCCGAACAGCTCCCAGCGTTCGCCGTTGAACTTCATCATCTGCATCTGCTTGTTGACGCGGTAGTCGTTCGGGCCGGTGGTGATCTTGATACCGGGCAGCGCCAGGCTCGGCGTGAAGCCCTTGATGTTGGCGGCCTGCTTCATCACGTTCTCGCGCGTCAGGTCGTCGCCGCATTGCTTCAGCACCTGCACCAGCAGCTCGGCGACCGAATAAGCATAGGTGTTGATGGTGTTGAGCTTGTCGCCCTCCGGGAAATACTTGTCCATGAAGGCGAAGAAGGCCTTCACGCCGGGATCGTCCTTCCACTGGGGATCGCCGGGGTCCTTGCCGTAATTGGTCGAGATGATGCCCTTGGAGATGTCAAGGCCGGCCGGCTTCAGCGTCGCCGACACCGGGCTCGCATTGATGTCGAGGATGTGCACCGGGGTCCAGCCGAGGTCGGCGAGCTTCTTGATCGCCTGTGCCGCGAATTTCGGCGTGGAGGCGTCATAGAACAGATCGACGCCCATCGACTTCAGCTTGACCACCTGGGAATCGACGGTCGGGTCGGTCACCTCGTAGGAGACCTCGCCGACGATCATGTTGGCCTTGTCGCCGAGGCCGCTCTTGAGGCCGGCGAGATAGTCGCGGCCCATGTCGTCGTTCTGGTAGAGCACGCCGATCTTGGCGTTGGGGTGGTTGGCGAGAATGTATTTGGCGTAGATCCGCCCCTCGGACACGTAGTTGGGATTATAGGCCATGGTCCAGGGGTAGTTCTGCGGATCGTTGAATCGCGCGGCGCCGGTCGAAGCCAGGAGCTGCGGGATCTTCTTGCCGTTGAGGTATTTCTGCACGGCGGCGTTCGCGGCGGTTCCGATCAGCTGGAAGGTGAACAGCACTTCGTCGCCTTCGACGAGCTTGCGCACCTGCTCGACGGTCTTCGGCGGCGAATAGGCGTCGTCATACTGGATTAGGTTGATCTTACGGCCGTTGATGCCGCCCTGATCGTTGATCATCTTGAAGTAAGCGGCCTGGGTCTTGCCGATATTGGCATAGACGGAGTAGGCGCCGGAGAACGGCACGGTTTGGCCGATCTTTATCTCCGTGTCGGTCGCGCCGGTGTCGTATTTCTTCTGGGCGAGGGCCTGGCTGGTCGAGACTGCGAAGGCGAATGCCGCCGTGGCAGCCATGAAGGCTCTGCGATTGTTCATATGGAAATGTTCCTCCTGACGGAATTATCGGCCGATGGTCTTTTCCGTTGATTGCAACGGTCGCCATCGCTGCCGAAGATTGTGGAGGAAGGTTTGCCGCCGCGCAAGGATCGCGGCGCTGCGCCGTAGCGTCTCAGGCGAGAAACAAGGCGACCAGGGCGACGGCCGCCGGCAGCGCCTGCACCATCAGGATCCGCGTGCTGACGGTCGCGGCGCCATAGGCGCCGGCCACGATCACGCAGAGCAGGAAGAAGACCTTGATCTGGAGCGCGAAGGCGGGGTTGCCGTGGACGAGTCCCCAGATCAGGCCGGCAGCGAGAAAGCCGTTATAAAGGCCTTGATTGGCGGCCAGCACTTTGGTGATCTCGGCCTTTTCGGGCGAATTCCGAAACACCTTCAGTCCCAGAGGCTTGTCCCAGAGAAACATCTCCAGGGCCAGGAAGTACACGTGCAGTGCCGCGACAAGCGCCACCAAGACATTGGCGATCCAGATCAAGTTGAGCCCCCCAAAAGCGTCAGCTTTCGGGTGGACGTTAGCACGGCCACCATGGCAAGTGCGACGGCATGTTTCGATGCAATGGTGGCACCATGCCCGCGCGATCAGCCAAACTGTCCGCAAGCTTCGATCTCGACCGCCTAGCGACGCCAATCGGGATCGCGCTGCTCGTCACCGACGCCGAGGGCGCGTTGCGCGCGCTCGACTGGGAAGACTATGAGCATCGCATGCGCCAGCTGTTGCGCTTGCACCATGGCGCGGTGGATCTGCGTGACCAGACGGCCCCGGCGGAGCTGCGGACTGCGTTGTCGCGCTATTTCGACGGCGATCTCGGTCAGCTCTCGGGCATCACATGGCGCGTCGCCGGCACCCCGTTCCAGCAAAAGGTCTGGACCGCGCTCGCGCAAATCCCCGCCGGCGCGACGATGAGCTATGGCGCGCTCGCCGCGCAGATCGGCATGCCCAAAGCCATTCGCGCCGTCGGCCATGCCAACGGCTCCAACCCAATCAGCGTGGTGCTGCCCTGCCATCGCCTCATCGGCGCGGATGGTTCGCTGGTGAAGTACGGCGGCGGCCTCGAGCGCAAGCGCTGGCTGCTACGGCATGAGGGGGTGGAGGTGTAGGCGTGGCGCGCTATCTTCTCCACTCGTCATTCCGGGGCGCGCGTAGCGCGAGCCCGGAATCCATCGGGCGACACCGAGGGTGCCGATAAATGGATCCGGGTTCGCCGCTTACGCGGCGCCCCGGAATGACAAGTGGAGAGACACGCGCGCCCGCTCACGCCGCCGGCTGTACCGCCTTGTCGCCGGCCATCACATGGGTCAGGGCGCTCTTGATCGCGGCCTGGCGCGTCGGCGCATTGATCTGCGCGCCCAGGAGATCGGTGACGTAGAACACGTCGCGGGCGCGCTCGCCGAAGGTCGCGACATGGGCCGAGGCGATGTTGAGGTTGAGCTTCGAGATCGCGGTCGTCAGCTCGTAGAGCAGTCCGGGCCGGTCGAGGCCGGAGACCTCGATCACGGTGTAACGGTCGGACCATTGGTTGTTGATGGTGACTTCCGGCTCGATCACGAACGGTCGTGCCTTGCTGCGCACGGTGCGCCGCGCCACCACTTCGGGCAGGCGCAGCTTGCCTTCCAGCACGTCCTCGATCATCTCGCCGATGCGGGTGGCGCGCCGTCCCTCGTCCTCGTCGCGGTCGTATTCCCGCGAGATCGAGATGGTGTCGAGCGCGCGGCCGTCGGTCGTGGTGTAGATCTGGGCGTCGACGATGTTGGCGCCGGCCGAGGCACAGGCGCCCGCGATGATCGACAGCAGCCAGGGA
>NZ_JAEMSD010000126.1:0-4787 GCF_016462955.1 Bradyrhizobium sp. | reverse complement strand
GCTGGAGCGGACGAAGCGTGCGTGACGGATCTTGCGCGGCAGCTCCACCTTGAGCCAGTAGGCCGGATAGTGCCGGTCGATATAGGCATCGAGCTCGTCCGCCGGCCATTCGGCAAAGGCGTTGCGGAATTCGGCATAGGCCGCCGTGAGGCGCTTGCCGCGATCGACCTCCGAGAAACCGCCTGTCAGCACCGGCTCGGTTTCATAGTAAAGCGAGCGCAACAGCTGTGCCTTCCAGCCGTTCCACACGCCGGGCCCGACGCCGCGGATGTCGGCTGTCGTCAGGATGGTCAGGAGCTTCATCTGCTCGACCGACTGCACCACGGCGGCAAAATTCTCGATGGTCTTGCGATCCGACAGGTCGCGCGATTGCGCGACGGTGGACATCGTCAGATGCTCCTCGATCAGCCAGGCCACGAGCTCGGTGTCGGCCGCGCTGAAGCCGAGCCGCGGGCAGAGCCGCCGCGCCACCTTGGCGCCGGCGATCGAATGGTCCTCGGGCCGGCCCTTGGCGACGTCGTGCAGCAGGGTGGCGATATAGATCACGGCGCGATGCTCGGGCCGGATCTTGCGGAACAGGTCGCTGGCCAGCGCGAATTCTTCGATGCCGCCGCGCTCGATGTCCTGGAGGAAGCCGATGCAGCGGATCAGGTGCTCGTCGACGGTGTAGTGATGATACATGTTGAACTGCATCATCGACACGATCTTGCCGAAGGCGCGGATGAAGTGGCCGAGCACGCCGGTCTCGTTCATCCGCCGCAGCACGATCTCGGCGTTGTCTGAGGTCAGGATCTGCATGAACAGCCGGTTGGCCTCGGGATTCTCGCGCAAGCCCGCGTTGATCAGGCCCAGCGAGCGCGTCACGTCGCGCATCGCATCCGGGTGGAAGGCGAGGTTGTTCTTCTGCGCGAGGCGAAAGATGCGGATCAGATTGACCGGATCGTGCTTGAAGATGTCGGGCGCTGCGACGTTGATGCGGTTGTTGTCGACGATGAAGTCGTCGCTGTCGGGGACGCGCCGCTTCACGGTGCTGGGCCGCAGCCGCGCCATCATCCGGCTCAGCACCGGTGCCGGCTTGGCCTGCTGGTCCTCGAGCTTGGCGCAGAGGATGGCGGTGAGGTTGCCGACCTCCTTGGCGACCAGGAAGTAGTGCTTCATAAAGCGTTCGACGTCCTGCATGCCGGGATGCGAGGTGTAGCCGAGGCGTATGGCGATCTCGCGCTGGAGGTCGAAGGACAGGCGCTCTTCGGCGCGGCCAGAGTAGAAATGCAGGTTGCAGCGCACCGACCAGAGGAAGTCGGAGCAGCGGCGGAAGGTGCGATATTCCTGCGCGTCGAACACGCCGCGCGCGACCAGCTCGTGGGTGTCGCGCACGCGGTAAACGTATTTGGCGATCCAGAACAGCGTGTGGAGGTCGCGCAAGGCCCCCTTGCCGTCCTTGACGTTGGGCTCGACCAGATAGCGCGACTGGCCGCCGCGGCGGTGCCGCTCCTCGCGCTCGGCGAGCTTTGCGGTGACGAACTCCGAGGCGGTGCCCTGCACCACTTCCTTATCGAAGCGCTCCACCAGCTCCTCGTAGAGTGGCTTGTCGCCGGTCAGGAAGCGCGTCTCCAGGATCGCGGTGCGGATGGTCATGTCGCCGCGCGCCTGCCGGATCGATTCGTCGACCGAGCGCGTGGCGTGGCCGACCTTCAGCCCCATGTCCCAGAGGCAATACAGGATCGCTTCGGCGACCTGCTCGCCCCAGGCGGTCTGCTTGTAGGGCAGGATGAAGAGCAGATCGATGTCCGATTCCGGCGCCATCAGGCCGCGGCCATAGCCGCCGGTCGCCACCACCGCCATGCGCTCGGCCCCACTCGGGATCGGCGAGCGGTAGAGATGGCGCGTCGCGGCCGAATAGAGGATGCGGATGATCTCGTCCTGCACGTGGCACAGCCGCTCGGCGCAGCGGCGGCCATGACGGTCCTTCAGGAGGATCGCCTGCGCGGCGGCGCGCGCCGCGATCAGTTCCGCCTTGAGCAATTGCGCCATCGCCGTGCGGAATACGTCCTCGCGTCCCTGATGTTTTTCGGCAAGCGCATCGACCGCGGCGGTGATCCGCGCGGTGTCGAATCGATCGTCCACCCCGGCCTTCTGCTCAGTCGCAATGCTGTCCATGTCTCTCCGGATATAAGAGGTGACAGGCGCTGTCACGAGACATTCGCAAGCCAGCCGTCGATGAGCTCGGTCACGTAGATTAGGCAGTCGTGGCGCCGGTCGTGAATTTTAGCTTAACATTATGAATATACGGTGGTTTTCGGCTCGAATCCGGTCGCTCATGGCTGATCCCATCAATCGAGAGCTGACACGAAACCGGCCGCCTTCTATACCGCTCTTCGGAAACTCTACTCCGGGAGAGAACGAGATGGACGCTGTTCAGCTGCGCCAGATGCAGGCTCCGATCAAAGAGCGCTACAAGACCGATCCCAAGACCGCGCTGATCACGCTGAAGGCCAAGGGCTCCACCGACGGCGAAGGCATCGCCTGCAAGGTCGAGACCGGCCGCGCCATCGCGATGGCTGGCTTGCATCCGGGCACAGGCGGTTCCGGCCTCGAGCTCTGCTCCGGCGACATGCTGCTCGAAGCCCTGGTCGCCTGTGCCGGCGTCACCCTGAAATCGGTTGCCACCGCGATCGAGGTGCCGCTCAAGGCCGGCAACGTCTATGCCGAGGGCGATCTCGACTTCCGTGGCACGCTCGGCATCGACAAGGAGGCGCCGGTCGGCTTTGCCGAGATCCGCCTGCGTTTCGAGGTCGACACCGACGCGCCGCAGGACAAGCTCGATCTCCTGCTCAAGCTCACCGAGCGCTATTGCGTGGTCTATCAGACCATCAAGAACGGTCCGAAGGTCTCGGTGTCGATGCAGCGGTTGTAACTACCCACCTCTCCCATAGGGAGAGGTCGCGCCGAGGGCGCGGGTGAGGGGTTGCGCTGCCCCGTGGGACCTGAAGCCCTCACCCGATTTGCTGCGCAAATCGACCTCTCCCTCCGGGAGAGGTGCACGAGCCCGCGGAAAACTTCTCAACAATAATATCCCGCGCGAATGTCCCTCGACCACCACTTCCTCCTCCTCCTTCTCTTGCGCATGGCGATCGCTGCGACTTTCGTGGTCACGGCGTCGATCATCACGGAGCGCTCGGGGCCGGTGATCGGCGCGCTGGTCGCGACTCTCCCGGTGTCGGCCGGTCCCTCCTACGCGTTCCTTGCGCTCGATCATGACGCCGCCTTCATCGCGCAGGGCGCGCTGGCGAGCCTGCCGGTCAATGCGGCGACGATCTTCATGTGCCTCACTTACGTCGTGCTGGCGCAGCGGCACACTATCGTGGTGAGTTGCGGAAGCGCTTTCGCCGTCTGGATTCTGCTGGCGTCGATCATCCGCCGGTTCGATTGGTCGTTCACGGCGGGGCTCGCCGCCAACCTGATCGCATTCGGCATCTGCATTCCGCTGCTCGCGCGCTATCGCGGTGTGAAGATGCCGCTGGTGACGCGCCGCTGGTACGACGTACCGATGCGCGCTGCGCTGGTCGCGACCCTCGTCGCCATCGTGGTTTCGACCTCCAGCTGGGTCGGCCCGCGCATCAGCGGCGTCATCGCGCTTTTTCCCGTGGTGTTCTCCAGCATCATGGTGATCCTGCATCCGCGCATCGGCGGCCCACCGACCGCCGCCGTGCTCGCCAACTCCGCCTGGGGACTGCTCGGGTTTGGCATGGCCATTGCCGTTCTGCACGTTGCAGTCGTGAAATTTGGATCGACGGTTGGTCTTTTTCTCGCGCTTGCAACCTGCGTGATGTGGAATCTGACGCTGTGGTGGAATGGGCGCAGGCGATTGCGCATAAAAGCGTAAGCATTGCGTCCAGGATTCTTGCGGCTCCAAGCTCCGTAGTTCTGCGGTGGCTGCCGGCGCGTTTTCGACGCGGTCGTTAATTTAATCTTCGCGCCTTCACCGTAAATCTACTCAAGTTAAGACCGTCCATGTTGGGGGCGGCAGTTCCACCAGTGCACAACAGTGAACGTCGAGCCGAAATCTCGAGTTCGAGACTTATGCCGCGCGTCATTCAACAAGACGCTTTCTCAACGAGGAGACCATTGAATGTTCAAGCGCAAGTCAAATTCCGACGGACTGGCCTTGATGGCCTCCAAGGTCGTAACTGCAAACCTGATGGTTGCGGATAACGACCTCAACATCGTCTACATGAACAATGCGGTGACGGATTTACTTCGCACCGCGGAAGCCGACCTCAAGAAAGAACTGCCGCATTTCAACGTGAACACGCTGGTCGGCACCAACATCGACGTGTTTCACAAGAACCCCCAGCATCAGCGCCAGATGCTCGCCAGCCTCAGCACGGTGCATCGTGCGATGATTCAGATCGGCGCACGGAAATTCGACCTCGTCGCAACGCCCGTCAAGAACGACGACGGCAGGCGGTTGGGTGTCGTGGTGGAATGGTCCGATGCGTCCGTCCGCCTGCAGAACCTCGACTTCAGCGCGCAGGTTGCCGCCGCGAACCGCTCGCAGGCGGTTATCGAGTTCAACATGGACGGCACGGTCATCACTGCGAATGCCAACTTCCTCGGCGCGCTCGGCTATTCGCTCAACGAGATCACGGGCAAGCACCACAGCATGTTCGTCGAGCCCAGGGAGCGCGACGGTGCCGCCTACCGCGAGTTCTGGGCCGCCCTCAATCGCGGCGAATACCAGGCCGCCGAATACAAGCGGATCGGCAAGGGCGGCAAGGAAGTCTGGA
>NZ_JAEMSD010000568.1 GCF_016462955.1 Bradyrhizobium sp. | reverse complement strand
CGTTTGGGATCAGGTGCTTGCGCGAGATCTCGACCTTCTCGTTCTCGGTGTAGCCCGCGATCCGGATGATCTCCATGCGGTCCATCAGCGGCCCCGGAATATTGAGCGTATTCGCGGTCGTGATGAACATCACGTTGGAGAGATCGTAGTCGACCTCGAGATAGTGGTCGTTGAAGGTCCCGTTCTGCTCGGGGTCGAGTACCTCGAGCAGCGCAGAGGATGGATCGCCGCGGAAGTCGGCGCCCATCTTGTCGATCTCGTCCAGGAGGAACAGCGGATTGGACGACTTCGCCTTGCGCATCGACTGGATGATCTTGCCGGGCATCGAGCCGATATAGGTGCGGCGGTGACCGCGGATCTCGGCCTCGTCGCGCACGCCGCCGAGCGAGACGCGCACGAACTCGCGCCCCGTCGCCTTCGCGATCGACTTGCCGAGCGAGGTCTTGCCCACGCCAGGAGGCCCGACGAGGCACAGGATCGGGCCCGTCAGCTTGTTGGCACGCGACTGCACCGCAAGATACTCGACGATGCGCTCCTTGACCTTCTCGAGCCCGTAGTGATCGGAGTCCAGGACGGCCTGCGCCGCCTCCAGGTCCTTCTTGACCTTGGACTTCTTGTTCCACGGAATCGACAGCAGCCAATCCAGATAGTTGCGCACGACGGTCGCCTCGGCGGACATCGGCGACATCTGGCGCAGCTTCTTCAATTCGTGCTGCGCCTTCTCGCGCGCTTCCTTGGAGAGCTTGGTCTTGGAGATCTTCTCTTCGAGATCGGCGAGCTCGTCGCGACCGTCGTCGTCGCCGAGTTCCTTCTGGATCGCCTTCATCTGCTCGTTGAGGTAATACTCGCGCTGGGTCTTCTCCATCTGGCGCTTGACGCGCGAGCGGATGCGCTTCTCGACCTGCAGCACCGAGATCTCGCTCTCCATCAGGCCCAGCACCTTCTCCAGGCGCGTGGTGACGGACAGCGTCTCAAGGATGCCCTGCCGGTCCGCGATCTTGACCGCGAGATGCGAGGCAACCGTGTCGGCGAGCTTGGCGAAATCGGTGATCGCCTGCACAACGCCGACGACTTCGGCCGAGATCTTCTTGTTGAGCTTCACATAGCTCTCGAAATCGGACACGACCGAGCGCGCCAGGGCTTCCGCCTCGACCGACTTCGCATCGGTGTCGGCGAGCGCGACGGCGGTTGCTTCGTAGTAATCGGCACGATCGGTGTATTTCGACACGCGCGCCCGCTCGAGCCCTTCGACCAGCACCTTCACGGTACCATCGGGGAGCTTCAAGAGCTGGAGCACGCTGGCGAGCGTTCCGGTCTCGTAAATGGAGTCCGGCGCCGGATCATCATCGGACGCGTTCTTCTGCGTCGCGAGCATGATCAGCGCGTCGTTCTTCATCACCTCTTCGAGCGCGCGGATCGACTTCTCGCGGCCGACGAAGAGTGGCACGATCATATGGGGGAAGACGACGATGTCGCGCAGCGGCAGCACGGGGATAGGCGTGCGTTTCGCCATGAACGATTGTTGGCCGGGGTTTTGGATTGGTCATGGCCTTTTCCTTTTGCTTTGCCCCCTTGCACGCCGCCCGCTGATCATGCGCAACCGCCACAAGGTGCCGAGGTGATCCGCAGGACCGGTCGGTCCAGGACGGGTTGGACCGGCTCGTTGGATCGGAACTGAGGCGAATCTTGAAAGAGAATTTTTGCTCGCCGCCGACATTAGGTGGCTATCGACCCGGGGGGTGTCAAGTCATTGAAAAACGCGCGCCATCAGGCGCTTACGCAACGCGGTAAGCGACGCAACACCAGCTGCGGAGATTCACGTCCGCAGCTCTCTTTGTAAATACGATTGGAGCCCTTCCAGCGCCGGCAGATCAGGCGCTGGCGTTCTCGACGGCGCGATCGGACCGATCGGCGTAGATGTAGAGCGGACGGGCCGTTCCTTCCACGACTTCGCGGGAAATCACGACTTCTTCCACACCTTCCAGGCCCGGCAGGTCGAACATGGTCTCGAGCAGGATGGCCTCGAGGATCGAACGCAGGCCACGCGCGCCGGTCTTGCGCTCGATCGCCTTGCGGGCGACCGCGCCAAGCGCCTCGTCGGCGAAGGTCAGCTCGATGTTCTCCATCTCGAACAGCCGCTGGTACTGCTTCACCAGCGCGTTCTTCGGCTCGGTCAGGATCTTCTTCAGCGAGGTCTCATCGAGATCCTCGAGCGTCGCCACCACGGGCAGACGGCCGACGAACTCGGGGATGAGGCCGTACTTCAGGAGGTCCTCCGGCTCGACATGACGGAAGATCTCGCCGGTACGGCGGTCCTCCGGCGCAAGCACCTGGGCGCCGAAGCCGATCGAGGTCGATCGTCCGCGTGCCGAGATGATCTTGTCCAGACCGGCGAAGGCGCCGCCGCAAATGAACAGGATGTTAGTGGTATCCACTTGCAGGAACTCCTGCTGCGGATGCTTGCGGCCGCCTTGCGGCGGGACCGAAGCCACGGTGCCTTCCATGATCTTGAGCAGCGCCTGCTGGACGCCCTCGCCCGACACGTCGCGCGTGATCGAGGGGTTGTCGGACTTGCGGCTGATCTTATCGATTTCGTCGATGTAGACGATGCCGCGCTGGGCGCGCTCGACATTGTAGTCGGCGGCCTGGAGCAGCTTCAGGATGATGTTCTCGACGTCCTCGCCGACATAACCGGCTTCTGTCAGCGTGGTGGCGTCGGCCATCGTGAACGGCACGTCCAGGATGCGGGCGAGCGTCTGCGCGAGCAGCGTCTTGCCCGAACCGGTCGGACCGATCAGCAGGATGTTCGACTTCGCGAGCTCGACGTCGTTGTGCTTGGTCTGATGGTTGAGGCGCTTGTAGTGGTTGTGCACCGCGACCGACAGGACCTTCTTGGCATGGCTCTGACCGATCACGTAATCGTCCAGCACCTTGCAGATTTCCTTCGGCGTCGGAATCCCGTCGCGCGACTTGACCAGCGAGGATTTGTTCTCCTCGCGAATGATGTCCATGCAGAGCTCGACGCACTCGTCGCAAATGAAGACCGTGGGACCCGCGATCAGTTTGCGGACTTCGTGCTGGCTCTTGCCGCAGAACGAGCAATATAGCGTGTTCTTGGAGTCGCTCGTGCCGACCTTACTCATTCATGTCTCCGTCCGCGGTTCGATCCCGTTCCGCTCGATCGCTACATTCCGACACAGTGGCCGGCATGTAGCTTAAGTAGAGCAAATTCCGTACCAAAAAAGACCCTACGCTTTACTATCCGTGCGAATCACGGCCGCTCGATTCTGCTGCGATCATAGCCGATCAATCGTAGCCAACCATGCTGTCACCCGACTATCAAGAATTCGCTAATCGGGGGTCACCGGCTACCCGTGACAATACCGTGATTTCCGGTCTTGGCACGGGCGATGTGATGGAAATCACCCCGGCGTGGCTGGATTACCACGAAAAACAAGCACGAAAGCGGAACTTTCTGCTTGTCGCAGGGCGCAAAGCCGTGTTCTGCGCCACGCGCACGCGCACCTAACGTGAACACTGTCCTGACGGGTGCACGGCAAGCCGAGGGATCACCGTGACGACCCAGTAGTGCTACGGGGTTTTCGCCGCCGCCGGCTCCTCGGCGCGCTTGTCGATCACCTTGTCCACCAGACCGAACTCCTTGGCGTCGTTCGCGGTCAGGAACTTGTCGCGTTCCAACGCATCCTCGATCGACTTGTAGGTCTGCCCGGTGTGTTTCACGTAGATCTCGTTGAGCCGCTTCTTCAGGTTCAGGATCTCCTGGGCGTGCAGCATGATGTCGGTCGCCTGGCCCTGGAAGCCGCCGGAGGGTTGATGCACCATGATGCGCGCGTTCGGCAGCGAGAAGCGCATGTCCTTCTCGCCGGCGCAGAGAAGCAGCGAGCCCATCGAGGCCGCCTGGCCCGTGCACAGCGTCGAGACCGGCGGGCGAATGAACTGCATGGTGTCGTAGATCGCGAGGCCCGATGTCACCACGCCGCCCGGCGAGTTGATGTACATCGAGATTTCCTTCTTCGGATT
>NZ_JAEMSD010000125.1:13326-15160 GCF_016462955.1 Bradyrhizobium sp. | reverse complement strand
GCACTCGTCGTGCTGACCTTCGTGCCGTTCCACGTGCTGCATCCGGTGCGCGTCGTGCGGCTGCGCTGGCTGACGATGTCGTTGATCGCGATCTGGGCGGTGCTCGCCCTCTACGCGCTGCGGATGGATTTTCACGTCGGAGTCGGCGTGACGATCGTGCTCTGCGCCATCGCGCTGTGGATCAGCTTCAGCGACACCCTGATCCGCCTGGGGAGATCATTCGCATGATGGAGCTTCTGGCCAGCCCCGAAGCGTGGGCGGCGCTGCTCACCCTGACGGCGCTCGAGATCGTGCTCGGCATCGACAACGTCATCTTCATCTCGGTGCTGGTCTCGCGCCTTCCCGAGCCGCAGGCGCACCGCGCCCGGCAGATCGGGCTCGCGCTGGCGCTGGTGTTCCGCCTCGTCCTGCTCAGTCTCCTGGTCTGGCTGATCGGCCTGACCGAGCCGGTGCTGTCGACGCTGGGATACTCGTTTTCCTGGCGCGACCTCATCCTGATTGGCGGCGGCCTCTTCCTGATCGCCAAGGCCACGCACGAAATTCACGGCGAGGTCGAGTCCGCCCACGATGCGAGCGAGAAGAAATCCGCAGGCAACGCTTTCTTTTGGGTGATCATCCAAATCATCGTCATCGACCTGGTGTTTTCCCTGGATTCGATCATCACCGCGATCGGCATGGCCGAAGATATCAGGATCATGATCGCTGCCGTCGTGATCGCCTGCGCCGTCATGTACGTTTCGGCAGGACCGGTGTCGCGCTTCGTCGCGGAGCATCCGACTACGAAGATGCTGGCCCTGGCATTCCTGGTGCTGATCGGCGTCGCGCTGGTCGCGGATGGATTCCAGTTCCACATTCCGCGCGGCTACATTTACTTCGCGATCGCGTTCTCGGCGGCGGTCGAGCTCTTCAACGTGCTGGCCAGGCGCAACCGCAGGAAGACTGAAAAGCCCGGGGGCTAATCGTTTCAACTGGCCCGAGTTGACAAGGCCGTCGCGATCGCTTTCGCTGCCCCCGACATCAAGGAGGTCGACTGATGACCAAAGCCGTCCGTGTGCACAAGGTCGGAGGCCCCGAGGCCCTGGTCTATGAGAGCGTCGACGTGCCGGCGCCCGGGCCGGGCGAAGTGCGCGTCCGCCAGCATGCGGTGGGGCTCAACTTCATCGACGTCTATTATCGCACCGGGCTCTACAAGGCGCCGGGGCTGCCCTTCATCGCCGGCAACGAGGCGGCGGGCGACGTGGTCGCGGTCGGGCCCGGCGTCACCAATTTCCATCCCGGCGACCGCGTCGCCTATTACCACAATCTTGGCGCCTATACCGGCGAGCGCAATATCCCCTGGGAGAAGCTGGTCAAGCTGCCCGACCACATCACCTATGAGCAGGGCGCCGTGCTGATGCTGAAGGGGCTGACGGTCTGGTACCTGCTGCACAAGACCTTCAGGGTCGAGCCGCATCATCGCGTGCTGATCCATGCCGCCGCCGGCGGCATCGGCTTGCTCGCGTGCCAATGGGCGAGGGCGCTCGGCGCGCACGTCATCGGCACCGTCGGCTCGCGCGAGAAGGCCGAGCTGGCGGAGGCCAATGGCTGCGATCACGTCATCCTCTACAACGATGAGGATTTCGTCGCGCGCGTGAAGCAAATCAGCCGCAACGAGGGGTGCGACGTCGTCTATGACGGCGTTGGCAAGGCGACTTTCCCGGGCTCGCTGTCCTGCCTGAAGCCGCGCGGCATGTTCGTCTCGTTCGGCAATGCCTCGGGTCCGGTGCCGCCGTTCGCGATCGCCGAGCTCAACAATCACGGCTCGCTGTTTGCGACCCGGCCGAAGCTGAACGAC
>NZ_JAEMSD010000125.1:12889-13316 GCF_016462955.1 Bradyrhizobium sp. | reverse complement strand
ATGTCGGCACGCGCAAGGAGCTTTTGGAGGGCGCCGACACGCTGTTCGCCGCCGTGATCAGCGGCAAGCTGCACGTGCCGATCAACCATGCCTACGCGCTGAAAGACGCCGCCAAGGCGCATATCGATCTCGAAAGCCGCAAGACCACGGGGGCTTCGATCCTGAAGCCGTAGCTCTTTCGGCATCGGCGGTTTCGTAGGGTGGGCAAAGGCGCGGCGCGCCGTGCCCACCATCTTCATTGCGGTAAAAAATGGTGGGCACGCTTCGCTTTGCCCACCCTACAGCCCTACGCCACCCGCCGTGCCGCGCCGGCCTTGGTCAAGATCGCGTCGAGGCAATCGATCATCTCGCCGATTTCTGCCTTCGTGACGTTGAGTGCCGGCATGAAACGCAGCGTGTCGACCTGCGGCGCGTTCAGGAGCACGCC
>NZ_JAEMSD010000125.1:12356-12879 GCF_016462955.1 Bradyrhizobium sp. | reverse complement strand
CGCCTGCGCGACGATCCCGGGCGCGATCGGCAGCTTGAGGTCGAGCGCGAGCAACAGCCCGCGTCCTCTTACGCCGCCGAGCCCATGGCGGGCCGAGACTTTCTGCAACTCGCTTTCGAGCAAAAGGCCTGTCTCGGTGACCGCCTTCAGGAAGTCCGGCTTGCCGACCTCCTCGAGCACAGCGAGGCCTGCCGCGCACATGATCGGGTTGCCGTTGAAGGTGCCGCCCTGGTCGCCGTGCTCGAAACAGGAGGCGCGTTCGGTCGCGAGCAGGGCGGCGAGCGGGACCCCGCCGCCGATGCCTTTGCCGAGCGTCATGATGTCAGGCGCAATTCCGGTGTGCTCGTAATGGAAGAGCTTTCCGGTCCGGCCCATGCCGGTCTGGATCTCGTCGAAGATGAGCAAGAGACCATTCGCCTCGGTCAGCGCGCGCAGCTGCTGCAGGAACTGATCGGTCGCGGGCCACACGCCGGATTCTCCCTGGATCGGCTCAAGCATGATGGCGACGGTGTTGTCGTTGATC
>NZ_JAEMSD010000125.1:2026-12346 GCF_016462955.1 Bradyrhizobium sp. | reverse complement strand
CTGACACCTTCGGCTCGAACAGCGGCTCGAACGCCTTCTTGCCCGAGGCCGACATCGTCGCCAGCGTCCGGCCGTGGAAGCCGCCCTCGAAGCTGATGATCTCGAACGCGCCGCCCTTGTGCACGCTGCCAAATTTGCGCGCGAGCTTGATCGCGCCTTCATTGGCCTCCGCACCGGAGTTGGCAAAAAACACCTGATCGAAAGCACTATTCTCGACGAGTGCCTGCGCGAGTTTGAGGCTCGGCTCGTTGTAGAAGGCCGGGCTCGGCGTCAGCAGTCGCCTGGCTTGCGCACCAAGCGCGTCAGCGACCGCCGGTGGGGAGTGACCGAGGCAGTTCACGGCCCAGCCCTGCACGAAGTCGAGATAGCGCTTGCGGCTGTCGTCCCAGAGGTAGGAGCCGGCGCCGCGGACGAACACGGCCTTGGGCCGTGCGGTGATGTCCATCAGCGCGTCATACGGATGCGTGGTCATGTCGTACTCCTCTGGAGGCGGGTGGAAAACGGGCGCAAAAAGCAAGAAGGCCGCACCTTGCGGGTGCGGCCTTCTCGAAAACCTCGGCTGAACTTTAGTGGTTCAGCGGCGTCGTCGGACATGGCGCACCCTCTCATCGTCGCGGGAGCGACGACGGAGCATTGCGGTGCGCTGATGGGTCCGGTTGATCATGGGGCGCGGCAATACATGCGAATGGCGGGGCTTGTCAAGCGGGCGTTTTACCGAACACCCGCCTGGCGTGCAACGGTCAAGTCAGGTGAGCGGCTTCCTCGGCGTCTTCGTCGCCCCAATCGGCGTCCGCAATCGCGGTGTCGATCAGCTCGCCGCGCATCAGCTTGAGCGGTGATTTCCAGTACAGGGCGATGTTGTGGAAGGGGTCGGTCAGCACCTTGAACACCCAGACCAGCCCCGTCGTGACGTCGCGGGTGGCGAACAGCTGCAGCATGCGCGCGAGTCCCCCGGCGATTCCGATCGCGAGCCAGAGCGCTCCCACATGGCGGATAAAGTCGAAGCGATCGGCGGGCGGATCGAAAAGTCCGAACAGTGCCGGATACACGTACAGTGCGATCGGCGCACTGCCCCAGACCAGCAGCAGCACGATCTTGCGGGTCTGGTTGTAGCCGACCTTGATCTCTTCTTTGTACTCGTTGCTGACGTCGTTGACGGCGTCATAGCCGTTCGGCTCGAAGAAGAAATGCCCGGTCTGCCGCGTCAGCATCGCAAGCCAGCCGACGATGCCGGCCAGCGCGGGGTCCACGAATAGCAACGCGTAGCAGAACAGGAAGATGACGGCGCTGATCAGGTGCAGCGTCTGGTTGACGGTGCTCTGGTGGTAGAAGCGGTAATCGTCGAAGCGCTGCGTGCGCAGCATGTCCGAGAGGCGGCTCATCAAAAATCCTCGCTCGCGTTGAAAGCGCGGGCAGAGTTAGGCCGAGTCCGTGACCCCTGCGTGAATGCATTATAGTGTCACATTGCGGTGCGCCGGCCGCGTGTGCAGGGTGCTGCCGACGATAGCGAAGATAGCGCAGGCTAGAGCGTATCAAGCGGTTTAAGGTGGGTGCGCGCCGTCCTCCGACGATGGCAGTTGTTTCATCCAGTTTCTTCGCTTGACCCGAGAAACCATTGCGCCTTGGGCGGGTTTGTGGTCGAAGGACGCGACTTGGCTCGAACCGGACGCATGTCGGCTCAGACCAAGAGGGACGGGACCAACCAGACAGTTTTCAGCCTTGTCCGATACGCCTTATCGAATCGACCTCGACAGCATTCGCGGCGCATTTCCGCCTGGCATCGAAGCGCCCCCGCTGCTAGTCGACTTTGCCGCGTGGCTCGACGGGCGGCCGTGGGGCAGCGTCGGCTGCTTTTCGCTGCAGGGCCAATTCTCCGATTCCGCACCGATCGTCGACGGCAGTCCGTTGCGAGACAGGTTTTCGCTGTTCATGCGGCTGCCGGATGGTTCGGCCGTCGGCGGCTGGTATGGCGCAGGTCTCAACCGCGACAATCCGCCGATCGTGGGACTGGGGTCGGAGGGCGATTACGAATTGCTGGCGCCGAGCCTCGGTGGCCTCCTTGCCAAACTGACGTCGCAGCAATTCGAGAAGGCCTGGAGCGATCTCAAGCCGCATGACGAGGTGGAGTGCCAGACGGTCGAGCTCGCGCAATGGCTCGCCGGACGACTGCATGGCGAGCCGACGGCGCCGGACGACAATGCATCGCACCTGCCCGACTTTCGCGACTTCGTGGAAAAATGGGGTCGCGACCGCGAGGACTATTGGGCCAATCATCGCCTGATGGCCGAACTCGGCTGGCGACTGGCCGCGCATCTGCCCAAGGGCAAGAAGCCCTGGGACAGGACGCATTTCGAGGTCGCGATCGTCGGCAGGCAATACGAGGCGCGCGTGCTGTCGCGCGGGCCGCAGCCGTTCGAGGAGGCCGCCTCGATCGAGTCCCTGCTGCGCGACCTGCGCGAGGAGATGCGCCGCGCGCAGCCCGAGCTCGGGCTTTGGTATGCGATGAAGTTCGGGCTCTATGCCGACGGCCGCATCATGCCGAGCTTCGAATACGATGTGCGTCCGGCCATCGAGGGCGAGCCGGCGCTGCTGTCCGAAGCGAAGGCTGATCTCGCCCGCGCACCAAGGCCGGAGCGCTGGGTGCCGAAATGGCTGGCGGCATCCTGATCGCGACTTTGCGCTTGCGCCCGGCGCGTGCTTGGTGATGCTGCCTCGGGCAGCTCGTTGGTACCAGGGGCTCAGTTGATCAGGTCAATACAATTCGAGAAGATTGGCGCGGCGCCGACGCTTCCCGGTTTCCTGCTTGCTGCGAGCGGGGTGGCGGGCGATCAGTCGCTGCTATTTCTGTTCGTTGAGGAATCCGCACGTCATGCCGTGTTCGAGAGCGATCACGGTGCTATCGGCTCGTTTCCGCGAGCGAGAATGGACGGTCTGAAGCGATTTCGGCTGCTGAGGGAAAGCTCCGGATCAATCCAATCGATTGACTTGCCGCCACTCGATATCGCGTTTCCCAAGGTGGACATGTTTCCCGATGGACGCCTCCTGCTGGCCGGTACAAGGTGCAACTGGCGGGGCACGACGGACTACGACCTGAACGGAGTCGTCTTTGATCCCCATACTGGGCAAGCGGACCGAGTCCTCTTCGGTGACAGCATTAGTGATCTCCAGATCGATGATCGCGGCCGGATCTGGGTGGGGTATTTCGACGAAGGTATCTTTGGAAATTATGGATGGGGACATCCTGGCCCAGCGCCAGTTGGGCAGGCCGGGCTGGTCTGCTTCTCGGGTCTTGGGGAGAAGATCTGGGAATTTCCGAACGATGCGGGCCCTACGATCTATGATTGCTATGCACTCAACGTGTCTGGAGCAGAGGCTGTCATTTTCGCCTACCCGCATTTCCAGATCTGCGGGATTGGCGCAGACTTTCAATTGACCTCGAAGCGCACGAAACTCCGAGGCTGCCAGGCATTCGCAATGTCCGAGGCGGAGATTTTGTTTTCAGGACAGTACGACGATCAAGCCGACGTGGCCTACATCGGACGATTGGATCGAGATGGGATTATCCTTGTTAGGCGAGCGCGCCTGTTGATGCCCGATGGCTCTGGCCGGCCATCCGGCCGATTGCAGGGCCGCGGCAGACACTTGTATCACTTCGGCGAGAATGCCGTTTATCGGGCGACAGTGGACTGAGGTCGTTGGCAAACGCCCTCAGAACCCCGCAACGCTACCGCGCAGGTCGTAGGCGTCCGCGCGCTCGATCTTCGCGGTGACGATCTCGCCGACGCGCAAGGGGCGGCGGCTTGAGAGATACACGGCGCCGTCGATCTCCGGCGCATCGGCCTTGGAGCGGCCCTTGGCCACCGTGGGCCCGACCTCGTCGATGATGACCTGCTGGCGCGTGCCGACCTTGCGCTTCAGGCGCCGCGCCGAGATCTTCTGCTGGCGGGCCATCAGGGCGTTGTAGCGCTCCTGCTTGACCTCTTCGGGCACGGGGTTCTCGATCGCGTTCGAGGTGGCGCCGGCAACCGGCTCGTATTTGAAGCAGCCGAGGCGATCGATCTCGGCTTCATCTAGCCAGTCGAGCAGATAGGCGAAGTCGGAATCGGTCTCGCCGGGGAAGCCGACGATGAAGGTCGAGCGCAGGGCGAGATCAGGGCATTGCTCGCGCCAGCGCTTGATCCGCTCCAGCGTCTTGTCCTGCGCGGCCGGGCGCTTCATCGCCTTGAGCACGTTGGGGCTCGCATGCTGGAACGGGATGTCGAGATAGGGCAGCACCTTGCCCTCGCTCATCAGCGCGATGACCTCGTCGACATGCGGGTAGGGGTAGACATATTGCAGCCGGACCCAGGCCCCTAACTCGCCGAGCTCGCGCGCGAGGTCGAGGAATTTGGCGCGGACCTGGCGATCCTTCCACGGGCTCTCGGCATATTTGAGATCGACGCCGTAAGCCGAGGTGTCCTGCGAGATCACCAGCAGCTCCTTGACGCCGGCGCCGACCAGGCGCTCGGCCTCGCGCAGCACGTCGTCGGCCGGGCGCGAGACGAGGTCACCGCGCAGCTTCGGGATGATGCAGAAGGTGCAGCGGTTGTTGCAGCCCTCTGAGATCTTCAAATAGGCGTAGTGGCGCGGCGTCAGCTTGATGCCCTGCGGCGGCACCAGGTCGAGATGCGGATTGTGCGCCGGCGGCAGCGCGCGGTGCACGGCGTCGAGCACGCTCTCATATTGCTGCGGGCCCGTGATCGAGAGCACGCCCGGATAGGCCTGCTCGATCGCTTCCGGTTCGGCGCCCATGCAGCCTGTCACGATCACCTTGCCGTTCTCGGCCATGGCCTCGCCGATCGCCGAGAGCGATTCCTGCTTGGCGCTGTCGAGGAAGCCGCAGGTGTTGACGATGACGATGTCAGCCCCGTCATGCTTGCGGGCGAGCTCGTACCCCTCCGCGCGCAGGCGGGTGATGATGCGCTCGGAATCCACCAATGCCTTGGGGCATCCGAGTGACGTGAATGAAATGCGCGGCGCTCTGTCCATATAATCGCCTGGAGCCTATCTGAATTGTCTGGATTTGCGATCCAAGTAATTGAACCGATGGCGAAACTCAATAACTAACGTATGCGGCGCGACGCTAAAGCGATACTCGCGGTATTTGACGTCATTGGCCATTCACAGGGAAGGGACTGGCTGAGGGTTCCTGACCGGCAAGCTCATTCGGATCGGGCGAGTGGAGGCTCCGAGGTGAATTGCTCGAACGTGCCCGTTTTAGTTGTCATTCTGTTTCTTGCCTAATTCCACGGAGCTCAACTGCGATGCGCCGTTTCATCTTCGGCTTGGCCTTCGTTGCCGCTTCCTGCGCAATGTTCCCGGCGCGAGCTGAAGTCGACAAGATCATCCATGTCTGCGATCGGCAAGGAGGATTGTGTCCTGAATTCAGGCCACGCGTGACAGCGCCTGATGGGTGGGTGAGGGACGATGCTGCGAGCCTCAAATACGGCGCGTCGATGTTCGTGCCTAAGGGGAAGAGCTTCGGTGAAGCAGAAGCAATCATCTACGCCGAAGGCCGCTACAACGAGGGCCGGACCAAATTGGTTCAATGGGTCGCTGCCAGTGATCGGGATTGGGCAACGACATCCGGCAAGAATGCAAAGATCGCCAAGCTTCCCTCGGTCAATCCCAAGGTCATCGTCAACCGCTACGACGATCCGTCACTGAAGGACCAGCCGGTCGAAGTGATCGCGCATTACGCCGATCGCGACAAGGACGGCAACTCCTACGTCGTGAGGCTGGCGGTCTCCGGTCGCAACGAGGCGGCGGTGCTGGCTGCCGTGCCACTTCTCGAAAAGATGATCGCGGGGGCAACGATTCCCTGAGCATGAGTTCCGCTTCGCAGCCGAAAGCTCGGCTGAGCTAGTCCCTATTGCCGATAATTACGACCCTTTGCAGGGCGTTCGGGCGTGCTATGGATGAATCACCTGCCGCGAGTGACCCATGAGCGCCGACCAGTCGCCCAAAATCGTGATCGTCGATGAAAGCCCCGTCCGGGCCGCGATCCTCGAGGAAGGGTTGCGGGACGCCGGGTTCACCCAGGTCGTCCATATCAGCGAGATGCAGAGCCTGCTCGCCCGCATCTATGCGGTGGACCCCGACATCATCGTGATCGACCTGGAGAACCCCAGCCGCGACGTGCTGGAGGCGATGTTCCAGGTCAGCCGTGCGGTGAAGCGGCCGGTCGCCATGTTCGTCGACCAGAGCGATTCCGCCTCGATCCAGGCCTCGGTCGAGGCGGGGGTGTCGGCCTACATCGTCGACGGGCTGAAGAAGGAGCGCATGAAGCCGATCCTCGACCTCTGCGTGTCCCGCTTCAACGCCTTCGCCAAGCTCCAGGAGGAGCTCGATCGCACCAAGTCGCAGCTCGAGGACCGCAAGGTCATCGAGCGCGCCAAGGGCATTCTGATGAGGGTGAAGGGCCTGACCGAGGACGAGGCCTATGTGCTGATGCGCTCCACAGCGATGCGCGAGAAGAAGAAAATCGGCGAGATCGCGCAATCGATCATCACCGCGTCGGAGATGCTGAAATGACCGTTCCCCTCCGCATCGGGTTCATTCCGCTGGTCGACGCCGCCGCGCTGATCGTCGCGGTCGACAAGGGTTTTGCCGCAGCCGAAGGGCTCGACGTCGAGCTGGTGCGCGAGGTCTCTTGGTCGAATGTCCGCGACAAGCTGAACATCGGCCTGTTCGACGCTGCGCATCTTTTGGCGCCCGTGGCGATCGCGTCCTCGCTCGGGCTCGGCCACGTCAAGGTGCCGATCGCCGCCCCTTTCAATCTCGGCATCAACGGCAATGCCATCACGGTGTCGCCGGCGCTTCATGCCGCGCTGATGGAGCAGATCGACGGCGATCGCTTCGACCCGATGGCGACCGCGAAAGCGCTGGCGAAGGTCGTTGCGATCAGGCGCAAGGCGGGGGCCGAACCGCTGACCTTCGGCATGACCTTCCCGTTCTCGACCCACAATTACCAATTGCGGTTCTGGATGGCCGCGGCCGGCGTCGATCCCGACGAGGATGTGCGCCTGGTGGTGCTGCCGCCGCCCTACATGGTCGACAGTCTCAAGAACGGCCATGTCGATGCGTTCTGCGTCGGCGCGCCCTGGAACTCGGTCGCGGTCGATCTCGGCATCGGCCACATCCTGCACTTCGTCTCCGACATCCTGGTCCGTGCGGCGGAGAAGGTGCTGGCAGTCCGCCAGACCTGGGCGGACAAGAACCCTGATGTGGTCGCGGCCCTGGTGCGGGCAGCCGTGAAAGCGGCCGAGTTCATTGAGCATCCCGAGAACCGGGCCGAGGCGGCGCAGATCCTGGCGCAGCCGGAGCGGATCGGCGTTGATGCCGAGGTCATCCAGCGCACCCTTACAGGACGGCTGAAGATCTCGCCCGACGGCACCTTCCGCGAGAGCGGCCGCTACCTCCTCGTTGGGCGCGAGGGAGCAGGGCGGCCCGATCCGATCCAGGCGGCCTGGCTCTATGCGCAGATGGTGCGCTGGGGCCAGACGGCGCTGACCCCGGATGGCGCGAAGACGGCAATGGCGGTGTTCAGGCCAGATCTCTACGACGCAGCGCTCGGCAACAGGGCGCCCATTGAAGCTCCAGCGGCGTTCGGCGCCTTCGCCGGGCCAGCCTTTGATCCTGACGACATCAGTGGGCATCTCAAGGCCTTCGCGGTCGGGCGCTGGAAGGCGTAATTTGGTCCTGCTTCGCTTCTAGGCAGGTCGATTCGCTGTCTAATGTTTGAGCTGGCTGCTCGAATTTCGTTAGCGCGCCAGACCCTACAGTTCCTCAGGCCTGTCGTAATCACCTGAAATCGCAAGGGTTTACGTTTCCGTCGAGCTGGCACGCAACTTGAATGTTGCGCTGCGGCCAGCTTGTCATAGGTGCCTGCTGAGCCGAGTCCCACAGCAACGAAGCTGAACGGACCGTCGGGTGACGAAGCGGGCTCCTGAGCCGGCGAGTTCCCCGCGGATCGCACAATTCCCGTCGAAGCCACTTTGGTGGCCGCAGGAGCTTCGTTACCGACCATGAAAATCGAAACGCTCTCAATCGACTTTACCGACGAGCAGAAGCGCTATCTCGAAGGCTTCACGACCGGCCTGCAGATCAGCCGCGTCGGCCGCGGTCTCGGCCCGGGTGCCGGCAAGGCGAATTCCGAACCTGTCGGTCCCGATGCCGTGCACATCAAGGCGCAGGACAGGGTCATCGCGTCGGGCAAGAAGCTCGCCGACCAGGAGAAGCTGAAGCGCGACGAGCACCCCTTCGATGCCTATCCGCGGCTGCGTCAGCAGGCGCTCGATAACGCGCCGCCGAACCCAGCGGACAATTTCCGCTGGCGCTACTACGGAATCTTCTACGTCGCGCCGACGCAGGATTCCTACATGTGCCGTCTGCGCATCCCGAACGGCACCATGAAGCACTGGCAGCTGTCGGGCTTGGCCGATCTCGCCGACGAGCTCTGCGGCCCCTACAGCCACGCCACGACGCGCGCCAATCTCCAGCTCCGCGAAATTCCGCCGAAGCATGCCGTGAAGCTGATCGAGGGCATCCAGGACCTCGGGCTGTGCTCGCGCGGCTCCGGCGCCGACAACATCCGCAACGTGACGGGAACGCCGACGGCCGGAATCGATCCGCAGGAGTTGATCGACACGCGCCCCTTTGCGCGCGAGTGGCACTACCACATCCTCAACGACCGCTCGCTCTACGGCCTGCCGCGCAAGTTCAACGTCGCCTTCGACGGCGCCGGCAAGATCGCGGTGCTGGAAGAGACCAACGACATCGCCTTCACCGCCTACGAGGTGAAGGACGGGTTCGGCGTCGAGCCCGGCATCTGGTTCCGCCTCGGCCTCGGCGGCATCACCGGCCACAAGGATTTTGCCAAATACTACGGCATCATCGTCAGGCCGGAGCAGGCCACGGCCGTCGCCGACGCGATCGTGCGTGTGTTCATCGATCATGGCGACCGCACCAACCGCAACAAGGCGCGACTGAAATACGTGCTCGACGCCATGGGCCATGACGGCTTCCTCAAGCTCGTCGAGGAGCGCTTGAAGACTCCATTCACGCGCGTGCCGGAAGAGGCGTTCGCACCGCGGCCCGCCGCGGATCGCATGGCGCATGTCGGCGTGCACAAGCAGAAGCAGGAGGGCCTCAACTGGATCGGCGTGTCGCTGACGCTCGGCAAGCTCACCTGCGACCAGATGCGAGGCCTCGCCAAGGTCGCTCGCGACCTCGGTGACGGCGAGATCCGCCTGACCGTCTGGCAGAACCTGCTGATATCGGGCGTGCGCGACGAGAATGTCGAGCTTGCGATCGCGGCTATCAAGCAGATCGGGCTCGCGGTCGAGGCCTCGCATATCCGCGCCGGCCTGATCGCCTGCACCGGCAATGCCGGCTGCCGCTTCGCCGCGGCCAACACGAAGCGCGACGCCGCCGAGATCGGGGACTGGTGCGAGCCGCGCGTCGCGATGGACAAGCCGGTGAACATCCACGTCACCGGCTGCCATCATTCCTGCGCGCAGCATTACATCAGCGACATCGGCATGATCGGCGCGCGCGTGCCGATCAATGAGGAGGATACCGTCGAGGGCTACCACCTCTTCACCGGCGGCGGGTTCGGCCCCGACGCCGATGTCGGGCAGGAGGTCTATCACGACCTCAAGGCCGAGGACGCGCCGAAGACGGTCGAACGACTGCTCAAGGCCTATCTCGCCCATCGCGCCTCGCCCGATGAAACCTTCCTCTCCTTTGCGCGCCGCCACGACGGCGAAACGCTGCGCAAGCTTGCCGATGCACAGGTGTCCGCATGAACCAGATCACCCCTCCGCCAAAGCTCGACATCATCCCGCCCAGCGCACCGTTCTCGGATGCGCAGCGCTCCTGGCTGAACGGCTTCTTCGCCGGGCTGCTGTCGCCCGACGTCGCAACGCCGCTGTCGGCGGAGCAGGGTGCTGCCGTCATGCAGGCCGGTGACGGTGACGACGGCGAGGCCCCCTGGCACGACCAGACCATGCCGATCGCCGAGCGGATGAAGCTGGCCGAGGGCCGCCCCGTCCGCCGCAAGATGATGGCGGCGATGGCCCAGCAGGATTGCGGCCAGTGCGGCTACAATTGCCACGATTATTCCGAAGCGATCGCGAGCCGCAGCGAAGCGCGGCTCAACCTCTGCGTCCCCGGCGGCAAGGAAACCGCGCGGATGCTCAAGTCGCTGTACGAGGAACTGGACAAGGCACCCGCGGCAAAAACTCCCGACAGGGCCGATGCTCCGGCGCCGGCCGTGAC
>NZ_JAEMSD010000125.1:0-2016 GCF_016462955.1 Bradyrhizobium sp. | reverse complement strand
CTGCTCAACAAGGGCAAGTCGGAGAAGGAAACATATCACGTCGAGTTCGATCTCTCCGCGAGCAAGCTCGACTACGTAGTCGGCGATTCCTTCGGCGTGTTCGCGCGCAACGAGCTCGGCCTCGTCGACCAGGTCATCGCACTGCTCGGCGCCTCCCACACCACTGAGGTCAACGGCAAGACGCTGCGTGAAGTGCTGATCGACGACGTCTCGCTGTCACCGGCGCCCGACACGCTGTTCGAGCTGATCTCCTTCATCACCGGCGGCGCGGCGCGTGAGAAGGCGCGGGCGCTGGCGCAGGGCGAAGATCCCGATGGCGATGCCGCGACGATGGACGTCATGGCAGCACTGCAGAAATTCTCCGGCACGCGGCCCCATCCGGAGGCCTTCGTCGAGGCGCTGGAGCCGCTGCAACCGCGGCTCTACTCGATCTCGTCGTCGCACAATGCCACGCCCGGTAAGCTGTCGCTGACGGTGGACTCCGTGCGTTACGTCATCGGCAAGCGCAGGCGCCTCGGGGTTGCCTCGACCTTCCTCGGCGAGCGCATCAAGGAGGGCGAGAAGCTTAAGGTCTATGTGCAGAAGGCGCACAATTTCGGCCTGCCGCAGGACCCGAAGACGCCGATCATCATGATCGGCCCCGGCACCGGTATCGCGCCGTTCCGCGCCTTCCTGCTCGACCGCAAGGCGACGGGCGCACCGGGCAAGAACTGGCTGTTTTTCGGCCATCAGCGCAGCGATTGCGATTTCTTCTACCAGGACGAGCTCAACGCCATGAAGACATCAGGCGTGCTCACGCGCCTGTCGCTGGCCTGGTCGCGCGACGGCGAGAAGAAGTTCTACGTGCAGGACCGCATGCGCGAAGTCGGCCGCGAATTGTGGACCTGGCTCGCCGAAGGTGCGCATCTCTACATCTGCGGCGACGCCAAGCGCATGGCCAAGGACGTCGAACGTGCGCTGGTCGACATTGTCGCCCAGTTCGGCGCGCGTTCGACGGATGAGGCCGTCAGCTTCATCGCCGAGCTCAAGAGGTCCGGCCGCTTCCAGGCCGACGTGTACTGACCGTCGCACCATCGTCATTCGCGGTTCCGGCTGTCTCGGATTTTAGCGAATGAGGTTCTCCGGAACCAGCCGATGGAGAGAAAATGCATCTGCGATCGGGCTTCCCGGAAGAAGCTCATCGCTATTTCTCGGGGCATCTTGCCTCCCGCCCTGGTTGATCCTTCATACTTCCGCAAATGGGGCGTTGGAGATCGACCATGCGCGAACTATCGGCGGAAGCCAGGCTGCACCTCTACGCCCGTTCGCTCTCGCGGCGGACCGGGGCGAGCCTGCATCACGTCGCGATGTACAGCGCGTTTGCGGTGATCGCGGCGATCGTGTTCGGGACGCTCTCGGTGCATCCGTTCTGATGTGGCTGCGTAGGGTGGGTTAGCCGAAGGCGTAACCCACCAACTTCACACCGCATTCCCTGAGGCGTGGCGGATTACGCTCCGCTAATCCACCCTACGACGCGTCACCCGTGCTTGAACGGCGCGACCGCGATCCCCGAATCCTTCAACGCCTGCCGTACCCCGCGCGCGATCTCGACCGCGCCGGGCGTGTCGCCATGGATGCACACCGTATCCGTGCGCATCTTGATGATTTTGCCCGTCACCGACACCACCGCGCCGTCCTGCACCATGCGCACCACGCGGTCGGCGATCGCCTTGGGATCGTGCAGCACCGCGCCCGGCTTCTTGCGCGAGACGAGATTGCCGTCGTCCTCATAGGCGCGGTCGGCGAACACCTCGTGCACCATCGGCAAATTGGCGTCTTCACCGGCCTTCACCAGCTTCGAATTGGCGAGCACGACGAAGATCAGGCTGGGATCCACCGCCTTGATGCCGGCGGCGATCGCCTTCGCGGTCATGTCGTCCTCGCAGGCGACGTTGGAGAGCGCGCCATGCGCCTTCACATGCGTCACCTTGTGGCCGGCCGCGGTCGCGATCGCCTGCAACGCGCCGATCTGGTAGG
>NZ_JAEMSD010000567.1:2886-4049 GCF_016462955.1 Bradyrhizobium sp. | reverse complement strand
GAGCCAAGAAGGCACTAGACTGTCTACAACTGATTCTCCGATCGGAACGCCGTTGGAAACCGCGCTTTACCTGCCCGTCAAACGCTTCCTCGAAGAGCTCGGCTTCACGGTCAAGGGCGAGATCGGCGGCTGCGATCTGGTCGGCCTCAGCGCCGAGGATCCGCCGGTCGTGGTCATCGGCGAGCTCAAGCTTGCCTTCAATCTCGAGCTGATCTTGCAGGCGGTCGACCGGGCGCCCGCCGGCGACGAGGTCTGGATCGCGGCGAAGATGTCGGCGCGTGGCAAGGGACGCGAGAGCGACGCGCGCTATCGGAATCTCTGCCGCCGGCTCGGCTTCGGCATGCTCGGAGTGACCGAGCGCGGCCAGGTCGAGGTGCTGGTCAAGCCGCCCACCGCAGCGCCACGCCGCGAGCCCAAGTTGCGCTCCCGTCTCGTCAGGGAGCATCAGCGGCGCCAAGGCGATCCCGTGCTTGGCGGCAGCACCCGTGCACCGATCATGACAGCCTATCGACAGCAGGCACTGGCTTGCGCGTCGGCGCTGGCCGAAGGCCCAATGCGCGTGCGCGAGCTGCGCGAACGCTGTCCCGATGCAGGCAAGATCTTGCTTAACAATGTGTATGGCTGGTTCGAACGCACTGAACGGGGAATTTACGGGCTGACGGAATCCGGACACGCAGCCCTGAAACGCTGGCCTCAGAAGCGGGTTGAAGTCGGCGCAGGTGCGGCGTCACCGCCCTGACACCCGACCGGTGCATAGCTGAGCTGCCACACCGAATTCATATTGCAATGCAACATTTGGGGCACTAGGTATCCCGGCATCAAGATGAGGCCGTTATGAGCGCAGACTGGAAGACGAAGTATGGCACGCGGCGCGTCCGCCACGATCCGCCCACCCTGGACGAGGCGATCTTCGCCGCCGTCGGTATCACCGACGACCAGGCGCAGCAGGCCGAGATCGCTGCAGCCTTGATGGGGATGCCGCTCGACGTCGTGCAGGCCGAGGTGAAGAAGCAGGCCCGCACCAACAGCCGCATCACCGCCACGCGCGTCATTGCCGGCGAACAGGGCGCGCAGCGCTCCGTCGTGGTCGAACGCCGCGTCGTCCGCCGCTTCGGTGCTGGCACCCGCAGCTGAGCACTCGTTTTATCGCGCAGAAATACGAA
>NZ_JAEMSD010000567.1:0-2876 GCF_016462955.1 Bradyrhizobium sp. | reverse complement strand
GGCCTCGCCGGGCCGCTTCGTGATACCTGGCCACAAGCTTCGTGGGCTATGCGGCGCGATTGTCGTACATGCTCGAGATCAGCTTCCAGCACGTGCTGTTGAAGCTGAGAAGAGCGCGCCCGGCTCTGAATGGAGATGCCGCGAGATCGGCGAGCTCGGCCTCGGGCGTCCTGGCGAGGTCGATCGTACCGGTCGATTCGCCGTGGCGGAAAGCCAGATGCGCGCCGAACTTCCTGGCGAGCGCCCTCATCGCGTGATTCTCGGCGCCCGTCGTGATGCGCAATTGCTTGTAGCCCTTCCAGCGCGCCTCCGCGATCAAACGGCGGAACAGCATCGTGCCCACGCCCTGGCGACGCCCGGAGGCCTCCACGCTGAAGGCGACTTCAGGCAGGCAGTCGCCCTCCGGCGGATGCAGCTCGGCCGCACCACGCACCACGCCATCGACGATATAGGCAACGATCACGGTGCCGTCCTCGGCGCAGCGGGCGGCGTAGCGCTCGATGAAGCTGTCGTCGAGGAAGCCGTTGAAACGGTCATGGCGGCTGCCGGCGTCCAGCCTCAGCAGATGATCGCGCAAGAGCGGTAATTCTTCCTGCTGGATCAGGGTCCGCACATAGCCGGGAACGGAGCGAACGGTGTCTTCAAGTATCACGTCAAAACTCCTCTTGGTGTCCCTCGAGGAGGCGTTCGAATCCCTAGGCCTCCTATATTGTGCATCGCACCATAATTTTCAAGACGGAGACTTGCCCAACTTTCGAGCACCAGACGCGACTAATTCGTTAACAAAATCAGGGTCCCGTAGTCTTACAGGACCAGCTGTGTCTGGGTCACCACGGCGACCAGCTTGCCGTCCTCGGTTTCCAATCGGGTGGTCCAGACCTGGGTCCGCCGGCCACGATGTACCGGAGTGGCAATGGCGATGATGGCGGTTCCTTGCTTCGCCCCGCCGATGAAGTTCGTCTTGCTCTCCAACGTGGTTGTGCCCTTGGCGTCCTCAGGCAGATTGATCACGGTCGCCGCCGCGCCAACGGAATCGGCCAGCGCCATCACGGCTCCGCCATGCACGGTGTGGTGAAGCGTGCAGAGATCCGGCCGGACGATCATCCGCGCCACCACGCGATCCTTCTCGGCCTCGACAAACTCGACGCCCTTGAGTTCGGCGAACGGCATCTTCATCGCTTTGAGTTTCTCGAGCGGCGTCATCGGATCTCCTCTCAATTCATTGCCGTCTCAGCGTGAATTGCTGCGCGCGGCAAAGCAATAACCTCCGAGGTAATGGTCATCGGCGCTCGACGCCAACGTTCTCGTGCCCCGGACGCGCTGCAACGCGTCAGCGTTGCTGCGCAGAGCCGGGACCCATCGCGGCGATTTCGATGCGGCCTGGGCCCCGGCTCTGCAGCGCACCGCTACCGGACGATCCATCGCATCGCCGGGAAAGCGCTGCGCTGCGTCCGGGGCACGAGACCGGACTCACGTCACCGCATTCACAACCTGATATTCCGGCCGCCGCCACGCCTCGCCCACGATCACCTCCTCGACGATCTCGGCCGCCCGCACGATCTCGCTCTCGCCGATGTACAGCGGCGTGAGACCGAACCGCATGATGTCGGGCGCGCGAAAATCGCCGATCACGCCGCGGGCGATCAGGGCCTGCATGGCGGCGTAGCCGCCCTCGAAGGCGAAGGAGACCTGGGAGCCGCGGCGCTCGTGCACGCGTGGGGTGACGAGCTTGAGCTGCGGACAGCGGCGCTCGACCTCACTGATCAGGAGATCGCCGAGCGACAGCGAACGCGCACGAACTTCGGCAATGTCGACCCTGTCCCAGATATCAAGCGAAGCCTCCAGCGCCGCCATGGCGAGCACCGGCGGGGTGCCGACGCGCATGCGCTCGACGCCGCCCGCCGCCGCGTAGGCAAGCTCGAACGCAAACGGTTTTGCGTGGCCCATCCACCCCGACAGAGCGGCCCGCGCGCTGTCGGCGTGGCGCGGCGCGACATAGAGGAACGCCGGCGCGCCGGGACCGGCGTTGATGTATTTGTAGGTGCACCCCGCGGCGAAATCGGCGCCGGTCCCGGCGAGATCGATCGGCAACGCGCCGGCGGAATGAGCGAGGTCCCACACCGTGACGATACCGAGCGCACGCGCTTTCGCGGTGAGCGTCGCCATGTCGTGGCGGCGTCCGGTGCGATAGTCGACCTCGGTGAGGTAGAGCACCGCAACGTCCTCGGACAACGCGGTCTCGATCTGCTCCGGTGCGACCAGGCGCAATTGATGGCCGCGCCCGAGCGTTTCGATCAGGCCCTCGGCCATGTAGAGGTCGGTCGGGAAGTTACCGGTATCCGACAGGATCACCTTGCGCGACAAGTTCATGTCGAGCGCGGCGGCGAGCGCCTGATAGACCTTGAGCGACAGCGTGTCGCCAACCATCACGGAGCCCGCCTCGGCGCCGACCAGCCGCGCGATGCGGTCGCCGACATGACGCGGCTGGGCGTACCAGCCGGCGGTGTTCCAGGCGCGGATGAGCTCCTTGCCCCACTCCTCGGTGATCACGCGATTGACACGCTCGGCAACGCCCAACGGCAGCGCACCCAGCGAGTTGCCGTCGAGATAAATCACGCCGTCGGGCAAGTGGAACAGCGCCTTGGTGTCGTCGTAGACGCGAAGCCGGGTCATGGACATCCCTACAGAATCGTGCGCACGCGCCACAGTTCCGGAAACAGCTCGACCTCCAGCATGCGCTTGAGATAGCTGACGCCGCCAGTGCCGCCGGTGCCGCGCTTGAAGCCGATGACGCGCTCGACTGTCGTCACGTGGTTGAAGCGCCAGCGGCGGAAATAGTCCTCGAAATCGACCAGCTTCTCGGCAAGCTCGTAGAG
>NZ_JAEMSD010000124.1 GCF_016462955.1 Bradyrhizobium sp. | reverse complement strand
GACCGAAGCTGCACTGGTCAAGGATGTCGGCACGGCATTCGAGCGGGAAGTCCCGGAAGCGGTGCGGAAGCTGTTGCCGGTCGAGGCAAGTCTCGATGATGATGACGAGTATTCGCAGGCCATGGCACATGTGTTGCTGCACGCGCCATCGTTCACCATTCGCGGCGGCACGCCGGAAATCCTGCGCGGGATGATTGCCCGCGGTCTTGGCCTGCGCTGACGGGGAAATGCCATGGAAGACATGTCCGCCATTGTGCTCGAACAGGCCGATCGCCTCTTCGCGCAGCACATCGACAAGAAGGTTCTGTCCGCGGCAGACGCGGGGCATTGGCCTGATGCGCCATGGCGCGCGGTTGAAGATGCCGGCCTGCCGTTGGCGCTGGTGCCGGAAATGAAGGGCGGGGCGGGGCTTGCCCCGAACGTTGGGGCAAACCTGATCCGCAGATCCGCATTTCATTCCGTCCCGCTGCCTCTGGCGGAGACCATGATCGCCAACGCGCTCTGGACCGACGCCGGCGGCGACGTCATCGCGGGCGCGGTGACGCTTGCGCCGGTTAATCCGCAGGATCGCATCACGATCGTCTCGGGTGCGGCAGGTACGACCTTGCAAGGTATCGCCCGGCACGTCGCCTGGGGCCAGCAAGCTCCGACCGCGCTGGTCCTTGCACACAACGCAAATGGCAAAGCCTTCCTCTGCCGCGTGTCGACCGCCAAAGCGCGCTCGAACAAGATGCGGCGCAACGTCGCCTACGAGCCGCGCGAAGATGTCGACTTCGGCGGCGTGCAGTTGGCCGCGAGCGATGTCTTGCCGGCGCCCGCCAGTCTCGGAGCTGACGGCTTGATGCCCTTCGGCGCAGCTATCCGTGTGCAGCAGATGATCGGCGGGATGGAACGGTGCATGGACTATGCGCTGTCCTACGCCAATGAGCGCGTGCAGTTCGGCCGCCCGATCGCGAAGTTCCAGGCCATCCAGCACATGCTGGCGATTGCGGCAGGCCACTTTGCGGCGGCGTCGGCGGCAGGCGACGCGCTGACCGAGTCGCCGCGGCTGGGCGATGACGCGCTGGCCGTGGCGATTGCAAAATCGCGATGCGGTGAATCTGCCGGTCAGGTCGCGGCCCTCTGCCATCAGGTCCATGGCGCGATGGGGTTTACCCAGGAGCATCCGCTGCACTATGCCACTCGCCGTCTCTGGTCGTGGCGCGACGAATGGGGGGCGGAACCCTGGTGGCAGGACAAGATCGGCCGGATGATCTGCGCGCAAGGCGGCGAGGGTCTCTGGCCCCTGCTCGTCGACCGGCCGGCAGCCGCCGGCGCGGCCTAAACCGAGGCTGTGGGGCGGAGATAGCGCTGCAATACATCATTGAGCAGCGTGACGATCTCCGTCTGTCGCCGCGTGATATCCTGGAGTGGGCCTGAGACCGCGACCGCAAGCGCGCGGTTCCAGCCGTCGATGCCCTCGGGCAGCGGCACGGCAATCGATCCGGCGCCGGGGGTGACGAGACCGGCCGAGAAGAAGAAGCCTTCACGCCGCGTTCGCTCGACGTTTTCGAGCACCTGATTGATGTCGATCCGGGTTATGCCGAGCGCGGCTTCCGCGTTGGTGCGCGTACACAGGCTGCGGATCTCCTTGTCGCTGCTCGACGTCAATAGCGAAAACCCGGTGGCCGACCAGACCACGAGGCGCCTGGATCCGGGCGGGACATGAAAGCGCATCGTCGCACGGGCCTGCAAGACGTGGATATACTGCGCATAGATTCCGCTTCGCGCGGCGATGATGACGGTGTCGCCCGTTTTATGGGACAGCTCTTCGAGCATCCGCATCAGGCTGCCGTTTCTGACTGGGCCCTTGTCGAGCCAGGTCCCGAGCAGGGTCACGCGCGGCGAGGGCAGGAAGCTGCGGCTCTCCTGCAGATAATCCATGTAGCCGAGCTCGACGAGGCAGTTGAGCAGGATCGAGGTCGACGATTGCGGAAATCCCAGCCGTTCGGCCACTTCGGCAACGCGCGCGTCGCGTTGGATCTCGTCGAAGAACTCCAGGATTCGCAGCACACTTCCCGCCGACTTGACGGATCCCGCGGCCGGCGGGCCGTAGCTCGTCGCTTCCGTGATCTGCTCGTCCGGTGTCGCTCTCTTGCTTCTTCTGGCCATCGTCTGATGTGCCGGCTATTACGCGGAGATCCGGCAATGCCGAGCCGACCTTCTGATTTCGTGTCTATCTGACGGCAGGTTAGTCGGGTCCCGCAGGCAGGTCCAGCCGAGTGCATCGACAGGGCCGGTATCCTGTTTCAGCGTAACCGTCATGACTTCCACATCGTGCTCGGCTCAAATATACGGCGACGTTGAATGGTAGCGTCTGAGTCGCTTGTGAGTTTCCAGCTTTCGATCCTGAAGATTCTCGACGGCCAGACCGAAGGACGCGCCAGGCTCGAGGTCATCAAGCAGCACCTTGCCATCCTCTTTAAGAGTGGCCAGGAATGGACCGGACGGATGAAGCGGCTCGCCGAACGTGCGCCGGATCTTGATATCTTCGGCCAGAAGCTGGTCGTGCGCGAGCCGGACGTGTAGAACATCACCGAGGAAGGGCGCAGCTTTCTCGCGATCGTCGAGGGGTGGCGCGCCGCTACTGAAGACATCGCGCTGGCCGAGCCAAGTCCGACCGGCCTGATGACGGGGCACACGCTCGGCCTGACCCGTAGTTCCATCGAAAGACGCTCGCGTTCTCGCATCACTTGCCGGTAAAGCTTGGCCTCCGCTTTTCGACGAAATGGGCAACGCCTTCCTTGAAGTCTTCGGTTCCCCGGCAGATTGCGACCTCCCTGTTCGCGAGCTGCGTCGCTTCGGCGAGGGTTTGTCGCGGGGCTGCCGTAAGTTGCTGCTTGATGATGCGCATGGATCGGGGCGAGCAGAGATTGGCAAAATCCGACGCGGTCTGCTGAACTGCCTCGCGAAAGCTGTCTGCCGGCAGCATCCTGACCAGGCCGAGCCGGTCGGCTTCCGCGGCCTCGACCACGCGCCCCGACAGCAGCAGGTCCGCGGCGTTCATCGGTCCGATGAGCTGACGCAACATCCAGGCGCTGCCGTGCTCTGCGATCAGGCCGCGCCGGGCAAAGGACGTGGTCAGCTTCGCGCCTGCCGCCATGAAGCGGAGATCGCAATACAGCGCGATGCAAAGACCAACGCCCGCGATCGCGCCATTGATGCCCGCAATGATCGGCTTGGGAACGGCGAGGAGATAGCTGTATCGCTGCGCCTGATCGTCGTCGCTCACCGGGGGAGCGATCGGTACAGCGGCGGCCGCGCTTCCCAACGACGCATCCGACAGGCGGCCCATGTCGGCGCCCGCGCAGAAGCCCCGGCCCGCGCCGGTGATCACGATCGCGCGGACCTCGTCGTCCTCGGATGCGATTGCCAACAGGCGGCGGAGCTCGCTCTCCATCACCGGAGTCCACGCGTTCATCTTGTCCGGCCGGTCGAACGTGATCGTCGCGACCCGATCGGACACTTCGAACTTCATCTGCTCGGCAGAAACCATGGTCGCCCTCCGTTTGGTGAGTATTTTAGCAAGGGCCGAGTACCCGCGAAATAACTTTCGCTCATGAGAAAATTTTTCTATCTATGTGAAAATACCAAGCGAGGAAAGCATGTCCAAAGAGGTCATCAAGACGGCCCAGCGATTGTTCGAGATCCTGGAATATTTCGACGAAATGCAGCGTCCCCTGAGTCTGAAGGAGGTTGCGCTGCGCTTCGGCTACCCCGTCTCCAGCGCTTCCGCGGTCCTCAAGAGCATGGTCGTGCTCGGCTATGTCGACTTCGATCGTTACTCGCGCACTTACATGCCGACGATGCGCATCGTGCAGCTCGGGCACTGGGTGCAGGGCGCGCTGTTCGGCGAGCGCGGAATCTCGGCGCTGGTCAACCATCTCAACAAGGAAACTGAAGAGACGGTCAGCATCGCGACCCAGAGCGACCTCTACATGCAATACATTCACGTTCAACCTTCGCCGCGTACGATCCAGTTTTCGATCAGGCCTGGGACGATCCGGCCCCTTGCCCGCTCGGGCCTCGGATGGATGCTCTTGAGCGCCCGTTCGGACGACATGATCGAGAAGCTCGTGCGCCGCATCAATTTTGAGGAGGAGGATCGGAAGAAGAAGGTCGACCTGAAGGAGCTGATGCAGAAGCTGCGCAAGATCCGCAAGGACGGCTACGTCATCTCGCTTCACACCGTGACGGCCGGAGCAGGGGTCATCGGTATGTTGTTGCCGGAGCGGCGCCACGGCCGCATCCTGGCGATCGGCGTCGGCGGCCCAGTCGAGCGGCTGGTGTCCAAACGAACGCAGATCCTGCGATCGCTGCGCGAAGGCATCGACAAATTCGTAACGCGGGAGGACAGCGCATCCGCGACAAAAACCCGCAACTGAGCTGATCCATTTTCACATATCTGTAAATTCGCACGCATATCTGTAATGCGCTGGCTTTTAGCTGCAGCCCGGCACATTCTTCCGCCCACTCCACGCCTCGAACGCGCGGGGGCAAAAATGGTAAGAAGGGTGGAGTCGTGCAGGAGAAGGTTGTCGATCTGAAAACCAAGGACGGGGTGATGAACACGTATGTGTTTCACCCGGACCGTCCAGGACCGTTCCCTGTCGTCATCTTCTATATGGACTCGGTCGGCGTCCGCGAGGAACTGTCCGACATGTGCCGGCGTCTCGCCACCGTCGGCTACTACGTTATCATGCCGAACATGTATTACCGCATGGTCCGCTGCGTCGATCTCGACGCCAACCGGCTGTGGGACCCCGCCTGCGCGGACAAGCTGGAGCTCATGTGGAAACTCAACCGACACCTCACCAACACCATGGTGATGGAAGACACCCAAGTCATGTTCGACTTCCTGGCCAACGAGCCGGCGGCGCGGCGGGGCAAGACGGGATGCGTCGGCTATTGCATGAGCGGTCGCTACGTCTATCGCGCGATGGGCGTGTTTCCCGATCGCATGGCCGCCGGCGCCTCCGTCTATGGCGCGCGCCTCGTCACCGACCAGTCGGACTCCGCGCATCTCGTCACCGACAAGATCAAGGGCGAGATCTACTTTGCGCTGGCCGAGCATGATCACTACGCGCCATCCGAGATGCTCGAGCAGGTGTCGCAGGCGATCAAGACGAGCGGCATTAACGGACGGATGGAATACTATCCGGAAGCCGAACACGGCTTCGCGTTTCCGACCCGGCGCCTCTACCACAAGGCCAGCACCGAGCGGCATTGGGAGCGCTTGTTCGATCTCTTTCAGCGCAATTTGAGTTGAGCTCGAACGTCTGAGCCGACCTGCATTCAAGAAAGCCGCCGCGGCGTCGCAGCTCGTCCGGCAGATAATCATAGGGGAAAAACGATGAAGCTTGCTTATCGCATGAAGGTCATGTTTTCGGTGGGGGCCGTCGTGGCCACCACTTTGCAGCTCGCTTACGCGCCCAGCGCGATGGCCGCCGACCCGGTAAAGATCGGCCTTGCGCTGCCGCTGAGCGGCGCGGCAGCGACTTACGGACAAGAGCTGCAGCGCGGCGCCGAATATGCAGCGGACCTCATCAATCAACGCGGCGGCATTCTCAGTGGCCGGAAGCTCGAGTTGGTCTTCGAAGACGAAAAAGGCACCCCGCAGGGCGGAGTCGCAGCGGTCCAGAAGCTGATGTCCGTCGGGCGCGTGAAGGCGATTACCGGTGGGACCAATAGCTCGGTCGTGCTCGCGGAATCTTCCGTGACGAAGAAGCGGATCCTGCAGGTGAACGCGGGCGCACAGGCCGATGCTATCACCGATCAGGGCAGCCCCTGGCTATTTCAAATCAACAATACCGTCTCGCTGAATTCGGAGGCGTTTAACGCCTATATCGTCAAGACGTTGAAGCCGAAGACGGTCGCCTACATGGGCGAGAATTCCGAGTTCAACAAAACTGTTCTCGAGAAGCTCAGGGAGAGCCTCAAGTCGGCTGGCATTGAGCTGGTCAGCACATCAACCTACGACGCGGAGACGAACGACTTCACGTCGATCCTCACCAAGATCAAGGCAAGCAATCCGGACATGATTTACGTCGCCGACGCCTATCCGGCGCGCGCCGCGCAGCTCTGGAAGCAGGTGCGCCAAATCGGCGGCTTCAAGACCGAGGTGATGTCGCCAGGCGTTGTGACGCCGGGCATGATCAAGCCCTCAGAAGGCGCCATGAACGGCGTCATCACGGGTGAGATCTTCATGGCGTCCGATCCGGGGCCGGACGGCAAGGACTTCGTCGAGAACTACCAGAAGAAGTTCAACAGTGTCCCGGGCAAGGGCGAGCTGGTGATCTTCGAAGCGATCAACCTGATTGCGTCCGCCATGGACAAGGCCGGCACCGATAGCGACTACGACAAGATCTCCAAGGTCATTCGTGAAGGCGCCTGGCAGAGCCCGCGTGGGCTGCTGAAGTTCGACGAAAAGGGCAGGGCACGGGCGCCATATTTCTACATTCAACGGGTCGAGAACGGGGCTGTCGTTCAGCTTGAGCGCGTCAGCGCGAACTGATGATCGAGCGCTGATCAAAGTAGAAGGTGCGTTGGCTTTGGAACTTCTTGCTCAAACCCTCGTCAACGGATTGGTGCTGGGCGCCGGCTATGCCGTCATCGCCGTCGGCCTTACGCTGATCTTTGGAATCGTGGGTATCGCAAACTTTGCTCATGGCGCGTTCTTCGCCATGGGCGGCTACGCCTGCTATTTGCTGACGTCGCAAGGCCTGAACTATTTGGCGGCTGTTCCGCTATCCGTCCTGATCGTCGTGATCATTGGAGCTCTGACCGAATGGATTGTCATCCGGCGTAGCCTCTACGGAGACTCGCATCACGGCTCGCTTATCGTGACCTTCGCGCTCGGTCAGGCCGCGGTGGCAGGATTGATCCTGATCTTCGGGCCGGATCCGCTTCCTGTGCCGTCGCCTCTAGGGCAGAGCACGATGCGATTTCTCGGGATCTTCGTCACTTCGCAGCGCGCATTCATCTTCGTTTGCTCGGTGCTCGTGCTCGGTGCCCTTGGCCTGTGGCTTCGCCTGAGCATCAAGGGTCAGCAGGTCGTCGCGGTTGCCCAGAACGCGCGCGGCGCGCTTTATTCCGGGATTGACGTGCCCTGGATACGCGCGCTTGCCTTTGTACTCGGGGTCGCCGCGGCGGGTCTTGCCGGTGCCCTGCTGGCGCCGATCACGACGATCTATCCGACCATGGGATACAGCGCCCTGATCGTCGGATTTACCGTCGTCATCCTGGGCGGCATGGGCAGTATTCCCGGCGCGATGCTGGGAGCGCTTCTGATCGGTGTCGCCAACGCGCTGTTCGAAACTTATGTCTCGGTCTCTTGGACGCCCGCGTTGGGTTGGGCGCTTGTCATCGCCACGCTGCTGTTCCGTCCACAGGGACTGCTTGGTCAACTCCAGCAACATCGGCACTAAGTATGGCGACCCAGGACTTCGGCACGATGATCGACAGAGAGCAGGTCGCTGTCTCGGACAAGAAAAGGTCTGGACGCACCGCGCGGGAGGCCTCCTACGTCGCCTGCGCCCTCATTGCCATCGCGGTGTTCGCTTACACCTTCACCGACCCGTTTGTGGTAACTCTGGCAGGCTATACCTGCGCGTTCGCCTTGTTTGCCTTGAGCATCAACATCATCCTCGGCGGTGTCGGCGAAGTCCCGCTTGGCCAATGCTTGTTTTTCGGTGTCGGAGCGTACGGCGCGGCGATCGGAATGGGCAAACTGGGGCTGCCTTTCGAGGTCTCGGTGCTCATCGCGCTCGTCTTGTCCGTAGTGCTGGCCGCGATCATCGGAGTCATTACACTGCGCCTGACCGGCGCGTATTTCTCGATCGTCTCGTGGGGGCTTACCGGCGTCGCCATGGTCGCGGCGACGAATCTGGAGGAGATCACCGGAGGTCCGCTCGGTCTGTTCGGCTTCCCACCGATCGAGATTGGTCCACTTCAATTGTCGGATCCGCAAACCTACTTCGCGGTCACGGCAACCATTCTTCTGCTCGCTATCCTGTTCCTCGTAGCCTTGCGCCGGTCGCCCTTCGGTGCCGCGATGGACAGTGTACGCCAAAATCCCCATCTCGCTCGCTCCGTGGGCGTCGATGTCGCGCGTGTCCGGCTGAAGGCATTCATGCTGAGCGCGCCGTTCGCTGCGCTGGCCGGCGCGCTGGCTGTTCCCTATACCCAGATCGTGACACCCGAGGTGTTCAGCGTCGCGAACACTGTGGACGGATTGTTGATGGTGCTGCTGGGCGGCGCGCAACTCGTGGTCGGCCCTGTCATCGGTGCTGCCATATTCACGTTGATACCTCAGGCGATGAACCTCGATCCGAACATAAGGATCTTGGTGTTCTCGTCGATCATCATTCTGATCATGATGTTTGCCCCCGGGGGGCTGCATCAACTGGGCGTTGCCCTGCGTGACCGGTTGGGAAGGAAGACAGATGACGATCGCAGTCGCTGAGGGTCCAGCCGTCTCGGCCCGCGATATCGTCAAGCGGTATGGCGGCGTGACGGCCCTGAACGGCGTCAGCCTCGATGTTCAGGAAGGCGAGATTTTCGGCATCATCGGTCCGAATGGCGCGGGCAAGTCGACGTTGTTCGACATCCTCTGCGGTATCACGGTCCCTACCAGCGGATCAATCCGCATCATGGGCAGCGAGATCGCGGGGATGCCGCCGCACCACATCGCGCGCTCGGGTGTCGCCCGGACCTTTCAAAGGACAGCGGTGTTCGCCGAAAGCACGGTGCTCGAAAATCTCCTGTTCGGGCGCCATGCAAGCTTTCACCACGGCGTCCTGGGCCGAATCTTCGGCAGCAAGACCTTTGCTAGGGATCAGCAGGCCTTCCAGACTCGCGTCGAGGAGGTGCTCACGCTTATCGGCCTTGACGGAGAGCGGCATCGAAAGGCGGGCGTGTTGGCCTATGGCGTGCAGCGCCGGCTCGCTGTCGGCATCGCGTTGATGTCCGATCCGAAGATCATGTTTCTCGACGAACCGGCAGCCGGCATGAACGGCCGGGAGACTGCCGACTTCATCGCGCTGATCCGTGCGATCGCGCCGGGGCGGACGATCCTGATCGTGGAGCACGACATGGCCGTGATCCGGCAACTCTGTGGCCGCGCGCTTGTCGTCGTGGACGGCAGGCCTGTCGTGGTGGACGAGCCGCATCACGTTCTCAGTCATCCGGAAGTCGTGACCGCGTATCTGGGGGCTGACGATGAAGAGTGATGGCACGCTGCTGACGGTCAAGGACGTCTCGGCGGCTTACGGGAAGGTCGTCGCGCTACGCGGCGTCTCGCTCTCGGTCAATCGCGGCGAGATCGTCGCCATCCTCGGCGCGAACGGTGCGGGCAAGACCACGCTGTTGAACGCGATCTCCGGCGTACTGCCTATCGCGGCGGGCCGCATCGAGTTCGCAGAGAAGCGCATCGACGGACGCAAGCCCTGGACGCTGAGCCGCGCGGGGATCAGCCACGTACCCGAGGGGCGCGAGATATTCCCGTCGATGACGGTTGAGGCCAACCTGAAGATCGTCGACGCGTTCGGCAGCGGCCCCGTGTTCTCGGTCGAGGACGTATTGAACATGTTTCCGCGTTTGCGCGAGCGCTATCGTCAGGCGGCCGGCAATCTCAGCGGCGGCGAACAGCAGATGCTGGCGATTGGTCGCGGCCTGATGGCGCGGCCCCGGCTGATCCTGTTCGACGAGCCGTCACTCGGCCTGTCGCCGTTCTTCTCAAAATTCGTGCTCGGCGCGATTGGCGCGCTGCGGGCCAAGGGCCTCTCGGCGCTTCTGGTCGAACAGAACATGCGTGCGGCGCTTAAGATTGCTGATCGCGCCTATGTGCTGAGGGTGGGCTCGATCGTGCGCGAGGGATCGGCCGGCGAGATCGCCGACGCCCCCGACATCCAGGAGGCGTATCTCGGCGCTTAGCTGAGATAGCCGTTGCAAGGAAATTCGAGAAGGACACATGCTGGGTCGACGCAATCTTCCGCTCGATGGCCTTACTGTCATCGATCTTGGTCAGGTCTATCAAGGGCCGTACGCAACCTATCTGATGGCCAAGGCCGGGGCCATGGTGATCAAGATCGAGCCGCTTGCCGGCGAGCCGGTTCGACAGCGCGACAGCGTCAGCCGCGGCTCAGGCGCGCCTTTTGCGATGCTGAACGGCCACAAGAAGTGCATCACGCTCGATCTGAAATCCGCCAAGGGCAAGGAAATCCTCAAGCGTCTCGTCAAGGACGCCGACGTTCTGCTCGAGAACTACGCGCCCGGCGTGATGGATCGTCTCGGCATCGGCTGGTCGGTGCTGCACGAGCTCAATCCCCGGCTAGTTTACGCCTCGGGGTCCGGCTACGGACTGTCGGGTCCGGACAAGGACAATCTGGCGATGGACGTGACCGTTCAGGCCGTGTCGGGACTGATGAGCGTCACCGGCTTTCCGGACAGTCCGCCCGTAAAGGCCGGCCCGGCGCTGGTCGATTTCATGAGCGGTATTCATCTTTATGCCGGCGTAATGACGGCATTGTACGAGCGGCAGATCACGGGCGTCGGCCGGTTGGTGGAAGTGGCGATGCAGGAAGCCGTGTTTCCCGCGCTCGCTTCCAACCTTGCCTACATGTACGACATCGGCCGGGCGCCGCCGCGCACTGGCAATCGACACGGCGGGCTCTCCGCTGCGCCCTATAATGTCTATCCGGCAAGCGACGGCTACATCGCGATCATCGCGACCAACGACAAGCATTGGTCCGCCCTGCTGCAAGCCATCGGGCGGACCGAGCTCGCTGATGATCCGCGTTTCCGGGACAAGGTTGCGCGAGTCCGCAACATGGACGAAACCGACCAGCTGATCGCGGACTGGAGCTCGAAGATCACCCGCGAGGAGGCCTGCGCAGCGCTGGCGAAATTCAAAGTGCCGTCCGCGCCGGTACGCGACCTCGAAGAGGTCTGCAACGACCGGCACATGCATGCGCGCGGCATGCTCGAATGGATCGAGCATCCGCAGTTCGGGCGGATCGTGATCCCGGACAGCCCGATCCGCATCCACGGCGCCGACAGATTGCCTGCCGCGGTGTCAGCCAGATTGGGGGCGAACACCGACGAGGTACTGTCATCGATGCTCGAGATGTCGGATCCTGAGATCTCCGCGCTGCGAACCGAGGGCGTGATCGGGCCACGCCCTCCATCCACCTAACGAGAGAATGACGATGTCAGCTTCTGAAACCCTCGTCGTCGAAACCGCCGCGCGTGTCCTGGCGGATCTGGCCGATCCGCAGACCATCGTGCAGCAGCGCGACGACGCCTGGAAGGCGCCGCTCTGGTTGTCGCTTCAGGAAATCGGACTGGACCTCGCCTGGGCCTCCGAGACCGGCGGCGGTGCTGGCGCGTCGCTCGCCGATGGCTTCGGCATCATTCGCGAGGCCGGCCGCGCGGCCTTGGCAGTGCCCCTCGCGGAAACGCTTCTGGCCGGATGGCTGCTCGACCGTGCGGGCCTGACTGCGCCGGGCGGCCCGATGACGGTGGCGCCGGTACGGCCGAAGGATCATCTCACGCTCGACAAGGCTGGCCGCGTCAACGGCCGGGCCCGCATGGTGCCCTTTGCCAGCGATGTCGAGCATCTCGCCGTGCTGGCGACTGGGGACCAGGGACCGTTGGTCGCTCTGGTCCGAACCGCCGATTGCAAGCTGAAGCCCGGCAAGAGCCTCGCGGGGGACGCGCGCGACACCGTGGAGCTCGCGAACGTTCTGCCGGTTCACAGTGCACGCTTGGAGGAGGCGGGAACACAGGAGAAGGACGTTCTCCTGCTGATGGGCGCAGCGGCGCGAGCGCAGCAGATTGCCGGCGCTCTGGACAGAATTCTCGAACTCTCGGTTCTTTATTCGCAGCAGCGTGTCGCGTTCGAGAAGCCGATCTCAAAATTCCAGGCGATCCAGCACAGTCTCGCGCGGCTCGGCGGCGAGGTCGCTGCGGCAGCGTCCGCTGCGGCGTCCGCTGCCGATACGATCGCCAACACCGGCTTCGATGACGCCGCCGCGCTGCTGGAGGTTGCTGCGGCCAAGATTCGCTGCAGCGAGGCCGCTGAGGTCGGGACCGGCATTGCCCATCAGGTGCACGGCGCGATCGGCTTCACCGACGAGCATATCCTGCACCGGTTCACGCTCCGTCTGCTGTCGTGGCGGGATGAGTTTGGTGACGAAACGTTCTGGAGCCTCAAGCTCGGCGAGCTCATTGCGGCCAGAGGTCCCCGGGAACTCTGGCCCCTGCTGGCCTCTCGCTGAAAGGAGCCGCGATGTCCCTCATCCATTTCGACGCCATGCGCCTGCCAGCTCGTTGCCAGGAACTGCGCAAGGAGGTCCGGGCGTTTCTGGAGAGCGAGATCGCCGCCGGCACGTTCGATCCTGACAGGCCGGAGGTCGGCGACAAGAACGCGGATGAGTTCTCCCGTCGTGTCGGTGCGAAAGGCTGGATCGGAATGACTTGGCCCAAGAAATATGGCGGTCAGGAGCGCAGCTTCCTCGAGCGCTATGTTGTGACCGAGGAAATGCGGATCGCCAATGCTCCCGTGCGGCGCTTCTTCGTCGCGGACCGGCAGAGCGGCCCAACTCTCATTCGTTACGCCCATGAAAAGATCAAGCAAGACGTGCTGCCCCGGATCATCCGCGGCGAGCTTTTCTTCTGCATCGGCATGAGCGAGCCGAACTCGGGCTCGGACCTGTTCGCAGCGAGCACGAAGGCGACCAAGACGGACGGCGGCTGGCTGATCAACGGTACGAAAGTCTGGACCAGCAGCGCGCACCTTGCGGACTATATGATCGGCCTGTTCCGGACCTCGGGTTCGACCAAGGAGAATCGGCGACATGGCCTGACCTCGTTTCTGGTCGACATGAAGACGCCCGGCATCACCTGCCGGCCCATCGGCCAGATGAGCGGCCAGCGCGACTTCAACGAGGTCGTGTTCCAGGACGCCTTCATTCCGGATGATCATGTCATCGGCGAGGTCGATGGTGCCTGGAAGCAGGCTACAAGCGAGCTGGCTTACGAGCGCTCCGGGCCGGAACGGTTTCTCGAGACTTACGACGCGCTGCTCGCGCTCACCAATGCGGCGGGTGCGAAGCCGGATGTCCGAGTGACCGTCGGTATCGGGCGGCTGGTCGCGCAGCTGCACACTTTGCGCCGCATGTCCGTCTCGGTGGCGGGGATGCTCGAAGCAGGCCGAGAGCCCGTCGTCGAGGCCGCGATCGTTAAGGACCTTGGCACAGTCTGGGAGCAGGGCCTGCCGCATCGGGTGCGCGAACTCGCTTCGCTGCTCGACCTCGAGGACGACGAAGAGGATGTATTCCGCAACCAGCTCGACTTCGAGCTCAAGATCGCACCGAAGCTGACGATCCAGGGCGGCACGACGGAAGTCCTGCGGGGCATCATCGCGCGCGGACTTGGACTTCGCTGATTAGGACAAAAGGAATCTGACGCCATATGAGCACTGATATCGCAGTTACTTCGCAAGGCCACGTTGCAATGATCGAGATCCAGCGGCCGCCGCTGAATTATTTCGATCTCCAGCTCATCCGCGACATCGCCGACGCACTCGACAAGATCGACGCGAACGCCGAAATCCGGTCCGTCGTCCTTGCCGCGCAGGGCAAGGCGTTCTGCGCCGGAGCGGATTTCAATACGCCGGCCCGGGACGCGCCGGCCAATGGCGACCAGCGGGACAGCGGTCACCTCTATATTGAGGCCGTGCGCATCTTCCGGAACAAGAAGCCGATCGTCGCAGCAGTGCAGGGCGCCGCAATCGGCGGCGGCTTTGGCCTCGCGATGTCGGCGGATTTCCGCGTGACCTGTCCCGAGGCCCGGTTCGCCGCGAACTTCACCCGTCTCGGCTTCCATCCCGGCTTCGGACTGACCGTCACCCTGCCGGAGGCCATCGGCAAGTCCAACGCCGAGCTGATGTTCTACACCAGCCGGCGCGTCACCGGGGAACAGGCGCTGGCGATGGGATTGGCGAGCGTCTTGGTCCCTCAGGATAAGGTCCGCGCGACCGCCATGTCGCTCGCGCAGGAGATTGCCGAATGCGCGCCGCTCGGCCTGCTGTCGACCCGAGCGACCATGCGTGCCGGGCTTGCGGACCGCGTCAAGACGGCGACGGATCATGAACTGACCGAGCAGAACCGCCTGCGCGCGACGGATGATTTCCGGGAAGGCGTCAAGTCCACGGCGGAACGGCGATCCGCAAATTTCACCGGCAAGTGAGAGCGCCATGACGGAAAAGCTCGAAAAATTCCCAGACGGGAGTTGCGATTGCCACGTCCACATCTATGGGCCATTCGATCGTTTCCCCGTCGACTATTCTGGAAAATTTGCCCCGAAGCAGGAATTCCCGGTCGAGATGCTGTTCGACGTGTGGAAGTCGATCGGCATTTCACGCGGCGTCATCGTCCATGCCGGCAATGCCGGCTCGGACAATGAGGTCACGCTCGAAGCCCTGAAGCGCTTTCCGGACAAGCTGCGCGCGGTCGCGATCCTCGATCAGCACGTCACCGACAAGCGGCTGGACGAATTGACTGATGCCGGCTTCAAGGGCGTGCGCATCAATCTCCTGTATCAGGACGGCAAGCCCGTGTTGTCGGGCGGCGGCATGAACCTGGACGACCTGAAGGCGTTGGCGCCGCGCATTGCCGAGCGAGGCTGGCATGCACAGCTCTGGATCGAGACCGGCGACCTGCAGCAGCTCGCGCCGGAGATCGAAAAGCTGCCGCTCGACTTCGTCATCGACCATCAGGGCCGCACCATGGCGGACAAGACCGTCAACTACAGCGGCTACCAGTGGTTCTGCGACCGCGGCCTCAAGAGCGGCCGCTATTGGTGCAAACTGTCCGGTGCGGACCGCAACACCCGCATCGGCAGCCCGTACAAGGACACCGAGGACTTCATGAAAGCGCTGGTCGCCGCCAACCGCTTCCATCGCCGCGCCAACCATTTTGACCCTAGCCTCTAGATCGCCGGCCGCAAAAGCGGCGGCATCGATTCCTATATTTTTCCATGCCTCACTGCCATCGTTGGCGGCCTTGGACGCCGCGACGCCAGCCTTGCGCATGGCGCTTTCCACGTTCTCCAAACTGGCGCCTACCTGATCTGCTGCACCGCCAATCCGTTGCAC
>NZ_JAEMSD010000566.1 GCF_016462955.1 Bradyrhizobium sp. | reverse complement strand
ACCTCGGCACGCGACTGCAATACGTGTTTCTTTCGATAGCTGTGTCGGCGCACGTCACCGAGATCCTGAAATATGCCATCGGTCGCGGACGCCCCTTCGTTGGCGGCAAGGCAAATCCGTTCAACTTCGTCCCGTTCGAGGGAACGGGGGCTTATGCCAGCCTGCCCTCGGGGCATGCGGTGGCAGCGTTCGCGCTCGCGTTTGCCGTATCGGCATTGTGGCCGCGCCTGCGCGTGGTCATGTTCACTTACGCGATCGTGATCCTGCTGACGCGCCTGGTGCTGCTGGCGCATCACCCGAGTGACGTGGTCGCCGGCGCCCTGGTCGGAACGGTCGGCGCCATGGCCGTCCGTTACTGGTTCGCGGCCCGAAAGCTCGGCTTTGCCATCCGAGCCGACGGCACCATCGTGCCGCTTGCGGGATCAATCCCGGGCCGGCTCAAAAGGGTTGCCCACGGGGCATCCGCCCCATAAAAGCGGCTGCCTGCCGAGGCCCTCGGTTCCCTCAAGGGCAGGTCATTCAACCACGAGCCTTGATTTGTCGACGTCCCAGCCTTCGGTTTCCATCGTCGTTCCCGTGCGCAACGAAGCCGACAACATCGCCCCGCTGATCGTCGAGATCGGTGCGGCGCTCGATGGCCGCTGGGACTACGAGATCATCTATGTCAACGATGGGTCGACCGATGCGACCGGCGAGAGGCTTGCGGCGATCATGGCACAGCGGAGCAATCTGCGGCAGCTTCGCCATGCCCGATCGGGCGGTCAATCCGCAGCGGTGCGCAGCGGCGTGCATGCGGCGCGCGGGGCGATCGTGGCGACGCTCGACGGCGACGGCCAGAACAATCCGGCCTTCCTGCCCGACCTGATTGCGGCAGTGGAGAAGGGGGCAGGGCGCGTCGGCCTCGCCGCCGGGCAGCGCGTCGGACGCAAGGATACCGGCTTCAAGAAATTCCAGTCGCGCGTGGCCAATGGGGTTCGCAACGCGATCCTGAAGGACGGAACGCGCGACACCGGCTGCGGCTTGAAGGCGTTCCGGCGCGACGTCTTCCTGATGCTGCCCTATTTCGACGGGCTGCATCGTTTCCTCCCGGCGCTGGTCCGCCGCGAAGGCTACGACATCGCCTATGTCGACGTGGTCGACCGGCCGCGCCATTCCGGGGTATCGAACTACGGCTTCTTCGACCGGCTGTGGATCGGCATCTTGGATCTCGCCGGCGTGTGGTGGCTGATCCGCCGCAAGAAGCCGACGCCCGAAGTCATTGAGGTGAACGCATGATCATTCAGTACGGTCAGGCGCTGAGCAACTATCTCTACGACGTCTTCGTCGCCAAGTTCGACTTCTGGCTGGCGTTCGGCCTCGTCGCGCAATTGTTCTTCACGGCGCGCTTCCTGGTGCAGTGGATCGCGAGCGAGCGCGCCGGCAACAGCGTGGTGCCGATGGCATTCTGGTTCTGCTCGATGGGCGGCGGGCTGATGACGCTGGTCTACGGCGTCGTGAAGCGCGAGCCCGTCATCATCCTCGGGCAGTCGCTCGCGACCGTCATCTATATCAGAAACATCATGCTGATCTGGAAGAACCGCGGCACCGCCTCGAAGACGCTGGACCGCTGAGCTGAGGCACTGGCGGCGGCGGGCTCACATCGCCGCGTTGAGGGCTGCGAAGCCGCGGTCGAGATCGGCCTTGAGGTCGTCGACGCTCTCGAGCCCGATGTGAAGGCGCAACGTCGGTCCGCCCGGCGCCCATTTGGTCGCGGTGCGATAGCCGTCGCAATCGAAGGGGATCGCAAGGCTCTCGAACCCGCCCCAAGAGAAGCCCATGCCGAACAGCTTGAGCGTGTTGAGCATGGTGTCGACGGCCTGCTGCGGCGCCGGCTTCAGCACGATGCTGAACAGGCCGGATGCTCCTGTGAAGTCGCGCTTCCAGATGGCGTGACCGGGATCGGTCTCAAGCCCGGGATGCAGCACGCGCGCAACCTCAGGCCTCTCCGCCAGCCAGCGCGCCATCTCGAGCCCGGAGCGATGATGCTGCGCCAACCGCACCGACAACGTGCGCAGGCCGCGCAGGGCGAGGAAGACGTCATCGGGCCCGGCGCAAACGCCGAGCAGGCGGATGCCTTCGGCAATCATCGGCCAGGCCTTGGCGTTGGCCGAAATGGTCCCGAACATGATGTCGGAATGGCCGCCGATATACTTGGTGGCGGCCTGCATGCTGATGTCGACACCCTGTTCGAGCGAGCGGTGGTAGAGCGGGGTTGCCCAGGTGTTGTCGTCGATGACGAGCGCCCCTTTCGCATGCGCGACCTCGGCGATGGCGCGGATGTCCGGCATCTCGAACGATTGCGAGCCCGGAGCTTCCACCAGCACCGCGCGGGTGTTGGGCTTGAACAGCTTGTCGACGCCCGCGCCGATCAACGGATCGAAATAGGTGGTCTCGACGCCGTAGCGGGCGAGCATGCCGTTGCAGAAATTGCGCGAGGGCCTATAGACGTTGTCGACCACAAGGATATGGTCGCCTGCCTTCAGCACCGAGAGCAGGGTGGTGGAGATCGCCGACAGCCCCGACGGCACGATGCCGACGCCGGCGCATTGCGGCCCCTCCAGCGCCATCAGCGTCTCCTGGAACGCCTTGGTGGTGGGGGAACCGTGGCGGCCATAGGTGAACTCGCCGCGATGGGCGTGCAGGTCCTCGGCGGTCGGATAGAGCACGGTCGAGCCGTGGAAGACAGGTGGATTGACGAACCCCTTCTGCGCCTTGGTGTCGCGGCCGGAGGTGACCAGCCGGGTCTCGGCGTGCTGCTGGGAGGGGTGCGAGGAATCCATTCGTCTGCCTTCAAAACCGCGTTTCCACGGGACGCAAGCGCGCCCGCGCGCCGGCCGAAAGGCCGTCATCGTTAATAACAGAACACAGAAGACTCCCGTCAACCCCTTGACCCGGCAAGCCAGTCGTTCTGTGATGCGCAGGTGCTATTCAGTCGCCGCATGTTGAGGGGCCTGCCGCGATCTTCGTTCCATCGTCCGACCGGACCGCGCGCCGCAGCCGCAACGGCGGGCGCCTTTCGGAGGGATGAAGGTATGGCCTCCCGAGATTGGCGAGTGTTCGGCAAGGTTTCCCAGCATGACTCTTGCAAGGCCAGATCTTAGAAGACCTGGCCTGGCGGAACGATCCTGAGACAACATTCCTGACCTTGAGACGACCTTGAAAGGCCCAAAGCCCATGAAACGCGTAGCCCTGGCTCTCACTCTTGCTCTCGCCGCCGGCCTCACTGCCCAAGCCGCGAATGCGCAAACGCTCAAGACCGTCAAGGACCGTGGCATGCTGTCCTGCGGCGTCAGCCAGGGCCTGCCTGGTTTCTCCTCGCCCGACGACAAGGGCAACTGGACCGGTCTCGATGTCGACGTCTGCCGGGCCATCGCCGGCGCGATCTTCAACGATCCGGCCAAGGTCAAGTTCGTGCCGCTGTCCGCCAAGGACCGCTTCACCGCACTGCAGTCCGGCGAGATCGACGTGCTCTAGCGCTACACCACATGGACCATCTCGCGCGACACCTCGCTCGGCGCCAATTTCACCGGCGTGACCTACTACGACGGGCAGGGCTTCATGGTGAAGAAGTCGCTCAAGGTGAATTCGGCGCTCGAGCTCAACAGCGCATCGGTCTGCGTGCAGACCGGCACCACCACCGAGCAGAATCTCGCCGACTACTTCAAGGCCAACAACATGAAGTACGAGGTCATCGCGTTCGCCACCAACGACGAAACGGTCAAGGCCTATGAAGCCGGGCGCTGCGACGTCTTCACCACGGACCAGTCGGGTCTGTACGCCAACCGCCTCAAGCTCGCCAGCCCCAACGACCACATGGTGCTGCCCGAGATTATCTCGAAGGAGCCGCTCGGCCCGATGGTGCGCCACGGCGACGACCAGTGGTTCGATATCGTGAAATGGACGCTGTTCGCCATGATCACCGCCGAAGAGCTCGGGGTGACCTCGAAGAACGTCGACGAGAAGGCGAAGCTGGAGAACCCGGAGATGAAGCGGGTTCTCGGCAGCGACGGCAA
>NZ_JAEMSD010000565.1 GCF_016462955.1 Bradyrhizobium sp. | reverse complement strand
GGGCGATGCCGCCGACGGCGAGCCCGCGGTACCAGAAGATGAAACCGACGAACATGCTGAAGACGGAGACGTAGGCGAGCCCGATCCAGGCCGGCACGCTGACGCCGTCCAGGCTGGGCGGCCATGTCAGGATCGCGAGCGCCAGCATCAAGGGCAGGGAGAGCAGCAGCGCCCAGGAGATCACCTGCCAGCCGCCGAGCCGACGCGACAGCGCGGCACCCTCGGCATAGCCGAGGCCGCACAGCACGATCGCCGCGACCATCAGCAGATCGCCTTCGAGCGAAGCGGAGCCGTCACCGGAGAGTGCGAAGCCGGCCACGGTGGCGCTGCCGAGCACGGCGAACAGCCAGACCCGCGGCCGCGGCCGCTCGCCGCCGCGCAGCACGCCGAAGATCGCGGTCGACAGCGGCAACAGGCCGATGAAGACGATCGAATGCGCCGAGGTGATGTGCTGGAGCGCGAGCGCCGTCAACAGCGGAAAGCCGACCACGACGCCGACGGCGACGATGGCGAGCGAGGCGAGATCCCGCCGCTGCGGCCGCGCCTGCCGGAGCACGGCGAGCACCGCTGCCCCGATCAGCGCCGCGATGACCGCGCGCGCCGAGGTCAGGAACAGCGCCGAGAAGCCGCCGACCGCCACCCGCGTCGCCGGCAGCGAGCCGCTGAAGATGATGACGCCGAGAAGCCCGTTGCCCCAGCCGCTGGCCGAAGAGTGCATGTTGGTCTCGCTTGGATGGGGGCGGCGGATCGGGTGCCGGGGCGGTTGAACGCCTCGCGTGATGGCATGGAATAACAAAGGTGCGAAAACAACCCCATGCACAGTAGACGGGGGTTGCAAGATCAATGGGTTAGTTGGGGGGCTGGGTTGAGTGCGAGTCGGACGGGGTTTCGGGAGCCGAAAAGCCGCGGGAACGTGCTTTGATGCGCCTTCCGGTGCACCCCCGCAAGTCGACGAGAATTGGCGCGATCGTTGCCGTCCATTCCGAAATGACGTCTCCCGTTTTCTTGCTTCGTCGGGCAAAACAGGAGCATAATGCCATCATCGCAGTAGGTCCGAGAGGCAGGGTCCTGGCAGGGCATCCCTGCGGCGAGCGAGTTGCTGAGGCGACGTTGGTTAGAGTTGCTCGCTCCGAGGTTGACCCTAGACAGTCGGAGTTAAGCCGCACTGTCCCCGATAACGCACCCCTTCCGTCACCCACCCAACATTTTCTTTTGCATGTCCTTCAGACAAGCTGAAGACGATTGTTCCACCCTTCTTTTCATCACGTCAGACTCAAGAAATGTCTCTGACGTCGCGCGTTGCAAGTCGCCATTCGTGATGGTTTGAGCAAGTGCGTCGATGTAACAGGTGCAATAAGCAACCAAGGTCTCGGGTGAGAACGAAGCCGCCTTAGTTTCGGGATCGCTCTCCTGTTTTTTAACGCAAGAGTCGAGACCAGTCTTCACAAAGGACTCGCGGGTCTTTCCTGATATTGACGCAGCGGGGTCAATCGTCGGCTTCGTTGTCGTGTTGAATTGTCGAACTATTCCCATTCCGACGATCACTGCGACAACCACCGCCCATCCGGCCCACTTACTTTCGCCAGCTTGCTTCGTATCCTTGGGCACAACAGGCATCGGGGGCGGCACGGCGGGATAGCTAGCAGACCGTGAAAGAAAAGACGCCGCAACGTAGTTCGCAATATCTCTCACGTCTTCCGCTCGTTGCCAGTCACTAAAGCTCGTGTGCCACACGTAGCTCCGCAGCGGATCCGGCTGCCGCAGCACTTCCTCCATTAATTCGTCGAAGGCAAGCGGCTGCGAAGGTTGACCGCCGTTGGCGAGATACCAAAAACCTCCCATTATGGCTCGGGGCGGTGGCGAAAGGTCCACTTGCCGGGCGATCCCGACCGCGCTCGGTTTCAGAGGCGCCATTGCGAAGGTAACTTTCACCCGCTTGGACACCAGCATGTAAGGTATCCAGATGCACGCGATTACAATGGATTGAACGATGTCTTTGTAGTCTTGTGGAGAGGCTTTCGTGTCATATCGAGCGCTCGAATATAGAAGCGCCGCAATCGGGAAGAAAACTGAAATAAGCGTCAGCCAGATATAGAACTTGGGAAATATCGGACTAAGTGACCATGCGTAATATAGGGCCGCAAGCCAAGCAATTCCCAACGCCACAGTACCGAGCGAGATAGAAAGGATAAATACACGTCCGTCTAAGGGCACCCCCTCCGAGTATGCCTCGAAGGCACTTGCTGCTCCATATATCGAATAACCCGCACCCAAGAGTGGATGGAGGATTGCCGGAATAACGAGCCAGCCTCGAATGCCAAAATATTGCTCTCCGCCGTCGTCGCCTCTAGGTTCGGCCGCCACTATTGCCCCCTTCAAATTCGCTAACCAAAGAGCGACCGGTGCGGCAGGCAAACCTATTCTGCGGCACTCCATTCCTGCCCTTTGCCACCGTCCATTAGTGGAAAACTTCTTGCGTACTGCAAGTAGTTGCGGAAGAATTCGCTACTTTTTGGGGGCGTGTTTTGGCCGGTCGCAGTAAGCTTTGGGCTATTTTCTATGGGCTGATTTGCGCCGTCCCTGCGGCTTGCCCGTCCCCTGCGGCCGACCTGAAAGCCTCCTCAACTAAGGACGGCCGGATTACCATCACTATCTCGGGTGAGATCACTCCGGGCGACACGAGCGCATTCACTGCGATAGTGAAGCAAGCCAACGACGCCGGTAAATTCGTCGCGAACATTCGATTGAACTCAGAGGGAGGGAATCTGTTGGAGGGCGTCAAGCTCGCTGACGCAATCCGGTTCGGCAAAATGTCCACGAACGTCGCACGAAACGCGACGTGCGCATCAGCGTGTTTCCTCATGTTTGCGGCGGGCGCGACGAAGTTTGCAACTTATGGCGCTCAAATCGGCATACACGGCGCCTCCGATGAGTCCGGCCGGGAAACGCTGTCATCCAATGCTGCTACCATATCGATGGCTAAGATTGCCAAAGAGCTAGGCGTTCCGTCCGCAATAATCGGACGTATGGTGGTCACTCCGCCCAGCGAGATGGTGTGGCTCAGCCCACAAGAGTTGCAGTCAATGGGCGTGACCATGATGGGCAAGCCTGCACAAACAGCGCTGGATAGCTCGCTAAGCCCCGGCCTGGAGAGTGGTCAACAGGCGAGACAAACTCCTCAACAAAGCCGTCCTAGTGAACCGCTTGATCTGCTTCCAAGAAGCTCGACTACCAAGCTGTCTTGGGAGAATCTTGTCGATAAGGTTGTTACGTTGTCCGCACAGCAAAATGGGGGGAATGCTCGGAGCGGAAGAACATGTCAGCCAGAAATCAAAATCTGCATTAACGCGGTGCTATTCAAAATGGACGGCGTTGACGCGATGATAAAAGTGACGCGAGACATAAACGATAGAATACTGAGAAGGGAATTCTGCACCTTCAATCCTTCCGGAGACATCCGCTTATGTCTCGACTGGGACACGCAACGGACCCATCGTGATATGCAAGACTCACGCGGGAATTGGACGAAGGTTGCAGACGATTAAAACTTGGTATGACGCAATGGCGTCATCACGAGGTTGCTCGTCCGCCCAAATTTGAGCGAGATGGCCACCTCGGTTCTGGCATCACTGCCTAGACGCGGCTTCGAGGGTCGCCCAATTTTCAAAGTAAGGGTCGAGCCATCCCAACTTGTACTGAGGCAGGGGATGGTAATCGGGCATGAAGCGTCGGAAGGTGCTGTCATTGCGCTGCTGCCCCTTCTTTCCAGGCGTGTGCAGCCAATCCTTATGAATTTCCTGGAGAGATTTGGCGACAATTCCGCTCGGAACGACCCATGTTTTCGGCTGGTCGGCGAGCGATTTTCCAAAATCGACAAACTATAGAATAGATTCGGCGACACGAGTTCTTCGTGCTTCTGCCCCATGTGCCACCCGCCGTCTGAACCGATGTCGCGCCGCACTTTTACTTGGACGGCGCAGAGCCGATCGCCCAGCTTATCGGTCACGACAATGTCCGCATTCGGCACTCCGGTCGGAGCAAGCGCCGCTATAATATTTCGGCGCAGAAGCTG
>NZ_JAEMSD010000564.1 GCF_016462955.1 Bradyrhizobium sp. | reverse complement strand
ATCCCGTTGCGGAGACACCCTCTCCCCTACCCTCTCCCGCAAGCGGGCGAGGGAGCGCACCGCCGGTGCGGCAATCAGATCTGATCACATCACTATCAATCTCTACAACTGCAGCGTCGGCGCGACTTCGCGCGCGACGTTGACCAGCGCTGCGATCAGCGGCGTCATGGGATCGCGCTGCGGGATCACCATGCCGATGCTGTAATTGACGTCAGGATCGACGATCGGGATCGAGCGTACCGTGTCGGACAGGCCGAGCGTCTCGGCGAGCTTGGCCGGCATCACGCTGGCCCAACGCCCGGTCTTCACATGCGTGAACAGCACCAAGAGCGAGTTCGAGGTCAGCGTCGGCGTCGCCTCCGCGCCGACCGAGCGCAGCGCGCGGTCGATGATGCGGCGGTTCTGCATGTCCGGCGTGAGCAGGCACAGCGGCACCTGGCCAACCTCCTTCCAGGTCACCGTCTCGCGGTCGCCGAACATCGCGTCCGGCGCGGTGAGCAGGCGATAGCTCTCGTTGTAGAGCGGAATGGTACGCACCTTGCCGATCGGTTCGTTCTCGATATAGGTCAGCCCGGCATCGACCTCGAGGTTTTCGAGCAACCCAAGCACCTCGGACGAGGTGGTGGACTGGATGCGGAAGCGCACCTCCGGATGCCGGGCGCGGAACGGCGTCGTCAGCGCGGCGACCATGCCGAGCACGGTCGGGATTGCCGCGATGCGGATCTCGCCGGAGAGCTGATGCTTCAGCCCGTTGATCTCCTCGCGCATCGCGCGGGCATCGCCCACGATCCGCCGCGCCCAATCGAGCGCGCGCTCGCCTTCCGGCGTAAAACCCTGGAAGCGGGAACCACGCTGGACCAGCATCACGCCGAGGATCTCCTCGAGCTGCTTGAGCCCGGTCGACATCGTCGGCTGCGTCACGCCGCAAGCCTCTGCCGCGCGTCCGAAATGCCGCTCCTTCGCCAGCGCCAGCAACAGTTCAAGCTTGTCGATCAAGCGTTCGTCCCTCGGATCCTGTCTGGCACGCAAGCTAGCATGTCCACTCTGGCCTCACACGGGAAAAACCAGCCGACGGAGCGTTCGACGCACGCTGCGCGGGGCTCGCCCCCGACGTCCGCGAGGCGCTCTCCCTGCTGAACGGCTAAGGCGCTTCCAGCAGCGCCCTGAACACGCGCCGCACCTCGCTCTGCGTTTCCTTCACCCGCGCCTCCAGCGAGGAGAAATCCGGCGCGTCGCCGGCGCGCGCCATCACGCGCTGCAGGTCGGTGCCCGCGGTTTCCGGCTTGAAGCGATCACTGACGCAGAGCCGCAGGATCTGCGTCAGATCGTGATAGAGCCGCGCGGCGGCGCGCAATATCTCGGTCTCCGGTTGCGGGAGCACGCCGAGCCTGCATGCGTTCTCGAGCACCTGCATGGTGCTGACGTCGAGAATCTCCGGCTTTTCGTGTGCGTGCACGAGCTGGAGATATTGCGCGATGAAATCGATATCGACCATGCCGCCAGCGGCATATTTGAGATCCCAGCAATCGCCCTCGCCCTTTTCCTGTGCTATGGCGCGCCGCATGTCGGCGACGTCGTTCGCGGTGATGGTGGGATCGCGGCGGCGGGTCAGGACGTCGCGGATCACGCGCTCGATCCGTTCCCGGAATTCGGGCGAGGCCGACACCACGCGCGCGCGCGTCAAGGCCATGTGCTCCCAGGTCCAGGCCTCGGTGGCCTGGTAGTCCGCGAACGAGACCAGGCTCGAGGCAACGGGGCCGGCGCGGCCCGAGGGACGCAGCCGCATGTCGATCTCGTAGAGCACGCCGTAATTGGTGCGCGTCGTGAAGGCGCTGATCAGGCGCTGGGTGAAGCGGGCGAAATAGTGCGCGCCGTGAAGCGATTTCACTCCATCCGAGTCCGGATGGTCGCCGTCGAAATCGTAGAGCAGGATCAGGTCGAGATCGGACGAGGCCGTCATCTCGCGGCTGCCGAGCCGGCCCATCGCGATGATCGCGGTCTCCTGCCCCTTGATGCGGCCGTGCTGTGCAGCGAAGCGTTCCGCGACGAGGCCGTGCACGGTGTGGACGATGCCTTCGGCGACATCGGCAAAGGCGGTGCTCGCCTGTTGCGCCGACACCGTACCGGAGAGGATGCGCGTGCCGATCAGAAACAGGCTCTCCTGCCCGAACAGCCGCAGGCGATCGAGGAACTCCTCGTATGAGCCCGCATCCTGCACGGTCGCAGCTAACCGTCCCGACAATTCCTGCCGGTCGGGCATGGCGCCGAAGAAGCGGGGATCGATCAGCCCGTCCATCAGCTGCGGCTGCCGGGCCAGCATCTCGCCGAGACGCGGTGCCGCACCCAGCACCAGCGCCACCAGCGCCACGAGATCACGATTTTGGCCGAGCAGCGTGATCAGCCGGCCGCCTCGCTGGAGCGCGCCGAGGAAATGATCGAACGCCACGACCGCGCGATCGGGCTCCTCGGCATGGGCGAGGCCGTCGATCAGGGCCGGCACGAATTCGAGGAAGGCGCTTCGGGTCGCCTCAACGCGTAAGACGCGGTAGTCGCCGGTGATCCAGTCGCGCACGGTCTGCGCGACGGCGGCCGGCTTCTTGAAGCCGAGCGTGACGAGGTGCTGGAGCAGGCGCGGATCGTCGGGACCCGCACTGTAGTCGAGCGCCGGCAGCTTGGCCGTGCCGGTCGGATCGTCGCCCTCGAACAGTTTTTCGTAATGACCCTGGACGATCTCGAGCTGGTGCAGGAGGTCGCGCGCAAAAGCCTCGCGGTCGGGATAGCCGAAGAAACAGGCGAAGCGCTCGACCGCCTGCTTGTCCTCAGGCAGCGTATGGGTCTGCTCGTCCGCGATCATCTGGAGGCGATGCTCGACCCGGCGCAGGAATTCATAGGCCGTCGTCAGCTCGTCACGCGCCGTCTCGGTGATCCAGTTGTTGGCGGCAAGCACGTCGAGCGCCCTCAGCGTCGGTCGCACCCGCAATTCCGGATGGCGACCGCCCGCGATCAGCTGCTGCGTTTGCGCGAAGAACTCGATCTCGCGGATGCCGCCGCGCCCGACCTTGACGTTGTGGCCCTCGACCGCGACCTCGCTCTGGCCGCGATAGGTCTGCATCTGCCGCTTCATGTCGTGTACGTCGGCGAGCGCGGCGAAGTCGAGATGCTTGCGCCAGACGAAAGGCGATATCTCGGCGAGCAATGCCTCGCCCGCTTTGGCATCGCCGGCGCAAGCCCGCGCCTTGATCATCGCGGCGCGCTCCCAGGTGCGCCCTTCCCGCTCGTAATAGTTCAGCGCGGCGTCCCGGGAGATCGCCACCTGCGTCGAGGATGGATCGGGCCGCAGGCGCAGATCGACGCGAAAGACGTAGCCCTCGTAAGTGCGCTGCTGCAGGATGCGCGCCATGCCCTGGGTTACGCGAACGAAGAACGGCTGCGCCTCGATGTCGGGCGCGATCGTGGTCGCATCGGGATCGAAGAACACGATCAGATCGATGTCGCTGGAATAGTTCAGCTCGCCCGCGCCCATCTTGCCCATCGCGAGCACGATCAGCCCGCAGCCCTCTTCGGGCGCCTCAGGATCGGGCGGCGAGAGCTTGCCGCGTGCGGCCTCCTGCCGCAGCAGGTACTGGAGCGCCGCCCGCACGGAGGACACCGCGACGTCGGTGAGCGCCGCCGTCACCCGCATCACCGGCCAGACCCCGCCGATGTCGCACAACGCGATCAGCAGGGCAGCCTCCGCCTTCATGCGGCGGAGCAACCGCATCACCTCGGCTTCGTCGGAGGCCGCGAGCACCGCGCTCCGGGCCTCGGCGATCAGTGCCGTCAGATGCAGATCCGGATCGCATTCGAGCAGCCGGATCAGGCGTAGGGGATCGGCCCGCACCAGATCGAACAAATAGGGCGAGAACTCCGCGATGCCGGTCAGGATATCCCGCGCGAAGGGACGAACCAGCAGGGCTTCGAGACGGGCCGACTGCGCCGGCTCGAGCTCGGCCAGCCAGCCTTCGAAACGTCGTTCGTCGGTAGCGGAAACGGCAAGATGGGGAGCTTCCGCGAAGCGCGCGGCCAGCCTCTC
>NZ_JAEMSD010000563.1:3689-4091 GCF_016462955.1 Bradyrhizobium sp. | reverse complement strand
AGGGAAAGAGGGTCGAGCCGCAGCGAGCGGCTCGACCCGGCGGGATTGGCCCCGCATGTTGCTGTGTGACGCCTCACGGCTTGGTTCTCCCCGCCGGGATTATGTTCCCGGTCGATGCGAGGACCTTAGCGCGGCCCGTTCCGAAACCGCTTAAAAAGGCTGGTTAACCCACCGTCACTGCTCCTCATGATTGACAAGACCTTGGCGCGCATGATTGACGAGACGTTGCGCCGACGTCGCGAATCTGAGCTTCTGCGGGCCGAAAATGCTTGAAGTCCGCGCCATCAGGGCACATCTGTGGGTTCCGGTCCCGACCCCCGCCCCAACAGGATTTCGTTCGTGAATTCTTCCCCATCCGCAAGCTCGAACACAGCCCATCGCGACCTGTTGGATCAGTCCGCG
>NZ_JAEMSD010000563.1:0-3679 GCF_016462955.1 Bradyrhizobium sp. | reverse complement strand
CTCGCGCAGCGGCTGGTCGAGGCGGCGGCGCGCGCCGCCGCCGATGCGGCCGACGCGGTCGCGGTGCGCGGTGTCTCGCAAGGCGTCGAGGTCCGCGACGGCCGCGTCGAGGAATCCGAGCGCTCCGAAGGCGACGACGTCGGCCTGCGGGTGCTGGTCGGCCAGCGCCAGGCGGTGGTCTCGACGAACGACGTCAGCGGCGATGCCGTCACCAAGCTCGCCGAGCGTGCGGTCGCGATGGCGCGCGTGGCGCCCGACGACAAATATGTCGGTCTCGCCGATCCCGCGCTGCTCGCGCGCGACTTCCCCGATCTCGACCTGCTCGATCCCGACCTGCCCACGACCGCCGAGCTCGAGCGCCGCGCGCTGGCGGCCGAAGCTGCGGCGCTCGCCGTCAAGGGCGTGACCAAATCCGGCGGCGCGTCCGCCTCCGCCGGCATCGGCGGCATGGTGCTCGTCACCTCGACCGGCTTCCACGGCTCTTACCTGCGCTCCAGCCAGGGCATCTCCGCTACCGCCATCTCGGGCGAAGGCACCGGCATGGAGCGCGATTACGACTTCACCTCGGCGCCGCATGGCGCCGATCTGCTGTCGCCGGAAACCGTCGGCCGCTCCGCCGGCGAGCGCACCGTGGCGCGCTACAATCCGCGCAAGGTCGAGACCTGCAAGGTGCCGGTCGTGTTCGATCCGCGCGTCGCGGGCTCGCTGGTCGGCCATCTCGTCGGCGCCATCAACGGCGCCTCGATCGCGCGCAAGACCAGCTTCCTGAAGGACAAGCTCGGCCAGCCTCTGTTCGCCAAGAACATCCGCATCGTCGACGATCCCTTGCGCAAGCGCGGCCTGCGCTCGCAGACCTTCGACGCCGAGGGCGTCGCGGTGAAGCGGACGGCGCTGGTCGACGAGGGCGTGCTGACGACCTGGCTGCTCGACTGCGCCACCGCGCGCGAGCTCGGCCTCGCCACCACCGGTCATGCCCATCGCGGCGTCTCGTCCTCGCCCTCGCCCGGACCGTACAATCTGCATCTCGAGCCGGGAACGCCGACGCCGGCCGAATTGATCTCGGATATCAAGCAGGGCTTCTACGTCACCGACCTGATCGGCTCCGGCGTCAACGGCGTCACCGGCGATTACAGCCGCGGCGCCTCCGGTTTCTGGATCGAGAACGGCGAGATCACCTATCCCGTCAGCGAAGTCACGATCGCCGGCCATCTGTTCGAGATCTTCAAGTCGATGCAGCCGGCTAACAATCTCGAATTCCGCTACGGCATCAATGCGCCGACGGTGCGCATCGAGGGCTTGACGCTTGGCGGACGCTGACGCGCAACCCCTGGACCAAACCATCCTGGCGCGCGATGCGGCGCTGCTGAAGGAGACGGTGCGGGACGCCGGCGCGCTGGCGCAATCGATGTTTCGCACCGAGCTGAGGAAGTGGACCAAGGGCGCGTCCTCGCCGGTGTCGGAGGCCGACATCGCAGTCAACGACCTGCTCGAAGCGCGCCTGCGGGCTGCGACCCCCGATTACGGCTGGCTGTCCGAGGAGAGCGCCGACGACGCGGGCCGGCTGTCGCGACGGCTGACCTGGATCGTCGATCCCATCGACGGCACCCGCAACTATCTCGGCGGCCATGACGAATGGTGCGTCAGCGTCGCGCTGGTTGCGGATGCCTCGCCGGTGCTGGCCGCGGTGTTCGCCCCGGCGAGCGAGGAGTTCTTTTTCGCCGCGCGGGGCCAGGGCACGACGCTCAACGACAAGCCGGTGCGCGCGACGCGCGGATCCGAGCTCGACTTCGCCCGCGTCGCCGGCCCGAAGCCGCTGGTCGAGCGGCTGAAGCCGTCGCTCGGCGACATCAAGCTGCACCGGCGAATCGGTTCGCTGGCGCTGCGGCTGTGCCGGGTCGCCCATGGCGCGCTGGATGCGGCCTTTGCGGGCGGCAACAGCCATGATTGGGATCTTGCGGCGGCCGATTTGATCGTGCAGGAAGCGGATGGTAGGATGAGCGACCTCTCCGGAGAACCCATCCTCTATAACCGCCGGGAAGTGACGCACGGGGTGCTGGTGGCGGCGGGACACGATCGGCATGCGGGCATTGTCGCGCATTTTCGAAACCGGTCCCTGGCCTGAAGCGCTCCGTCGTGCTTGTCGGACACTGCTTTGCCGGGCAGCCCGTTAGGAAGAGAACCCATGCCAGATAGCGCCCCGCAACAACTGCTTCACCTCGTCATCGGCGGCGAGCTCGTCGACCTCGAGCACAACACCTTCAAGAATCTGGACGACGTCGACATTGTCGGCCTCTATCCGAACTATGCCGCCGCCCACGCCGCCTGGCGCGCCAAGGCGCAGAGCACGGTCGACAACGCGCAGATGCGCTACTTCATCGTCCACCTCCACCGGCTGCTCGATCCGAACCAAGAACCGGCGCGTTGAAGAAACTGCTTCGCAATACGCTGCGAAGCAGCTGGTTTCAGCGTGCCGTCGGGGTCCTGGCGGCAGAATATCTGCGTCTGGTCTGGCGGACCAACCGCTTCAGGTTCGATCCGCCCGAGGTCTACGAGCGCGTCGAGCCGCAGCTCCCTGCGATCTTCGCGTTCTGGCACGGCCAGCATTTCCTCACGCCCTTCATCAAGAACCAGGACAAGGCCTCCTATCGCGCCAAGGTGCTGATCTCCCGCCATCGCGACGGCGAGTTCAACGCGATCGCGGCCGAAAGGCTCGGCATCGGAACCATCCGCGGCTCCGGCGACCATGGCGGGGCGTTCCATCGCAAGGGCGGTGTGGGTGCCTTCAAGGAAATGGTGCGGACGCTGCAGTCCGGCTGTAATGTCGCGCTGACCGCCGACGTTCCCAAGCGCTCGCGCGTGGCGGGGCTCGGCATTATCATGCTGGCACGGGAATCGGGACGGCCGATCATGCCTTTCGCGATGGCGACCAGCCGCTTCGTCCGGCTCAGGAACTGGGACCGCACCACCATCAACCTGCCGTTCGGGCGGGGCGCATTGGTCGGCATCAAGGAAATCCACGTGCCTCCGGATGCCGATGCCGCTGCGATGGAAGCGTTGCGGCAGGAGCTCGAGGACACGTTGAACGAGGCGACCCGGCGCGCCTATCAGCAGCTCGGCCGCCCGGGGCCGGAAGATGTCTAAATCGCTTCCCATTGCGTTGCCGATCACGCTGCGGATGTACCGGCGCCTGGCTAGCGGCCTCGTGCCGCTCGCGCCCGCGCTGATCAAGCGGCGGCTGAAGCAGGGCAAGGAGGATCCCGCGCGCGTCGGCGAGCGGCGGGGGCTGTCGCGCGACGTGCGGCCGCATGGCCCGCTGGTCTGGATCCACGGCGCCAGCGTCGGCGAGGTGCTGGCGGCGGCGGCGCTGATCGAGCGGCTGCGCGAGCTCAACCTTCGCATCCTGCTGACCTCGGGGACCGTCACCTCGGCCGCGGTCGTGGCAAAACGCTTTCCGCCCGACGTGATCCATCAATACGTGCCGTACGACTCGCCGCGCTATGTCGCGCGCTTCCTCGACCATTGGAAGCCGTCGCTGGCGCTGTTCATCGAATCCGATCTGTGGCCGAACCTGATCCTGGCCGGCGCGTCGCGCCGCCTGCCGATGGTGCTGATCAACGGGCGGATGTCGCCTCGCTCCTTCCCGCGCTGGCGGCGCATGCACGGCACCATCTCGGCGCTG
>NZ_JAEMSD010000006.1:48124-49476 GCF_016462955.1 Bradyrhizobium sp. | reverse complement strand
CAAGGATGAGCTGCATGGCCAGGGTGCCGGGTACGATGGCGTAGATGCTGTCGACGGAGCTCCTGGAGAAATGGTCGACGGCGATGCCCCCGTTCGCCGGGTTGATGGCAACGCCGGCTTTCTCCAGGCCGAGATTGGCGACCGCCGGATGGCGGCCGATGGCGAACATCACCTGGTCCGAGGCGAGGCTCGAGCCGTTCGACAGATGGGTGGTGAAGCCCTCGCCGTGGCGGTCGACCTTGGTCACCGTGCAGCCGGTGAGAATCGTAATGCCCTGCTTCTCCATCTCGGCGCGAACATGGGTCCGGACGTCCTCGTCGAAGCCGCGCAGGATGTTGTCGCCGCGATAGATCACGGTGACGTCGGAGCCGAAGCCGGCGAAGATGCCGGCGAACTCCAGCGCGATGTAGCCGCCGCCTTGGATCACGATCCGCTTCGGCAGCTTCTCGAGGTGGAACGCCTCGTTGGAGGAGATCACGTGCTCGATGCCGGGGATCGCCGCGCCGTGGTTGGGCGCGCCGCCGGTGGCGATCAGGATGTACCTCGCGGTGATCTTCCTGTCGTTCTCGAGCAGGCGGACGGTGTGCCTGTCCTCGATCACCGCGCGGCTCTTGACGATCTGCGCGCCCGACTTCTCGACATTGGCGGTGTAGGCCGCCTCCAGCCGCGCGATCTCCTTGTCCTTGTTGGCAATCAGCGTCGGCCAGTCGAAGCTCGCGGGCGGAACGGTCCAGCCGAAGCCCGCGGCGTCCTCGATGTCCTGACGGAAATGCGAGCCGATCACGAACAGCTTCTTCGGCACGCAGCCGCGGATCACGCAGGTGCCGCCCATGCGGTATTCTTCCGCGATCATCACGCGGGCGCCGTAACCTGCCGCGATGCGGGCGGCACGCACGCCGCCCGACCCGCCTCCTATGACGAAGAGGTCGACGTCGAATTCAGCCATTGTCCACTCCGACCTCTTTCAAGAACGACCTTTCAGATAGGTGCGCTCAGATCTCCTTGCCACGCTTGCGCATCTCGGCGCGGAAGGTCCCCATCACGGTCTCGGCGAAGTTCTGGGCCCAGGAGTTCATGAAGGCCATGCTCAGCCCGATGGCGCGCGGCTCCGCGTCGATCAGCTTCTTGCCCAGCGGCGACCTGTAGAAGGTGACGAGGTCCTTCAGCTCCTGCTCGGTGAACTCGCTGGCATAGATCTGCGCCATGCCTTCGCCGATCTCGTTCTGGCGGCCGTTGAGCTGCTGGGCGACGATCGGGGCGACCTCGTTGAGGTCCTTCTGGTAGTTCAGGTTCTGCTGGATCAGCGCGATCTTGGTCTTTTCGACGAGGCCGGGCACGGCGCCGGCGTACAT
>NZ_JAEMSD010000006.1:47593-48114 GCF_016462955.1 Bradyrhizobium sp. | reverse complement strand
GCCGGCGAGGCCTTCGGCTGAGCCGGTGCTGCGGCGGCCTTGGGGGCCGGCGCCGGCTGCTGCGCCATGGCCGGCGCGGCCGAGATGGCCAGTCCCACTGCGAGGGTCGCAGCCGGCATGAATTTCAACATGGTCTTCATTCCAGGTCTCCTTTCGGCTTGCGCCGTTCAATCACGCGAATTCCGTCGCCGCCCGCCAGAACGGCGGAGCCGGCCAAGCCGATGAACAAGCCATGCTCGACCACCCCCGGGATGGCGCTCAACGCCTTGGCAAGACCAGGGGGATCCACAATACGTCCGAGCTGGGCATCGACGATCCAGTGGCCGCCATCGGTGACGAAAACGTGGCCGTCCTTGTCCCCGCCTTTGGCCTTGCGGACCGCCATTTGCCCGGAAACGCCGCATTCGGCAAACGCCTTCTCGATCGCGCGGCGCGTCGCGCCGAGCCCGCACGGGACCACCTCGATCGGCAGCGGAAACTTGCCGAGCGCCGGCACCCATTTGCTGTCGTCGGCAATCACG
>NZ_JAEMSD010000006.1:33237-47583 GCF_016462955.1 Bradyrhizobium sp. | reverse complement strand
ACGATCTTCTCGCGCAGCAGCGCTCCGCCGCCGCCCTTGATCAGATTGAGCTCGGGGTCGATCTCGTCGGCGCCGTCCACGGTGAGGTCGAGATGGTCGATCTCGTCGAGCGTCGTCAGCGGCACGCCGCAGCGCTCAGCATCGGCCCGCGTCGCCTCGGAGGTCGGCACGCCGATCACCTTGAGCCCGGCGGCGACCCGCTCGCCGAGCAGCTCGACGAAATGCTTCGCGGTCGAGCCCGTGCCGAGCCCGAGCTGCATGCCGTCGCGCACCTCTTCCAGCGCGCGCGCCGCAGCCTGCCGCTTCAACTGGTCCATGTTCACGTCTGCGCCTGCCTCCGGATCGAGAGTGCCGCCGGCACAGCCGGTTGCGGCGGCCTATGTAGCCTCGTTTTTCCCGCGGGAACAGGCCTTTGCGTCGCCCTTATAAGGTGAACTTATGACGCCGGCCCTTGCGTCGGTCCGGACGGCCCGATAGCGCTGGGGCCATGACCTCGCTCTACACCCTCGTCTTCGATCTCGACGGCACGCTCGTGGATACGGCGCCCGACCTGATCACCGCCCTTAATTACGTGCTTGACCGCGAAGGCCTGCCGCCGGTGCCGATGGCCTCGGCCCGCAACATGATCGGCGCCGGCGCCCGCAAGCTTATCGAGCGCGGGCTGGAGGCCGAGGGCCGCACCGTCACCCCCGCCGACATGGACCGGATGACGGCGGATTTCATCGCCTATTACGCCGACCATATCGCGGTCGAATCCCGCCCCTTCGAGGGACTTGAGACCGCACTGGACCAGTTTGCCGCCCAGGGCCATCGCCTCGCGGTCTGCACCAACAAGCTGGAATGGCTATCCAAGCGATTGCTCGACCAGCTCGACCTCACCCGCCGCTTTGCCGCGATCTGCGGCGCCGACACGTTTGGCGTCCAGAAGCCGGATCCGACAATCTTTCGCGAGACGGTGGCGCGCGCCGGCGGGGATGTGAAGGCCAGCATCATGGTCGGCGATGCCGGAACCGACGTCGGGGTCGCCCGGCGCGCCGGGGTGCCCGTGATCGGGGTCAGCTTCGGCTACACCGACGTGCCGATCGCCGAGCTGAAGCCGGACCGCCTGATCCACCACATGCGCGACCTGCCGGAGGCCGTCAGCAGCCTGATGACGGCAAAGGTCACGACAAGCAATTGATAGAACTATAGTTTTCAGCAGCTACGCCCGACATCGAACGGGTTGTTTCACAGACGACGGCCTGCCCCACCTCGAAGCCAGCGTTCGCCGGCGCTGCGCGGAACCGGCGGGCAAGCACAGCGAACGCGCCGACGCTGCATCCCGCGCAGAGGCCCCCCGCTGATACCACCCGATTGTCCTTGCCGCGTCCGATGCTTAGATTGCGTCGAACGCACCGCTGAAGCAAAGGTGCGCCCGTCGCACAAGTGACAAGGCCTCGCGCATGAACGGATCCGCCGCATTGTCGACCCCGATGACCGATCCGTTCGGGCGGACCATCAGCTATTTGCGTGTCTCGGTCACTGACCGATGCGACCTGCGCTGCTTCTACTGCATGTCCGAAGACATGACGTTCCTGCCCAAGGCAGACCTGCTGACGCTGGAGGAGCTCGACCGGCTGTGCACGGCCTTCATCGCCAAGGGCGTGAAGAAGCTGCGGCTGACCGGCGGCGAGCCCCTGGTCCGTCGCAACGTCATGAGCCTGGTGCGCTCGCTGTCGCGGCATCTTGCGAGCGGCGCCTTGAGCGAGCTCACGCTCACCACCAACGGCACCCAGCTGGCCAAGCACGCCCGGGAGCTCGCCGATTGCGGTATCCGCCGCATCAACGTCTCGCTCGACACGCTCGACCCAGGAAAATTTCGCGAGATCACCCGCTGGGGCGAGATCGACAAGGTGCTGGAAGGCATCGAGGCCGCACGCGCCGCCGGGCTTGCCGTGAAGATCAACGCCGTCGCCCTCAAGAACCTCAACGAGGACGAGCTGCCCGAACTGATGCGCTGGGCCCACGGCAAGAACATGGGCCTGACGCTGATCGAGGTGATGCCGATGGGCGAGATCGGGTCGGGCCGGATCGACCAATATCTGCCGCTGTCCCTGGTGCGCGCCCGCCTCGCCCAGCAATTCACGCTGACGGATCTGGCCGAGAGCACCGGCGGGCCGGCGCGCTATGTCAGCGTCGCAGAGACCGGCGGCAAGCTTGGCTTCATCACGCCGATGACCCACAATTTCTGCGAATCCTGCAACCGGGTTCGGATCACCTGCACCGGCACGCTGCATACCTGCCTCGGCCACGAGGATGCCTCCGATTTGCGTAAACCTCTGCGTGCATCCAGCGATGATCAATTGCTTGCGGATGCGATCGACCGCGCCATCGGGCTGAAGCCCAAGGGGCACGATTTCATCATCGACCGCCGCCACGACCGTCCCAGCGTCTCCAGGCACATGAGCGTCACCGGCGGCTAACTCCCCACAGCTTCGGCCTTATTCCCCTTAACTATCAACAAACTTCCGATTGACTGACGGCACGCCCGCTGGTTTGGTGCGGCTGCCTCATGCCTGCGCGGCGAGACAAGCCACGCGCCAACTCGGCGCAGTCAAGACGGCCGGGGCACAATCGGGGGAGGACCTATCGTTGCAAGCGCTCCTTAAGTTGAGCAGCAGGATCGACGCGTTCACGCGCTGGACCGGCAAACGCATTGCGTGGCTGATCCTGCTCGCCGTGATCATTTCGGCGGTCAACGCGATCATCCGCAAGACGTTCGACACCTCGTCCAATTCGTGGCTCGAACTGCAATGGGTGCTGTTCAGCATCGTCTTCCTGCTCTGTGCGCCATGGACGCTGCTCGACAATGAGCACATCCGCATCGACATCGTGAGCAACGCGATGTCGAAGAAGGCGCGCAACGTCATCGACGTGGTCGGTCACGTGTTCTTCCTCGCTCCGATCTGCATCGTCATGATCGTCACAGGAGTGCCGTTCTTCCTGCGCTCCTTCGAGATCAACGAGCAATCCGGCAATGCCGGCGGCCTGCCGCAATGGCCCGCCAAGGCCCTGATCATGATCGGGTTTGCCTTCCTGCTGGTGCAAGGCATCTCCGAGCTGATCAAGCGGATTGCCGTGATGCGCGGCTTGATATCGGACCCGCACGAATCGCAGGTGTCGGCGCTCGAGGCGGAAGTCGAGCATCTCGTCGAAGCGATCGAGAAGAAGTAGCCGTTGGCGACGGTGTAGGGGGAATCCATGACCGCATTCATCATCGCCAATATGGCGCCCATCATGTTCGTGTCGCTGGTCGTCATGCTGCTGCTGGGTTACCCGGCAGCCTTCTCGCTCGGCGCCGTCGGCCTGTTCTTCGCCATCATCGGCGTCGAGCTCGGCCAGTTCCACCCCGACTTCCTCCAGGCCCTGCCGGAGCGCGTCTACGGCGTGATGAACAACGACACCCTGCTCGCAATTCCCTTCTTCACCTTCATGGGATTGGTGCTGGAGCGGTCGGGCATGGCCGAGGACCTGCTCGACACCATCGGCCAGCTGTTCGGCACCATCCGCGGCGGCCTCGCCTATGCCGTGATCTTCGTCGGCGCATTGCTCGCTGCGACGACCGGCGTGGTCGCGGCGTCCGTGATCTCGATGGGCCTGATCTCGCTGCCGATCATGCTGCGCTATGGCTATGACCGCCGCGTCGCCGCCGGCGTCATCGCCGCGTCCGGAACGCTGGCGCAAATCATTCCGCCCTCGCTCGTCCTGATTGTGATGGCCGACCAGCTCGGCAAGTCCGTCGGCGACATGTACGAAGGCGCCTTCATCCCGGGCCTCGTGCTCGCCGCCCTCTATGCCGGCTACGCCTTCCTCGTCAGCATGATCTTCCCCGCGGCCACGCCTGGCCTGCCGAAGGACGCCATCGGCTTCCGCGAGGAGAACGGCGACCGCGGCCTGGTGTCGCTCGGCATGCTGTTCCTCGCCAGCTGCGTGTTCGGTTGGTTCATGATGCGCAATTCGAGCGTGCACGGCGCAGACTACGTGGTGCTCAGCATGTTCTACGGCATCGTCTTCGCCTTCGCCGTCGCGGTGCTGAACTGGATCATCGACAAGCTGACCGGCTTCCGTTTCCTCTCGAAAATGGCGCAGCAGACCACCTTCGTCATGGTGCCGCCGCTGTTCCTGATCTTCCTGGTGCTGGGCACGATCTTCATCGGCATCGCGACCCCGACCGAAGGCGGCGCCATGGGTGCCGCCGGCGCCCTCATCCTGGGCGCCGTGAAGCGGCGCCTGACCTGGGACTTGATCCGTCAGGCCACGGAATCGACCGCCAAGCTGTCGGCTTTCGTGATCTTCATCCTGGTCGGCGCCCGGATCTTTTCGCTCACCTTCTATGGCGTCAACGGGCACGTCTGGGTCGAGCACCTGCTGACGTCGCTGCCCGGCGGCCAGGTCGGCTTCCTGATCTTCGTCAACGTGCTCGTGTTCATCCTGGCCTTCTTCCTCGACTTCTTCGAGCTGGCCTTCATCGTGATCCCGCTGCTGGGGCCGGCCGCCGAGAAGCTCGGCATCGACCTGATCTGGTTCGGCGTCATTCTCGGCGTCAACATGCAGACCTCGTTCATGCACCCGCCGTTCGGCTTCGCGCTGTTTTATCTCCGCTCGGTGGCGCCGAAGGAACGCTACACCGATCGCGTCACCGGCAAGCGGATGGACCCCGTCACCACCGGCCAGATCTATTGGGGCGCGGTGCCGTTCGTCGTCATCCAGGTCATCATGGTGGGCCTGGTGATCGCGTTCCCCGCGATGGTGATGCACTACAAGGGCGTCCAGACCAACATCGATCCCTCTACGATCAAGATCGAGGTGCCGCAGTTCGACCTGCCGCCGCTGGATCTCGGCCCACCGCAGAAGTAGCGCCGCGAGCGCAATCGCGCTCTTAGCCCTGCCCTTCTAGGGCAGGGCTATTGCATATCAATTCTTGGGGGAGCCTGGGCGCACGCCTCGCCCTTCGAGACGACCGCTGCGCGGTCTCCTCAGGGGGTGAGGCTGGGTGGCACCGGTGTCCGCTGAAACCGCTGCCGCGCACGCCGTCCTCGTCCTGAGGGCCCGCCAACGGCGGGCGTCTCGAAGGATGGCCACACGCGAAATCGCTCCCATATGCGATCGCTCCCTTCAGGGGAGGGTCAGTGGATGCTGCTGTCCGCCAACCTGAATCGCAGCGTGAACTCCGCGCCGCCGCCGGGGAGATTTGCGACCGCCACCGTCGCCGCGTGATCGTCCGCCACCGCGCGCACGATCGACAGCCCCAACCCCGCGCCGTCGCTGCGCCGGCGGTCGGCGCGCCAGAAGCGTTGGAAGATGAGCTCGCGCTCGGCCTCCGCGATTCCCGGGCCGTGGTCACGCACGCGAACCGAGCCGTCAGCACGCACCTCGACATCCACGGACGTGCTGCTGGCCGTGAACTTGATGGCGTTTTCGGCGAGGTTGAAGATCGCGCGCTGGAGCATCTCCGAATTGCCGTGGATCAGGACCGGCGCGTCAGTGCCCTTCAATGCGATCTCCTTGTGCTGCGCGATCGCAAGCGGCGCGATCGCACCGACCACCTCGGCGCAAACGGCGCGCAAATCCGCGGTGTCGCCGGGATCGAGCACCAGCGTATCGAGCTCGGCGATCTCCAGCAACTGGGCTACGATGCGGCTCATGGCTTCGATGTCGGCCAGCAGCGCCTGCCGGGCCACGCCGTCGTTCAGCGTCTCGATCCGGGTGCGCAGGATCGCGAGCGGCGTGCGCAGCTGATGCGCGGCGTCCGCGGTGAACTGCCGCTGCACGCGAAAACCTCCCTCGAGACGGTCCAGCGCCTGGTTCACGGCGGTGACCAGCGGCATGATCTCGCGCGGGATCTGGGCCGTCGGCAGCCTTATGTCGGTGCGCGCCGGGCCGATATTGCTGGCCTCCTGCGAGGCCCTCCACAGCGGCGCAATGGCGCGGCGGAAGATAATGATGTCGGTGGCAAGCAGGACCAGGAGGATCGGGATGGTGATCCACCCCACCCTCCGGAAGAAGTTCGAGACGATGTCGTCGATGATGACGTCGCGGTGCGACAGGTCCTCGGCGACCTGGATGCGCAGCGTCTTGCCGGCAACATTCCGTGTGACGCCGGCGCCGGAGATGGTTTCGGACGGCCGGCGTGCCACGGCCCCGGGCCGCCGGTGCGAGGAAAACAGCAACCGGCCGTCGTCATCGCGAATGTCGTATTGATAGCGGCCGTAAGCCTCCGAATAGAGTCCCTTGAGGCTGTCCGGCAGGTTGAACGTCAGCGAGCCGTCCGGAAGAGCGACGATGCGCTCCGCCAGCACCTCGGCCTGGGCGCGCATGCCGTCGCGGTGCAACTGCTCGATCTCGGAATCGAGCAGCCAGAACAGCACCAGGGGCAGAACGATCGCGACCATCGCGACCGCGACGATGTGCAGGAAGACGATTCGCCAGATCAGCGATTTGAACGCGAATGATCCGGCATGCCGGCCGAGAGCCACGCTATTTTTCCTCGGCCATGAGATAGCCGACCCCGCGGATGGTGTGGATCACCACCTTGGCCCCGTGCTCGGCCAGCTGCTTGCGCAGCCGCGAGACGTAGACCTCGACCGCGTTGGAGGCGACCTCGCCCTCGAGCCCGAAGATATGGTCCTCGACGTGTTTCTTCGGCACCACCCGTCCCTGCCGGCGCAGCAGGATCTCCAGCACCGAGGTCTCGCGCGCGGAGATCGTCCGCGGCTGGTCGTCGACGAATATCTGGCGGCTCTCGGTGTCGTAGACGAGATTGGCAAGGCATAGCGAGCGGCCGAGCAGTTGGCCCGGCCGGCGCAGGATGGCTTCGAGCCGCGCCACCAACTCCTCCATCGCGAACGGTTTAGCCAAATAGTCGTCGGCGCCGCTGCGCAGACCCGTGACGCGGTCCCGCAGGCCGCCGCGCGCCGTCAGCACCAGCACCGGCAGCGGCGCCATCTCGAGCCGCAGCTCGCGCAGCACCGACAGGCCGTCGCCATCAGGAAGGCCCAGGTCGAGGATCATCGCGGCATAGCTGACGCTGCTCACGGCCTCGCGCGCCTCGGCGGCGCTGCCCACGATGTCGCTCTCATAGCCGGCCGCAGCCAGCCCGCCCGCAACGAGACGCGACAGCTCGACATTGTCCTCGACGATCAGAAGGCGCATCAAATCCTGCCGGATGTCCGGGATTACCGCACGGCTCGCGCCGCACCTGCGCTGTTTTCCAGCATTCCGGGCGCCTCGGCCAGCGAAAAACGCTTGTGACTCCGTTCACCGCGCTGTCAGCTTCGCGTCAGGCAGACGCCGGCCCACAGCCGACCTTCAATGCGACCACAAGGCCTTACCAACTCCGCTCCAAAGCGGATGTATCCGGCTCACCGTGGGAGGTGGTTCGCCGAACGGCTGCGCCGGAAGGGACCGTTCTGCCGACTCGTGCGCGATGCCGAGCATGATCGAGACTGTAGCCGGCGGTGGGCAGCGACAGCTCAGACCGTGCGCCTGACGATACCGTCATGGGCCATGTCCAAGATGGGTGCGAGCGTCCCCAGATCGCCGTTGACCCGCAACTGGCCTCGGGCAACAGCCTCGGCCAGCGTCAGGCGATAGATCGGGTCGGCGCAGAACAGCAGGTTGAGCCGTCGCGCGGTTGGACCGGTAACCTCAATCACGACGTCCGCTGTTTCGTCAGCACGGACGCCCGTTCGGCAGGCAACGGCCCCGTCATCAACATCGACACGTAGACCTTGGCAAAGCCCATTTTCGAGCTGTGCGCCGTCAATGTATTGCTCGATGATCGACATGCGCAGGCCTCGGGGAAGCCCGAGTTGGGTTGCAGCCTTGACGATCTCGTCACCCACCATGTCGAACCAGGCGAGGCTGCCCTGCGGCAATTTACCGGTCACGCGCTGCGAACCGTCAGGACGATTTTGCCCTGGATGCTGCCTTGCATGGCGCGCTCGTGCGCGCGCGATGCCGCTTCCAACGGATAGCTGCTGTCCAACACGACACGCACTGTGCCATCCCCAAGCAGTCGCCCAGCTTCCGCAAGCTGAGGGCCATTGGAGCGAACCTGGGTCGATGAAACGACAATACCTTGCTCGCGCGCCTGCTCGTGACCGGCAAAGCCAAGCGGGTTGACCAGGAACAGCGCGCCGCCCGGCTTCAGGATGCGCAGGAAGCGCTCCATGTTCGCGCCGCCGACAGCGTCGACCACAAGGTCTGCATCACGAACCACCTCATCAGCCGCTTGCCTGGTATAATCTATGAACTGATCTACCCTCAGCTGCTGCATCAACGCCTCGTTCTTGGCCGAGGCCACGGCGATGACGCGCGCACCCTGCCATTTCGCGAGCTGGACAAGGAGGTGGCCAACACCGCCGCCGGCGCCATTCACCACCACCGTCTTGCCGGCGAGCGGCACCGGCTGGTGCGGGTATGGCTGAAACGGGTTGGGCGCGTCGTGTCCGACCTCGATCAGGAACTGCCAGGCGGTCAGCAGCGACATCGGGGCGCCGGCCGCCTGCGCATGATCGACCGCAACGGGCTTATGCGCCAGCTCGGACGCCGCGACGGCCACGAACTCCGCATAGGCGCCACTGCCCTTCATTAAATCCGCGGGGAAGCGCACCATCGAGAATACGGCATCTCCCGGAGCGAAGCCGGTGACGTCATCCGCGACTGCTTCGACCGTGCCCGACACGTCCGTGCCGATGATGAGCGGGAACACCGGGTCGGGATGCCATTCGGGCGGCAGGGCACGGTAGCCGTCGCGCAGATACAGATCGGGCGGATTGAGGCTGGCCGCGTGGACACGCACCAGCACCTCGCCCGACGCAATGGAGGGCTTCGGCGCATCTTCATACATCAGCACCTCCGGCCCGCCGAACGCATGCAGCCGGACCGCCTTCATCAACTTGCTCATCATCTCGTCTCCGCGGGCTATCGTCGTCATGGCCGAGGAGCTAGCGCGTGACAGCAGACTTGATAATGCCGCGGCAACTCGCTTCAGTAGTGCCATGAAGGAACGAATGTCCTTGGACCGCCTCACTGGCCTGATTGCTTTCGCGCGAGCGGGCTCGCTCGGCAGCTATGCGGCTGCGGCGCGTGCGCTCGGGATCACGCCATCGGCGGTCAGCAAGAGCGTTCAACGCCTGGAGCACCAGCTCGGGATAGCCTTGTTCACCCGCACCACGCGCTCGCTGGCGCTCACCTCCGAGGGACGCGATCTGCATGAGCGTGCCCTGCGCCTGCTTCGCGACGCGGAAGAGATCGAACAGGCGGCGGCGCGTACGCGGGCCGAGCCGGCGGGAATCCTGCGCATCGCCGCCTCCTTCCCGGTCGGCCTGCACCTTATCGCACCGATGCTGCCCACCTTTCGGAGTCAGTACCCCGCCGTCACGATCGACTTGCGGCTCGACGATCGCCATGTGGACCTGGTCGAAGAGGGGATCGACGTTGCGGTCCGTATTGGCGAGCTGGCGGATTCACGGCTGCTGTCCCGCCGCCTCGCGCCATTACGGCTTTGTGCCTATGCTTCTCCCGCTTACCTCGCCACACGAGGTACACCACACCATCCGGACGAGCTGGCAGATCATGACACCGTGAACCTGCGGTATCAGAGCAGCGGGCAGCTGTTCCGTTGGCCCTTCCGCATCAACGAGCGGGAGATCGAGATCGTGCCCGCTTCGGCCATCGTCGTTGACGCGAGCGATGCGGTGATTGCAGCAGTGGCAGCGGGCGGCGGCATCGGCATGGCGGCCAGCTTCGCTGCCGCGGGGCATGTTGCGCGCGACGAGTTGACGCCGGTGCTGACGGCCCATGCCGTCGATCGCAACGCGCTCACCGCTCTTTGGCCGGAGAGCCGTCGGGCGAACCCTGCCGTCCGGACATTCGTCTCGGCGCTGGCAAAGCACGCGCAAGTCCCACGTGCGCCTGTCGGCGGGGAGCGCCCCAATCAACGCCGCTCGTCGGCGAAAGTCTGAACGGCGGCTCCCGTCCAGGCCCGCCATTTGTAAAGCGAGAAGCCGGTTGCCGGCAAAGGCGCCTCAATACTCTGTCGTTTACAGCGAAGCTGACCGCCTACAACTAAGTTAGCGCCGAAGGGCCCTCCCTCCCCAACATTTGCGAACGTGACTGCCTCGCCGAGATCATACGCCTCCGGCTCTCCGCAAGGATCTGTTTGACGGTTCGCGGATTCGGACAAAGCTCCAGCCGACCGGACGACAAATCCTTACGTCCTCTGCAGTCGCGTGCCAACGAAGCAAGCCGCCGCCCCTGCGTGGTGGGTCCCACTCCGATGTTCAATTCAGGATCGCGGGTTTGGTTGAGGTGCCGGTTGCGACGATGGTGCCGCGGGAGCCGACTGATCGGGGGATGCGACAGGCTTCTGAGCATCGGCACCGTGAGGCACACAGGTGCCGATATTGCCGAGAAGTCTCTTGGCTTGGAGATCGCGAGCTTTCGAATATTCCCGTCGTCGCTCGATGTTCGCGGCCGCCCAACGGTCCCAAGCCTCGAACGCATCCGAATAGTGCTTTCGCATTTGCTCTTCGGCCGCGAGGCAATCCGCGAACTTGTCGAAGACCAGATCGGTATTCACGGGCGTGATGCCGCCGACCAAAACCACGAGCATCCATTTCATTGTTGCTGACGAAACACGAGGATCGCTCCCGTTGCTGGAGACGCCAGCTCGCGGGCAATGGGACGCGAGCTGGTGTTTCTCCTGGAACGCGGCCCTTGCCGCGCTCCGGGAAAACGTTGCAACGAAGCCATGGTTCCGGCGTCGGAGCTCCGCCCGCCTGCTCAGGGACAGCTAGAGCCTCGCGGCTCCATCCAGCGCCTGCCGCCAGCTGTTTGAAACACGGGGGCCGTCAGCTCAATTTGACCCCGCATAAGGCCAGCGATATCATTTCCTGCCGGTACCCTCTTGCAGACGCAGCCAGTTCGGGGTGCTCATGGAATGGTCCACCAGGCCGCAACGTGCGGATCAACCCTTCGGGAGCTGGGCAGACGACCTTGCCGCGGCCTTTGTCCGTCTTGAGCCGCGCCGGATTGCCGACCAGCCCTTTGAAGGCACAATTTTTAGGGCTGACGCTGCTCCGATCCAGGTGTCGCTGGTGACGGCGACGCGTCACACGGTGCTTCGTCTTGCATCGCACATTGCCCGCAGCACCGAGGATCTGTGCTTCGTCAATCTCCAGCTCGAAGGATTTGGACGTACGAGGCAACGCGACCACGAGCAGGCCTGCGCACCCGGCGACCTGGCGGTGGCGGATACGACGGAGCCGTTCGAGATCGCCAACTCCCATGACTTCAAGCTCTTCTGCTTCGCCGTACCGCGGCGGCTGCTGCCGAACGGGCTGCTCGATCGTCCGCGGCTCAATTTGTCTCGGACCGAAGCCGGTCGGGCGCTCTCCAAGACACTCGCCGGCTATGCCGAAATCTGCCTGACAGACCATCAGCGTTCCCTGACCTCGTCTCTGATCGGTGCGCATGTGGTTGATCTGATCGCGCATGCGCCTGGTGTGCTCGCCGATTTGTCTGCCGATCGCGTGCACATCCCGGTGCTATTATCGATGATGATCGACCATATCGAGCGCCACAGCGATGATCCCGAACTCGGCGCGGCGGCGCTTGCTGCGACGTTCCGTTGTTCCGAGCGCTACGTCCACCGCCTGTTCGCCACGACGGACCGTCCCGTCAGCGAACACGTCAACGATCGGCGCATCGCAGCCTGCACGCGCCGGCTGCTTGATCCGAAGTCCTCCGACAGGACCATCGCCGAAATCGCCTTTGCCTCGGGTTTCCGCGACATCTCCCATTTCAACCGGCTGTTCAAGCGCCGTCACGGATCGGCTCCGCGCGAGTTCCGACGTGCGGCCCTGCATGCTGACTGATCCGGTTCACTCCACGCCAAGAAATCGGACGCTGCCGTCCAAGATTTTCCTCTGATGCCGGGATAGCCATGCCCCACGGCTGACATCAGAGGACATCGCAATGGCGATCGATTTCACGCTCACGACGCAACAGCGGGACCTTCAGAGGAGTTCGCGCAAGTTCGCCAAAGAGGTGCTCAGCGAGGTCTGGCGAGCCGACCTGCTGGCAACTCCGGAAGAGCGTTTTCTTGCAACCAAGCCCACTTACGAAGCCATGGTCGCCGCTGGCTTCCTGCGCAAGTGCATCCCTGCACCGACCGGCGGCGAGAATGAAGGCCTGATCGACATGGCGATCCTGGCCGAGGAATTCTATAGCGTGAACGCCAGCGTGACGCTCACGATGCTCGGCACCGTGCTCGGCCTGCTGCCCATCCTGCTCGGCGGCACGCCCGATCAATGCCAGCGCCTGCTGGTGCCGTTCCTGAAGACGCGCGGCGCGCCGCTCGCCGGCTTTTGCTCCAGCGAGCCGGGCGGTAGCGCCAATTCCGGCTCGCCTCCACCCGGCGAAGGTGTCCGCACCAATGCCAGGCGGGAGGGTGATGTCTGGGTGATCAACGGCCGCAAGAAATGGGTATCCTCGGCCACGGGCTGGAATCGCAACGGCGCGGATATCCTGTGCGTGGTGTGCCGAACCAATGCCGTCGCGCCTCCGACCGAAGCGATCTCCATCATTGCCGTCGAAGGACCAGCCAAGGGACTGACGTTCGAACGCGCGATCGACACGATTGGCCATCGCGCGCATCTCGTGCCGCAGTTCGGCCTGCAGGATGTCCTGGCGCCACACAACAATCTTCTGGGCCAGGAGGGGGCGGGGCTCGCGCTGTCGGCGGCCGCCTTCACGGGAACGGCGGCGCTCGTCGGCATCTTCGGCGTCGCCTTGATGCGCGCGGCTTTCGAATTCGCGCTTCATTTCGCACAGACCGAAAAGCGCGGCGGTGTTCACCCGATCATCGAGCATCAGGCGGTCGGGTATGCGCTGGCCGACGCCAAGACCACGATCGAGGCGGCACGCTATCTGAGTTGGCGCGCCTGTCATGCCGTCGATACCCAGTCGCCGGGCGCGGATGAGCTTGCGATCGAGGCGAAGATTTATGGATCGGAGGCCGCGGTGCGCGTCATCACCGACCTCATGCGCGTCGTTGGCGTCGACAGTTACGATCATGAAGCACCGTTTGCCCGCCTCCTGAACGATGCGTTGGCTCTGCCCATCTTCGACGGTGGCAATATGGGCGTCAGGCGGCGCCAGCTGCACATGATGTTGCGGCAGGGCAACTACGATCCACTTGCGGCAAGCGGCGCAACTTGAGAGGCAGGTCATGAGCACAGAGCGGAAAGTAACGGTCGTGACGGGGGCATCTCAGGGCATCGGTGCCGGGATCGTCGAGGCCTTCCGGCGGCGAGATTATGGGGTCGTCGCGACCTCGCGGTCGATCAAGCCAAGCGATGATGCCGAAATCCTGACGGTGCCTGGCGACGTCGGTGACCCCCGAACGGCGCAGCGCGTGTTCAGTGCGGCGCTGGAGCGATTTGGCCGTGTCGATACGCTCGTCAACAATGCCGGCATGTTCATGGCAAAGCCATTCACCGCCTACTCGCAAGCCGACTATGAGGCCTACGTGGCGACGAACGTGTCCGGCTTCTTTCACATGACCCAGCGGGCGCTCGACGTCATGGGCAAGCAGGGGCGCGGCCACGTCATTACGATCACGACCAGCCTCGTCGACCAGCCGATGAACAGCGTGCCGGCTGCCCTGGCGTCCCTCACGAAAGGAGGCTTGAACGCGGCCACGCGGAGCCTCGCGATCGAGTACGCGAGCACCGGTGTTCGCGTCAACGCTGTCTCCCCGGGGATCATCAAGACGCCGATGCATCCGCCCGAGGCGCATCAAGCACTGGCCGGCCTCCATCCTGTAGGCCGCATGGGAGAGATCACCGACATCGTCGATGCGGTACTCTATCTCGACGGAGCAAACTTCGTGACCGGCGAGATCCTCCATGTTGATGGAGGGCAAGCCGCCGGCCACCACCGCATCTGATCGCAGCGGGAGAGATGCTCACACGTCGGAGGCCCGAGGCCTGGAGCGCGATTTCGGATTAGGCGATGATACATGTCTACCACTGTTTTGCCCGACGCCACAGAAAAAATTCGCTGATTCCGCAGTCATTCACGTCACGCAGCCAAGTCATTGATATTGCCACCCCCGCCTACTGTGCATGGGGTTGTTTTCGAATTTTTGCTTGATGCCCTTCGAAATGCCGCAACGACAACGCCCCGGAGCCGTCGCTCCGGGGCGCTGCGTCCGATCGTGCTGCGATCAGCTCTGCGAGCGCCGCGCCATGAAGATGTCGTAACCGACCTCGGCCACCTGGAACCAGGAGTAGCCGT
>NZ_JAEMSD010000006.1:24098-33227 GCF_016462955.1 Bradyrhizobium sp. | reverse complement strand
GCCGTCGCCGGTGAACTTGGCGAGGGAGTCGTGGACCTTCTTGAAGTTGGCGTTGGTCGCCGCGACTTCGGCATGCAGCTCCTTGGCCGCCTTGTAGCAAGCGTCCATGATCGGGGGCGAGAAAGCGTGCAGCTTGGCGCCGCCTGCAATCAGCTTCTTCAGCGCCAGCGGATTGGCGGCGTCATAGCGCGCCATCATGTAGTTGTTGGCGTAGTGGCCGGCCTGCTCCAGCACGCTCTGGTAATATTTCGGCAGCGCGTTCCACTTGTCGAGGTTGACGAAGGCCATCAGCATCGGCCCGCCTTCCCACCAGCCTGGATAGTAGTAATGCGGCGCGATCTTGTAGAAGCCGAGCTTCTCGTCGTCGTAGGGCCCGACCCATTCGGCGGCGTCGATGGTGCCCTTCTCCAGCGCCGGATAGATGTCGCCGCCGGCGAGCTGCTGCGGCACCGCGCCGAGCTTCTGGAGCACGCGGCCGGCGAAGCCGCCGATGCGGATCTTCAGGCCCTTGAGATCGTCGGGCGTGTTGACCTCTTTCCTGAACCAGCCGCCCATCTGGCAGCCGGTATTGCCCGCGAGCAGCGAGACGACGTTGTAGCTCTTGTAGAACTCGTTGAGCACGTCGCGACCGCCGCCCTGCATGTACCAGGCCTGGTTGATGCGCATGTTGGGACCGAACGGCACGGCCGAGCCGAAGGTGAAGGTCGGGTCCTTGCCGAAATAATAATAGGAGGCGGTGTGGCCGATCTCGCAGGTGCCGTTCTGCACGGCGTCGAGCACCTGCAGGCCCGGCACGATCTCGCCCGCGGCGAAGATCTGGATCTGGAATTTATTGTCGGTCGCCTCGGCGACCATCTTGCACATCACGTCGGCACCGCCGAACAGCGTGTCGAGTGATTTCGGCCAGCTCGTCGGCATGCGCCATTTGATCTCCGGCATCGACTGCGCGATCGCGGGAGCCGCGAGCGTGGCGGCGCCGGCCGCACCAAGCCCTGTGACCTTGATGAAGTCTCTTCTCTTCATGATTTCCTGCCCTGATGGATGGTGATTGTCAGCCTTCTTGCCGAGGCTTGGGCGCAAGCATGGAACATCGTCGGGCGGAATGCCACCCCGATCGCATCGCGGCAAAGAAAAAGCCCGGCCTCCTGGAGAGGCCGGGCTACCGGTCTTAGAACTCGAGCCGCAGATCAGCCGCGGGTGCGCGAGCGGATCATGAAGGTGTCGTAGGTATACTCGGCGACCTGCCACCACAGATATTCGTCGGAGCGGTAGGCCTGCATGGCGTCGATCGACTTCTTGAAGTCGGCGTTCTTGGCCGAGATCTCGGCCCACAGCTCGTTGGTCGACTTGAGGCAGGCTTCCAGCACTTCGTTGGTGAAGGGACGGAGCTGGGTGCCGCCGGCGACCAGGCGCTTCAGCGCCGCCGGGTTCTGCATGTCGTAGCGCGCGGCCATCCAAGTGTTGGCATGGGCGGTCGCGTTGGTGAGGATGGCCTGGTAGTTCTTCGGCAGCGCGTTGAACTTTTCCAGGTTGGCGAAGGCGTGGACGGTCGGACCGCCCTCCCAGAAGCCCGGATAGTAGTAGTACTTGGCGACCTTGGCGAAGCCGAGCTTCTCGTCATCGTAGGGGCCAACCCATTCGGCGGCGTCGATGGTGCCCTTCTCCAGCGCCGGATAGATGTCGCCGCCGGCGAGCTGCTGCGGCACCACGCCGACCTTCTGCAGCACCTGGCCGGCGATGCCGCCGATGCGCATCTTGAGGCCGGACAGGTCGGCAACCGTCTTGATCTCCTTGCGGAACCAGCCGCCCATCTGGGTGCCGGTGTTGCCGCAGGGGAAGCCGATCACGTTCGACTTCTTGAAGAACTCGTTGGCGAGCTCGTTGCCGCCGCCCTGGTAGAGCCACGAATTCTGCTGGCGCGCGTTGAGGCCGAACGGCACCGAGGCGAAGATCGCGAAGGTCGGGTCCTTGCCGACGTAGTAGTAGGACACGGTGTGGCACATATCGACCGTGCCGTTCGAGGTCGCATCGAGCGCCTGGAGTCCGGGGACGATTTCGCCACCGGCGAACACCTGGATCTGGAACTTGTTGTCGGTCATCTCGGCGACGTACTTCGCAACCTGCTCGGCACCGCCATAGATGGTGTCGAGCGACTTCGGGAAGCTCGAAGTCAGGCGCCACTTCACCTCGGGCGAGGATTGCGCGATCGCCGGCGAGGCCACTGCGGTGGCCGCCGCGCCTGCTGCCGACACTTTGAGAAAATCACGACGCTTCATCTTCAGGTCTCTCCTTGCTGGGGCGTTTCCCCTTGACTTCTCTTCTTGCCGCCGCTCGTTCCGGCGACGCGTCAGGACCGCGTCGAACCGAAGGGGCTTGACTGCGGGGGGCCTTTAACACGGAAGCCCGGCTTGCGGAACGCGACAAAGGCATGACGGGGGTCTACGAAAGTCGCATGCCCCGGGGCCCGCCGCGGCGGCCACGTTTAGGCGGCGGCGATGACACCCTTGAGCTGGTCCCGGACCTGGCCGGCGATGGCGCGGTAGATCGCCGCATGCGGGCCGTCCGGCTCGCTGTCGACGACAGGATTGCCGGCGTCCGAGGTGGCGCGAATCGCCATGTGCAGGGGGATCTCGCCCAGGAACGGCACCCCGAGCTTCTCGGCCTCGTGCCGGGCCCCGCCATGGCCGAAAATGTCCGACTTGGTCCCGCAATGCGGGCACTGGAAGTAGCTCATGTTCTCGACGATGCCGAGCACGGGCACGTTGACCTTCCTGAACATGGCAAGCCCTCGCCGCGCATCGATAAGGGACAGGTCCTGCGGGGTCGAGACGATCACGGCGCCCTTGAGCGGCACGTTCTGCGCCAGCGTGAGCTGGGCATCGCCGGTGCCCGGCGGCATGTCGACCACCAGCACGTCGAGCTTGCCCCATTCGACGTCGCGCAGCATCTGTGTCACGGCCGACATCACCATCGGGCCGCGCCAGATCATCGCGGTCTCCTCCTCGACCAGGAAGCCGATCGACATGATGGCGAGGCCGAAACGCCGAAGCGGAATCATCTTGCGCTCGTCGTTCAGCTCGGGCTTGTCGCGCAGCCCCGTCAGGCGCGGCACCGAGGGACCGTAGATATCGGCATCGAGCAGCCCGACCTTGAGGCCGAGGTCGCGCAGGCCGAGCGCCAGATTGAGCGCCGTGGTCGACTTGCCGACGCCGCCCTTGCCGGAGGCCACCGCGATCACGGCGGCAACGCCCGGAATCTCCGTTTGCCGGGCCATCGGCGAGCCACCGCCCTGCGGCGGCTTGTGGGCATGGGCCGGCTGAACGCCGGGCGTGCCGCGGCTCGGCTGCGGGGGTGGCGGCGGAGCGGCGCCCGGCTTGCGCTCGGCGGTCAGCGCCACCATGACGGTGGTGACCCCGGGAATGGCGCGCACGGCGGCCTCCGCTTCGGCCCGGACGGATTCCCAGGCCCTCGCCTCTGCGGCATCGACATTGATCGAGAAGAACACCTTGCCGTCCGAGGCGCTGATCGCGCTCAGCACATTGGCATGGGCAAGCGACACCCCTCGGGGCGACTTGACCCTATCGAGGCTGTCGAGGACCTGTTGCTGCGTCACGCTCAAAGCGCATCTCCTGGAGTTGAGGATGCCCCATTAGAGCGGAAACGCCAAAAAGGCTACTGCCTGCCGACATCGTCAGCCCTCTCGGCAGGCGCCGCTCCCTGCTCCCGGGCGGCCTCGTAATTCAGTTCGATCATGACCCCGTTGGGGTCGTGGACAAAGATCTGCCAGAGGTCGCCGCCGGGCACCTGGCGGGCGTCAAACGTCATCCCCTTGGATGCCAGCCGCTGCTTCATGCCGTCAAAACCGCGGCTGACGAAGGCAACATGGTGCACAACGCCGGAATCCGGCTTTTGTGGCTCGGCGGTCGCGGAAATATCGACGAGGTGCACCACTGGCTTGCCCTCGCTGTACATCCAGGCCCCCGGGAAGGCGAAGTTCGGCCGTGCACCTTTCTCCAGCCCCAAGACATCCTCGTAGAAGCGGACGGTCTCGGTCAGCTTCCGGGTCCGGATGTTGAAATGATCGAGGACGCCAACGCTCACGCCGCCCATGCTCTCGCTCCCATTTTTGAAGTTTTTGGGTCCGCCATCCTAGCACAGGGGGCGGCCAAGCGAAGCCGTTGCCCTCCGGCCTCAAGGGTTTATGGTGCGCCTCCGATCCGCCCTCACCGCGGAACCCAGGCGCCCCTCGCCTGGCAAGAACCGTAAAACCCAAGCTACGGACAAGGTATCACAATGGCTAAAGTCGCTTTCCTCGGCCTCGGCGTGATGGGCTTCCCCATGGCCGGACACCTCGTGAAGAAGGGGGGCCATGAGGTCACCGTCTACAACCGCACTGCGGCCAAGGCGAAGGAATGGGCGGACAAGTTCGGCGGCAAGACCGCCCCGACGCCAAAGGCGGCCGCCGAGGGTCAGGATTTCGTGATGTGCTGCGTCGGCAACGACAACGACCTGCGCGCGGTCACGATCGGGCCCGACGGCGCCTTCGCCGGCATGAAGAAGGGTGCGACCTTCGTCGACCACACCACCGCTTCCGCCGAGGTCGCACGTGAGCTGGACGCGGCCGCCACCAAGGCCGGCTTCAAATTTGTCGACGCGCCGGTGTCCGGCGGCCAGGCCGGCGCCGAGAACGGCGTGCTGACGGTGATGTGCGGCGGCGCGCCGGATGCCTATGCCGGCGCCGAGCCGATCATCACGGGCGCCTATGCGCGGATGTGCAAACTGCTCGGGCCCGCAGGAAGCGGCCAGCTGACGAAGATGGTCAACCAGATCTGCATCGCCGGTCTGGTGCAGGGCCTCTCCGAGGGGATCCACTTCGCCAAGAAGAGCGGCCTGGACGTCGCCGCGGTGATCGAGACCATTTCGAAGGGAGCCGCGCAGTCCTGGCAGATGGAGAACCGCTACAAGACCATGAACGAGGGCAAGTACGATTTCGGCTTCGCGGTCGAATGGATGCGCAAGGACCTCTCGATCGCGCTCGCCGAAGCCCGTCGCAACGGCGCCAACCTGCCGGTGACCGCGCTGGTCGACCAGTTCTACTCGGAGGTCGAAAAGATGGGCGGCAAGCGCTGGGATACGTCGAGCCTGCTCGCGCGTCTGCAGCGCTGACGCCCTGTTGCGGCCCGGTCCGGGGGTCGCCGACCTCGAGCACCGTCGCGACATCCGCCGCGACGGTGTTCCGTAAAGCGCCAGCCAAAGCAATCATCGACTTCCGGGGGGAAGCCTTGCCTAACGTGATCGCCGCCATCCTCGTTGTTGCGCGCCTGCTCCCGGTCGCGTTCGTGATCGCGCTGGCATCAACTTCACAGGCGCTCGCCGCATCGCTCGATGGCGCCAACATCGGCCCGCAATGGGCGCTTCCATTCGCGGGCATGCTGCTGTCGATCGCGATATTCCCGCTCGCAGCGCCTCACTTCTGGGAGCACCATCAGGGCAAGATTGCCGCGATGTGGGCCATCCTGATCGTGCTGCCGCTTGCAATCTGGTACGGCCCGCTTCCGACCATTCAGTCGCTCGTTCATACCGCGCTGCTCGAATACGTCCCCTTCATTCTGCTGCTCCTTGCATTGTTCACGGTAGCCGGCGGAATCGTGGTGCGCGGCAATCTTCACGGCTCGCCGGTCCTGAATACGACGCTGCTCGCGATGGGCACCTTGATCGCGAGCGTCATCGGCACGACCGGCGCGTCGATGGTCATGATCCGGCCGGTGATCCGCGCCAATGACGACCGTCGGCACAATGCGCACGTCGTCATCTTCTTCATCTTTCTGGTATCCAACATCGGCGGCTCGCTTTCGCCCTTGGGAGATCCGCCGCTGTTTCTGGGATTCCTGCGCGGCGTGGACTTCTTCTGGACGACGACGCACCTTTTCCCTCACACCACGTTCGCCGCCTGGATTCTGCTCGTCCTGTTCTTTTGCATCGATAGTTATCTTTATCGCAAGGAAGGCCGGGTCAAACCCGACCCGACCCCGGACAATCCCCTTCGGATCAGCGGCGGCCTCAACTTCGCTTTGATGGGAGTCATCATCGCCGCGATCCTCTTGAGTGCCAAGCTCGACCTCGGCGGATTCGAGGTTCTCGGCACGCACCTCCAGCTGCAGAACCTTCTGCGCGATGCCGTGATGATCGGGGTCGTGTTCGCATCCCTTGCCGTCACGTCGAAGGAGGACCACGAAGCAAACGGATTTTCTTGGGGCCCGATGACAGAAGTGGCGAAGCTGTTCGCCGCCATCTTCATCACCATCATCCCGGTGCTCGCGATTCTCAACGCCGGCAAATCCGGCGCGTTTGCCTCCGTCGTGAACATGGTGACCAACGCCGACGGCACGCCGAACAATGCCGCCTATTTCTGGTTGACCGGCGTGCTCTCGTCGTTTCTCGACAATGCGCCGACCTATCTGGTCTTCTTTGAGCTCGCCGGAGGCGATGCCAAATATCTGATGACGAACGGCGCCCTCACCCTGGCCGCGATTTCCGCAGGCGCTGTGTTCATGGGCGCAAACTCCTACATCGGCAACGCGCCCAACTTCATGGTGTACGCGATCGCGCGGGGGAGCGGCGTCGCAATGCCGGGCTTCTTCGGATACATGGCCTGGACCTCGGTGCTGCTGCTGCCAGTGTTCGCATTGGTCACGCTCGTCTTCTTCAGGTGAAGAGCGACCTTCTCCGCTCCTGGAACCAAGGCCGGACCAGATGGGAATTAACGCCGGGTTAACGTAATTCTTTAGCTCCTTAAGTCAGCTCTTAACGATTTCTTGCCAGAGATAGACAATGCAGAAGGCCCGCGTCCGGCGTGGGCAGGAATCGTGTTGCTTGATGAGTAACCCCGCTGAAAAGCCCGAGGTTGTGCAGCTTCCGGCCGAGCCGGTGAGCGCTCCATCGGCGAGCAGCCGTAGGGCTGCGGCGCAGCGGGTGCGCGAGGCGCGCGACAAGTTAACGTCGACCAGTGGAACCCGGCCGGCTTTCGACGCCGAGATGCTGCGGCAATACGCCCAGACGCGGCTGTCGGCTTCTTATGTCGTGATGCTGCTGGTCGTCGCCACTGGACTGCTGTTCGGCCTGTGGATGCAGCCGATCCCGGCCGCGGCCTGGACCGTCGGCATGCTCTGCATCCATTCGGCGATGATCCGCAGCTGCCGGCGCTTCCTGAGCGAGCCCGCCTCGCCCACAGCAACGCGCGCGTGGCGGACCCGCTTCGTCGTGCTCGACCTGCTCTATGGCCTGTGCTGGATGGCGATCCTGATCCATCCCGTGCTCGACCTGGTCACGGAAACGCTGATGATGTTCCTGATGCTGCTGGTCATCGCAGTATCGAGCATGCTCGCCGCCAATCTTCCGATCGCAGCCCTTGCCGCCACCGCGCCGGTCGCTGTCGCGATGGCGCTGAACTTTGCGATGACCGGCTCGCTGGACAATTACATCCTGGCCGCGCTCGCGCTCGCGGCCGAAGGCTATTTCGTGCTGCTGGCGCACCGCCTGCACTCCTCGACGTTCGCCACGCTGGAAGCGCGGGCCGAGAAGGATGCGCTGATCGGCGAGCTGGAACAGGCCAAGGCGATCTCGGACGAAGCGCGCCACCGCGCCGAAGCCGCCAACGTCGCCAAGTCGCGCTTTCTCGCACAGATGAGCCACGAACTCCGCACGCCGCTGAACGCTATCCTCGGCTTCTCCGAGGTGATGAAGAGCGAGATTTTCGGCGCGCACGCGGTGCCGGTCTACAAGGAATATTCCGCCGACAGCCACAATGCCGGCGTGCACCTGCTCAACCTCATCAACGAGATCCTCGATCTGTCGCGGATCGAGGCCGGCCGTTACGAGCTCAATGAGGAAGCCGTGTCGCTCGTCGGCATCGTCGCCGATTGCCATCACTTGATGAAGCTCCGTGCCTCGAGCCGCGGCATCACCATCCACGAAGTGTTCGAGCAGGCGATGCCTCGGCTCTGGGCCGACGAGCGCGCGATCCGCCAGGTCGTGCTCAATCTGCTCTCCAACTCGATCAAGTTCACGCCGCAGGGCGGCGAGATCTGGCTCAAGGCCGGCTGGACCGCCTCGGGCGGGCAATATCTGTCGGTGAAGGATACCGGCTCCGGCATCCCGGAGGACGAGATCCCGGTGGTGCTCGCTTCGTTCGGCCAGGGCTCCAATTCGATCAAATCGGCCGAGCAAGGCGCCGGCCTCGGCCTGCCGATCGCCAAGAATCTCATCGACCTGCATGGCGGTACGTTCACGCTGAAATCGAAGCTGCGCATCGGCACCGAGGTAATCGTCACATTCCCGCCGGAGCGCGTGATGAGCGCGCTCGCACCGCTGTCGGATGATTCTCCGCCGCTCCAGCCGGAGAGTTCCGTCGTGCCGGAGGAGAAGCGCCGGCCCCGACGAAAGCCGATCATGAGCGCCGGAACAGGCTCCTAACGAGATGCTTGCAGAAATGTCCGACGATCCCTCACTATGTCCGAATGAGCAAAGAAACGCCGTGCGTCGCCGTCTGCATGATCGATCCAAAAACCAAGCTGTGCTTCGGCTGCGGCCGGACCTTGCCCGAAATCGCCCGCTGGCACGCCATGGACAGTGCGGACCGGCTTGCGGTCATGGCCCACTTGCCGGCGCGCATGGCGGAGGCTGGACTTACGCCGGTTGCGGCAGCGCCGAAACGCATCTGATCCGCCTGTGTGCCTTCGGAGGCGCGCTATGATCCGCTTCCTGCTCGTTGTGGTCATGCTCGCCGGCACGGCGGGTGCCGTCGTCGCCTATGGCGATCCCAACCAGATCGCGCGGGCCGGCCATAAGGTGTCGCACATGTTTCGTGCGCAGGCCGCCGCCCCGGCGCCGGCCGTCCAGATCCCGCGCGGCCAGGGCGGCGAATTTACACTGCGCGCGAAGATCAACGGCGTCACCGCGCCGATGGTGATCGACACCGGCGCGACCTCCGTGGTGCTGACATGGGAAACCGCGAAAGCGATCGGGCTCCCGCTCGAGATGCTTGAATACGATGTCGACCTCGAGACCGCGGGCGGCCGCACCAAGGCGGCGCGGCTCACGCTCGATCGTCTCGCCGTCGGCCATCTCGTC
>NZ_JAEMSD010000006.1:6463-24088 GCF_016462955.1 Bradyrhizobium sp. | reverse complement strand
AGTCGGTGCCGGCCCTCGTCGTCCAGCGTGGTCAGATGAAGACCAATCTGCTCGGCATGAGCTTCCTCGATCGCCTGGAAAGCTGGGGCGTGCGCGCGGACACGCTGATGCTGACAGGATATCCGGAGCTTCAGCGCAGTCCGCGCCGCTCCCGGATGGCGGCGGACTAGACGAAGCTACGCCGCCTCGGCCGGCGCGCGAACACCGACACGCGCGATCGCATCGCGCAGCACGTCGAGAACGGCCCCCGGCTTGACCCCCTGCTCGGCAAGATGGCGACGGAAGGCACGCGCACCCGGCACAGCGTGGAAGGCACCGACGAAGTGCCTCGTGATCGAATGCAGCCGCGTGCCGCGCGCCAGCTGCTGCTCGATATAGGGCATCATCGCCTCGAGCGCGTCCTGCATGGAGGCGTGCGGAGGCGCCTCTCCGAAGATGCCGGCATCGACGCCGAGCAGCCGCCACGGCTCCTGATAGGCGGCACGGCCGAGCATCACGCCGTCGACATGGGCAAGATGCGCCTTTGCCTCGTCGATGCTCCGAATACCTCCGTTGATGATGACGGGCACGCCAGGCATCGCGCGCTTGAGTCGATAGACGCGCTCATAGTCGAGCGGGGGAATGTCGCGGTTCTCCTTCGGAGACAGGCCGTTGAGCCAGGCCTTGCGCGCATGCACGATCAGCGCATCGCAGCCTGAAGCCACGACCGCGCGGGCGAGCGCATCGAGCGCGACTTCCGGATCCTGGTCGTCGATCCCGATCCGGCACTTCACCGTGACGGGAACCGCGACCGCGCGCTTCATGGCCTCGACGCACCTCGCCACCAGCTCCGGCTCGGCCATGAGGCAGGCACCAAAGCGGCCGTCCTTCACGCGATCGGACGGGCAGCCGACATTGAGATTGATCTCGTCATAGCCGAACGCCTCGCCGATCCGCGCGGCCTGTGCCAGCTCCTGCGGATCCGAGCCGCCCAGCTGGAGCGCCACGGGATGCTCGCATGGATCGAATCCGAGCAGCCGTTCCCGGTGGCCATGAATGACGGCGCCGGTCGTCAGCATCTCAGTATAGAGCAACGCCCGCCGCGTCAGGTGGCGGTGGAACACCCGGCAATGCCGGTCGGTCCAATCCATCATCGGGGCGACGCTGAATTTTGATTTCATATCAGTCACTTAGCCGAGACCGCGATTCAATGCAACGGAGGGCCACCGAATTTCCCCCGGCGCATTCGCGGTTTCGGATCCAGACCGCTTTCGTCGCTACAAGCTGCCGGGCCATATCACCGGACAGATCCACAAGACAAGCGGCCTCGGCGCTGGATGTCTGCTGACTCCGCGCGTTTGCGGTCGATCTCGGGGGGCACGCAGTCGACGGCAAAAAGGACGTTCACCGCGTCCCGGCAAAGTCCCGCATGCCCATCGTGCCCTTGCTAGCTAGAACTGGACGCCACGCGTCAATGCGCCATCGACGACGAGGTTCGTCCCGGTGATGAAGCTCGCCGCGCTGCTCGCGAGAAACACCACGGCGTTGGCCATCTCCTGGGGCGTGCCCATGCGTCCCGTCGGATTGAGCGCCAGCGCGGTCTTGTAGAGCTCGGGGTTGTTGTCCTTGATCATGTTCCAGACCCCACCCTCGAAATAGGTATTGCCGGGCGAGACCGAATTGGCGCGGATGCCTTTCGCCGCCAGCTGATTGGCGAGCCCCTGCGTGTAATGGATGATAGCGGCCTTGAAGGTGCCGTAGGGTCCGGCGGCAAAATCGACCTCGCGGCCGGAAACGCTGGAGATGGTGACGATCGCGCCGGCCTTGCTTTTCTCCAAATACGGCATGGCCGCATTCACCAGCCGCACCGTCCCCATCATGTCGGTCGAGAACTCCTTCTGCCAGCTCTCGTCGTCCTGTCCGATCGCAAGCGCACTCACATTGGCCACGACGACGTCGATGCCGCCGAGCTTTGACGCCATATCGCCAACCCAGGCCTTCAGGACCGCCGCATCGGCAACGTCGACCGCGCCGCCATAGGCCGCAACGCCCTTGGCCTTGAGCGCAGCGACCGTGCTCTCGACCTCGGCGAGGTTGCGGGAGCACACCCCGACGTCGGCGCCCTCGGCGGCAAATGTCTCGGCGATCGCGCGCCCGATTCCCTTGGTGCTTCCCGTAACGAGAACCTTTGCACCCTTGAGTCCCAGATCCATGGTCGGCTTCCTTTTCTTGGTTCAGTAATTGCTCGCAGCCACCTTGACCAATCCGCGATAGCTGTGCGGCATTCGCATCGAGACCAGGTCCTTTCGGCGCACGACATTGGTCGGATAAACGCTGTCGAGATTGGTGGTGTCGACCAGAGCAGTTGCAAGCCCCGTGCCGCCGGCCGCGATCGCCTCCCGCCGCGGGAACGCAAAAGTGTCGGGCCCGAACACGCCGCTCAGCCCGGGATAGAGGCGTTCAGGATCGGCGACATTGGCGAAGGCGAAGAACAGATTGTTCTCGCCCGCGCGAACGCGCAGATGATGCCAGTGATGCGGATCCGGACCGGTCGGAATCGGCGCCGGTTGCTCGACCTCCGTGCCGGCATGTGACGAACTGAAGCGTCCCTTGATCGCTGCAGGACAGGCGATGAGATCGCAGCCGCGCAGCGCCAGCACCCGGCCCGCCTCCGGAAACGAGGCGTCGTGACCGATCAAAAGCCCGATGCGGCCAATCGGCGTGTCGATGACGGTCCAGCCTTCTCCGGCCGTCGCCCAGCTTCGCTCGTCGGCCGTGAGGTGCGTCTTGCGATAGACCGAGATCTCCCCTTCCGGGGCGACAAGACAGGCGCTGTTGTAGAGCGTGTCGCCGGCGCGCTCCGCGAGGCCGCAGATGAGATAGAGACCCAGCTCCGCTGCGAGTTCCTCGAGGCGATGGGTCACCGGACCGGGTATCGGCTGCGCCGACGTCGCGGGATCGCCGAGACCGGTTACGGCAAGCTCCGGGAACACGACCAGATCCGCGCCTTCGGCGCTCGCCTTACGCGCAAGTGCCGCGATCTCAGCGAGATTCTGGTCGATGTCGTCGCGAGGCGCAAATTGCGCAACGCTGACCCGTGACGTCTTCCCGGGCGGCCAGGGCTCATGGCCGTAGAGACCAAAGAAGTCGCGCGGATTCCAGCTGAACGTATCGGTCAGGAGCTCCGGATAGAGCTCCGGCCGGCGCTGCGCAAAGACGGCTTCGCCAAGCACGCGGCGCGACCGCGCGGCCTCGAGGTCGATCTCCGACAGCAGCACGCCGTCGCCCTTGTCGAGCACTGCGATCACCTGCCCGTCCGGGGCGATGACACAGCTCCCGCCACTGAACTGCACGGTGCGCTCCAGCCCCCAGCGGTTGCTCTCGATCACATAGCAGCCGTTCTCGAAGGCGCGGCTGATCCAGTAAGGCGCCGGCGTGCGTTCCGCCAGCCAGTTCGAGATGTGGCAGATGACGTCGGCCCCGCCGAGCGCCATCAGTCGCGCGGTCTCCACGAAGTGAATGTCCATGCAGATCAGCAGCGCGATACGGCCGATCGGGGTCTCGAACACCTGGTTGTGCAAATCGCCAGCTGCGGCCCATTTCGGCTCGGAGATGTAAGGATGCGTCTTGCGGTGACGGCCGACGATACCGTCCGGCCCGATCAGGACGGCGGTGTTGAAATAGATGTTGTCCTCGTCGACCTCGGGCATGCCGACCACGATGTAGCAGCCATGCTTGCGCGCCAGCGCCGCAAAGCGGCTCGTGGTCGGCCCGGGGATCGTCTCGACGAACGGCGCAACCTCGGCCCGGTCGAACCAGCAATAGCCCGTCGTCCCCATCTCCGGCGTGACGATCAGCTTTGCGCCGGCGGCCGCCGCCTGCTCGCAGAGTTCGAGCAGGCGGGCGATGTTGCCCGCTTTCTCGAACATGGTCGGCTCGAACTGGACGGCGGCAACCTTGTGAATGGTGGACATGACCCGGCCTGCCTCAAACGAGATAGGATTTCTTGATAGACGCACCCAATGTGTATTTGGGATCGACCATGTTGCCGAGCCTGACCCGACCGGCCTGGGTCAGCAACATATAGGCGTCGATCTCCTCGAAACCGTAGTCCGCCGCCATCCAGCGGCAGAGCTCGCGATAGGCAATGCGAGCGGCATCCTCCATCGGCCGGGCCGAGCCGATGGTCATGATGAAGTCCTTCGTTTCCAGGCGCGGCCAGGCAATGGTCCAGTTCTTGATGAGATCGACCTGCACCGTGGTCACGGTCGGATGCTCGATGGCAACGCCGCAGAGCTCGCCATCACCTTGCGCGGCATGACAGTCGCCGAGATAGAGCAGCGCGCCCTTGGTGTTGACCGGCAGGTAGATGATGGCGCCGACGCCGACATCAGGCAGGTCCATGTTGCCGCCGTAATAATCCGGAACGAGCGAGGAGATCGCCTCGATCTCCGGTGAGGTGCCGATGGTGCCGATGAACGGTTCATAGGGCAGCGTGATCTTGTCGTTCCATTTGGTGCCGGTCTTGGCGTCGATCTCCAGCTTCTTGACGCGCTCGGGCAGCGCCGGATTGAGCAGCGCCGTGTTGCCCGTGCTGACCAGTCCGCCGAATTCCGGCATGATGACCGTGGTACCGCGCGGCTGCGGCCCGCGTGGCACGATGCTCTCGATGTAGACTGCGAGTGTGTCGCCCTTCTCGGCGCCGTTGACGTGGATCGGCCCGTTCTGCGGATTGAGGAACGGGAAGTTGAGGATCTTCGACGGGCTGTCGGTCTCGTTCTTGATGGCGCCCTCGAACGCATCATGGGTCTCCGCGGCGACGACTGCGCCGGGATCGACGGTCAGCACCGGCTTCACGTAGGGGCCGTAGACATAGTGATACTTGCCCTGTTCGCTCTCGGTGATGGTGTAGGCCGTACCGCGCTCGCCCTTGGCGATGCCCTTGCGGGCCATAATGGAGTCTTTCTGCCAGGACATTTGATTTTCTCCTTCTGTCATTGGCCGGTCTTCAAACCGCGAGATGACGCCGCATCTCGGCCGCGTCGTCGAGCGCTGCGCGATCGAGATTTGCGACGATGCGTCCCTTGTCCATGACGTAGCAGCGCTGCGCCATGGCGCGGATCATGTCGAGATTTTGCTCGACCAGGATGATGGTGACTCCGGTCCTGCGATTGAGCTCGACCATGTTGCGCGCGATATCCTGGACGATATTCGGCTGGATGCCTTCCGAGGGCTCGTCGAGCAGGATGAGGTGGGGGTCGGCGATCAGGACCCGTCCGATCGCAAGCTGCTGCTGTTGGCCGCCGGACATGGTGCCGGCGCGCTGATGCCAGCGCTCTTCAAGGATCGGAAAGGCCTCGACGATCTTGCGCCGCCCCGCTTCGGGAATGCCGCCGCCCTTGATCGCCGCGCCGACCGCGACGTTCTCGCCGACGGTCAGCCGCGGAAACACGTCGCGCCCCTGCGGAACATAGCCCATGCCGAGACGCGCCCGCTTGTGTGCGGGAAGAAGCTCCACCGCCTGGCCGCGATAGACAATCGAGCCGTCCATGACCGGCACGAGCCCGATCAGGCTCTTCATCAGTGTGGATTTGCCGACGCCGTTGCGTCCGATCACGGCGACGATCTCGCCTTCACGCACCTCGATCTCGAGGCCCTGCAGCACCGGCTTGCCGCCATAGCCGGCGCGCAGGCCGAGCGTTGCGAGAATCACTTCCTTGCGCGGTACGTCAAGCATGGGCCTGCCCGAGATAGATCGCCGCCACACGCTCGTCGGCCACGATTTCGTCGATCGAACCCTGCGCGAAGACTTGGCCGAGATGCAGAACGGTGACGCGGTGCGCGACCTGCCGGACGAAGGCCATGTCGTGCTCGATCGCCAGCACCGTCATGCCATCGGCATTGAGCCGCTGCACCATTTCGCCGGTAAGGTGGGTTTCCTCGGGCGACATGCCGGCGGTCGGCTCGTCCAGCAGAAGAAGACGCGGTTTCAGACTGACCGCCATGCCGATCTCGAGCCATTGCTTCTGGCCGTGGCTGAGATTGCCGGCGATCTGCGTATGCTCCGATTCCAGCCCAAGGAAGTGGAGCAGCCGCCCGATCTCGGCTTCGAGTTCAGTGCCGCGGTGCCGGCTCTGCAGGGCGATCTCGAGATTCTGGCGGACCGACAGGCCCCTGAAGACGCCGGGCACCTGGAATTTGACCGAAAGGCCACGGTGAATCCGCGCAAAGGATTTCAGCGCGGTGATGTCCTCCCCGGCGAAGAGAATGTCGCCGCTGCCGGGATGATGCTCGCCGAGAATTAGCCGGAACAGCGTGCTCTTGCCCGCGCCGTTGGGGCCGATCAGGCAATGGATCTCGCCGGCTTGCAGCGTGAGATCCACCGAATTGGTCACGTGCAGGCCACCGAAATGCTTGTTCAGCTTGCGCAGTTCGAGCAGCGACATTAGCCGGCCCTCTGCGTAAAACGTGCTGCGATGCGGCCCAGCCAGTTCATTGCCCCGAGCACGAGGCCGTTGGGCGCGATCAGCACCGTAAGCACGAGCAGCACCCCCATGAAGACCAGCGCGTACTGGCTGCCGTAAATCGTGAGCGCCTGAAACGCGGCGAGCACCACCAGCGTACCGATCACGGTCGACGTCAGGTCGCTGCGGCCGCCGACCGCGACCCAGATCAGCGGCAGCGCAGCGGCGGTCATGCCCATGCTCGACGGCGTAATGTACTGGCCCCACACGGTGTAGAGAACGCCGGAGAGCCCAGCGAGCGCAGCGCCAATCACGAAGGTGATGAGCTGGTACTTGCGGATGTCGTAACCCAGCATCTCCGCCCTTTCCGGGTTCTCGCGGATGGCGACGATGACATTGCCAAAAGACGAGTTCATCAGGATACGCAAGGCCAGATAGACGAGAACGAGAAGGCCGAGCACGAGGTAGTAGAGCCCGATATCGGCGAACAGCACGATCGGCTCGCCCGGCCAGGGGATGGTGAGCGGCGGCATCGCACTCATGCCGTTGAAGCCGTTGAGGCGTGCAGCTCCGATGCGCCATTCCGGTCCTGCTGTCTGCGCCATGAAGCGCTCCAGCATCAGGGTCACGGCGAGCGTGACGATGCCGAGGAAGACGCCGGCGATGCGGCCGAAAAACATGAAGTAGCCGAGCAGGACCGCGAACAGTGCGGCGATCGCGACCGCAATCACCAGCGCCAGCAGCGTGAAGCCGTAGGCGGAACCGAAATTGATGGTGAGGACGCCATAGCCATAGCCCGCGATGCCGAAGAACGCGGTCTGGCCGAACGAAAGCGAGCCGCCATAGCCCCAGATCAAACACAGGCTGAGCGCGATGAACACCCAGACGAAGAAATAGACGGTGTTGCCGACCGTGTAGCCGTCGCTGAACAGCGGATAAGCCAGCGCGGCGGCGAGCACGAGGGCGAACAAGGCCCAGAAGGCCGGACCGCGACCGACGGTCTGCGGGCCTTCGAGACGGCGAAACATTGCGAGGAGACCGGTCACGACACCATCACTCCGTCAGGTGCGCTCGCGCAGCACGAAGCCGGAGATGCCTTTCGGCAGCACCCGGACGACGATGATCACTGCGACCAGCAGGCCGATCTGGCCGAACAGCTGGCCCTGCCACGACGTCATCACCGATTTCACGACCGCCAGCACGGCGCCTGCCGGTGCGGTGCCGAGGAAGACGTCGGCGCCACCGATCACGACGGTGACGAAGGCCTCCATGATGAAGGTCGCTCCCATGGTGGGCACCAGCGTCATGGTCGGCGCGTAGAGACCACCGGCGAGGCCGGCCAGCCCGGCCCCGCAAGCGAAAGTGAGACTGTAGATCAGGCGCGTGTCGACGCCGAGCGCCGCCGCCATGTGCGGCACCTGGATGGTGGCGCGTGCCAGCACGCCGAACCGCGTCCAGTTGAAGAGCGCATAGAGCGCAGCGAGCACCCCGATCGCGGCGCAAAACAGCACGATGCGATAGATCGAATAGGAGTAGTCGCCGACCTGAAAGCTGCCGAACGGCGTACCGACGCCGGCCATGGTCGAGCCTACCATGATCAGCGTGCCTTGCGTCGCGATCAGGCTCAATCCCCAGGTGGCGACGATGGTGTCGAGCGGCCGCTCGTAGAGATGACGGATTACCGCGAGTTCAACCACGACGCCGACCAGCGCCGATACGAGGGTACCGGTCAGAATTCCCAGCGGCAGCGGCAGGCCGGCGTGCACGGTGGCGGCGGTGACGTAGGCACCGCACATGATGAACTCGCCATGGGCCAGATTGATCACGCCCATCATGCCGAAGATCACCGCGAGGCCGCAGGCCGAGAGCACCAGGAATGCGAAGGCGTCGCCGAATTGATAGAGTGCCGAGAAGACGTGGGTCGCGATGTCCATGAATCAACCAGGAAGTGGAAGGATGCGGCGCGCCGCGGATGTCCGTGATCGCCCCGGCCGACGTGAGGGCCGGGGCGACACGCCGCAGGTCAGGGCTTGGGTGGAGGATTCGAGGGCGTGTACTGAGCCATCGGGTCCTTCTTGGTGAGATCGCAGCCGGCCTCACCCAGCCAGTACGGCTTGATGTCCTCCCAGATCTTCGGGAAGGAGATCGAATGATCGGCGCCGACCTTGGCGAGATAGATCGTGTGCGACATATGCTGGCTCTTCGGGTCGATACAGACCTTGCCCTCCGGCGCGTCCATGCAAACGTCGCCCAGTGCGATCACCTTGCGGATTTCCTCCCGCTTGGTCGACTTCGCGCGCTCGACCATCTGCTTGTAGAGATAGACCGCGAGATAGGAGTTCTCGGCCTCCTGGTTCACATAGGGCTCGCTCGGGAACTTGGCCTTGAACTTGGCGTAGAACTCCTTGCTCTTGGGCGAGTCGATCTCCTCGATGTAGTTGGTGGTGACGTACATGTCCTTCAGGCTCGGCGGCTTGAAGCGCTTGTGCTCGTAGCCCTGGCCGACGTTGACTGAGGATGCCATCGGCAGGCTGACGTTGGCGGAGGCCGCCTGCTCGTAATAAGACGCCTGCGCCGTGCCGACCAACAGCGTGACCACGAAGTCCGGCTTCGCCTTCTGGATGTTCTGGATGCTCTGCGAGAACTGCGATACACCGAGCGGGATGAATTCCTCGCCGGCCATCTTGCCGCCGTTCTCCTTGACGATCTTGCGCACCCATTCGGCCGAGATCTGGCCGAAATTGTAGTCGGCTGCGAGCGTGTAGACGTTCTTGCCGTACTTCTCCATCATGTAGGGGATGAGCGTCGAGAACTGCTGTTCCGGCACGGCGCCCGTTACGATCATGTGGCCGTCGCAGACGCCACCTTCATACTGGTTGTTGTAGAAGGCGAAGCCGTTGAACTGGTCGACGATCGGACGATACGCCTCGCGCGAGGCCGAGGAGAAGCCCGCGAAGACGACGTCGACCTTGTCGCGCTGGAGCACGCGGCGCATGAACTCCTGGTAGCGGGTGTTGTCGGACTGGGTGTCGTAGGTGACGAGCTCCAGCGGCCGGCCCATGATGCCGCCGGCCTTGTTGATCTCCTCGGCGGCGAGCTGGATGGCGTGGACCTTGCCGATCGTGGCCGCAGCGAAGTCGCCGGACTGATCCTCCAGCACCCCGAGCTTGATCGGATTCTCCGCCGCCAGCGCCGAGTGGGAGCCTATGGGTGATCCGAGGACAAGCGTCCCCGTGAGGGCTGCGGCGCGCAGCCCCCGCAATACAGACTTGCTCATTTTGCTTCTCCTAGATGGCCTGCTTGTTGCCGCCTTGCAGCGTGATGCCGGTCGTGCGGCCGGACGTATCGGGCGGCTTCGCCCGCTTGCTCAGAAGCTCTTCGCAATAGAGCTCCATGTTCTGCCGCGCGCGCATGCTGTCGCGACGGAGCCGGGAATAGGCACCTTCCTCGTCGAGGCCGTCCTGCTGCATCAGCAGGATGACGGCCCGGATCACCGCGCGGCGCCCGCGGCGGCGCTCCTCGAGACCCTGGACGCGCTCATACATTTCGGCGCGCAGCAGGAACTGGTTGATGCCCATGAACAGGGACGTGTAGACCGCGCCGCCATGCACCGGCTTGCGCAGGAACGAGGTGGCGCCGAGATTGACCAGCGCCTTCAGCCGGCTCGGCGCTTCGACACCGACGAGGCCGATCACAGGTACCGGCGGCAGCCGCGAGGCCGGATTGACCTCGATCGCGACCGCGCCTTCGAGATCGCCGTCGACGAACAGGATATCGCGGTCAGCCTGAAGGCCGGCGACGTCGAGCTGGGCGCGGCCATCTACGATCTCAGGGTACTCCGTGGAGACACCGAGTTTGGCAAGCGTCGTCTCCAGCGCGCTCTCCCAGCCCCCTCGCCTCGTGACGACGATGGCACGGCCGCCCTTGAAGTTCTGCAGCAGTCGAGAGCTCATGATTGCACCACCTTCAAATGTGGAGAGCGCATTGCGCTGGCAAAGCGCGGCGACGACTGAACGAGATAGGGATCAGGCGCGATCGGCTCGCGTGATTCCAGCAGCACCTCGAACTGCCCGCCGGCGGTCGATCGGCCAATCCGAGGCGTGAGCCAGGCGTGGAAGGTCTGGCGGTCGATGCGGACGTCGCCTTGCGGCGCATGCAGCCGCTGGTCCGCCACTGCGGCGCGCACCTTGCGCGCATCGTCGGTGCCGGCCTGCGACAAGGCGGATGCAAGCAGCTTGACGGCGATGTAAGAGGACTCCGCGTCGGCCGACGAGACCGGGCCATCCGGGAAGGACTGCGTATAGGCATCGACGAAGGCGGCGTTCTCCCCCGATTTCAACGACGAGAAGTAGACGCTCGAGGACAGATGCCCCTCGACCGCATCCGGGCCAATCTCCGGCAATTCCGGCTCCGACAGCGTGCAGCTCGCGACCGGGATTTCCGTGGCCTGATCGATGCCACGCGCACGGCAGGCGGCGCGGAACGCGCGGAAGAAGGCATAGGCGCTGGTGCCGATCAGATTGTTGAAGACGAAATCCGGACGCTGCTCGATGATCGCAGCAATGACCTGGTCGACCTCGGTATCGCCGACGGACAGATAGCGCTCGGCTAGAACGGTGCCGCCGCGCGCGATCAACGCTTCGCGGAAGATGCGATTGTTCTCCCAGGCCCAGATGTAGTTGGAGCCGACGCAGAAGGCGCGCTTGCCGACGCGGGTGGCGAGATAGTCGACCAGCGGGAGAACGTGCTGATTGGGCGCGGCCCCCGTATAAACGACGTTGTCGGAGCTTTCGAAACCTTCATAGTGCGACGGATACCAGAGCATGCCATCGAACTTCTCGAAGCAGGGAATGACCTCCTTCCGGCTGGAGGAGGTGTAACAGCCGACGACGTGACGGATCCCCGATTTGAGCAGGTCCTGGCTGAGCGAGCGATAGCAGGCGAGATCGCCGTTGGGATTGACCACCACCGGCTCCAGCTGGACCGTGTCGGAGCGGGCGTTGATTTCGTCGAACGCGAGCAGCGCTCCGTTGAGCATCGAACGCGCGACGACGCTGTACGACCCCGTCGTCGAGAACATCACACCGATACGATATCGCGTCCGCGTCATCACTCGATCCAAAACAAAAAAGCGCCCGCCGGCCGTTAAGCCGAGGGCGCCCTCGCCGCCAACCGAACACGCGATGCGCGTGGTGTTGGAAATGGTTTGAACTCGTCGCGTTGACGGGCCAAGCTGCCCAACGCTTGGACGATACGGTCGTTGAGATCGAAAGCGAAGTCAAGCGCGTTATTGCAGCGCTTACTGCTCCAATTCACGTCGCCATGCAGCAAATCTGTGCAGCGCTGTGCGGCGTATCAGATCGGGCTTTGCCGCTCTCACTCCGTCCTGACCCTCGATGGTGCGATCGATGATGTCGTCGCGGATGGCTAGCCTGCTCCGATTGAAGCAAGTCCGACTGCGTCAACATGGCTGCTGGGCTGTCGTGCGTTAGCACGTATTTTGCATAAATCGTAGGCGATATGGGCGCCGCATGAACCTCGTTAGTCTCGACATCCGCATGCTCCGGTCGCTGATTTCGGTGGTCGAGACCGGCAGCATCACCGAGACCGCGCGACGGCTGGGCCGAACCCAGCCGGCGATCACATTGCAATTGCAGCGGCTGGAGGAGCTGACGGGCAAGCAATTGTTCGAGCATGGCGGCCGCAGGCTGACGCTGACCGACGACGGCACCACCGTTCTCACCTACGCAAAGTCCATCCTGCGGTTGCATGACGAGCTGATTTCGCAACTGGCGTCACAGGAGATCGAAGGCCAGGTGGTCCTCGGGACGCCCGACCTCTACGCCGCGTTCATGCTGCCGCAGATCCTCAGCGTATTCCGGAAATCCTTTCCGCGCGTGCAGGTCGAGCTCAATTGCGCGCTGTCGACACCGCTGGTTGGCCTCGTCAAGCGCGGTGATGTCGACATCGCACTGGTCACGCGCATGAACGATTTCACTGGCGGCCAGGTGGTGCGGCGCGAGCAATTGGTCTGGATGACCGGCGAGCAATCCGCCGCGCATCAAGAGCGCCCGATCCCGCTGGCGCTATTGCCGCCCGGCAACATCTACCGTGACTACGCCATCGAAACGCTGGAACGAGCCAATTTGCGCTGGCGCATTGCCTGCGTCAGCGAAAGCGTCGGGGGCCTGCAGGCGGCGGCCTTTGCGGGCATGGCGGTTACCGTGCTCGGCCGCAGTGCCTTGGTGCCGGCGATGTGCGAAATCGGCCCCAACGAGGGCCTGCCGCCGCTGCCGAAGATCGAGCTGCTGCTCTACAAGTCCAGCGGAGCGACCTCGAAGGCCGCGACCGCGCTGCACGATTATCTCGCGCACTATCTGCGTCTCGACGAAGAGCTTAGCGGCCGCGGCGCGCCGATCACGCTGGGCTAGCTTGGCATCCTAGCACAGCGCCAGCGGCGGCCAGAACTTGGCCCAGGGTTGCGCCTGCTCGAACGCGGCCGCGATGCGGAAGATCGTGGGTTCGTCGAGCCAGGGCGCGATGACCTGAAGGCCTATCGGCATGCCGTCGCGATCGAAACCGCAAGGAAGCGTCGCAGCCGGCAGGCCGGCGAGATTGATCGGCCACGTAAAGGGCGACCAGCCGAGATGCGGATCGACCTTGCTGCCGTCGATCGTGCCGACACCGATCTGTCCCGCCTCGAATGCCGTCACCGCGACGGTCGGCGTCACCAGGGCATCGACGCGCTCGAACAGCTTCAGGAACGCATTGCGCGCCTGGCCGCGGCGATAGCTCGCTTCGATATAATCGGTCCCGGTGTAGTTCCGACCGGCGGCGATGACGTCGCGATAATCGGGCTCGGAGCTTGCGAGATCGGCCGCGGTCTTGGTTGAAACTGCCGCCGCCTGTTCCGTGAAAGCGATCGGCTTCAGCGTGTGCTCGAGAATACCGGGATCGAGGCCTGGGTCGTCCCTGGTAACCTGCGCCCCGCAGGAATCGAGAATTGAAAGTGCCTTGTCGAACGCAGCGCGGACGTCGGGGCTGACCGCGGCGTAGCCGAAATCGGCGCTGGCGCCGATGCGGATGCCGTCCAGCGACGCCCCATGGGTGTCGAAGCGGCGCGGCGACACTGGCAGGCTTGCTGCATCGCGCAGGTCGTAGCCAGCAATGATCCCCAGCGTCAGCGCGGCATCCGCCACCGTGCGCGTGATCGGCCCGGTATGTGCGAGCGAGGCCCAGGACGGCGGCGAGAAGCCGGGCGAGCGCGGCACGAGGCCGAACGTGGGCTTCAATCCGAACACGCCGCAGAACGACGAAGGCACGCGGATCGAGCCGACGCCGTCAGTGCCGATCGCGATCGGACCGCAACCGGCGGCGACGCCGGCAGCAGCCCCTCCGCTGGAGCCGCCGCTGGTACGACCAGCGTTCCAGGGATTGCGCGTGATGCCGGTAACCGGACTGTCGGCCGTCAGCTTGTAGCCGGACTCGCAGGTCGTGGTCTTGCAGGTGATGATGGCGCCTGACGCCCTCAGCGCGGACACCACGGCGGCATCGGCCTCGGGCACGAAACCCCTGTTCATGGGCGAGCCGGCATAGGCCGGAACTCCGGCGACATAGACGAGATCCTTGATCGTGACGGGCACACCGGCCAGCGGTCCCCTAGCCTCGCCCGAACGCATCTCCCTGGTGAGGCGATCGGCCTCGGCTCTCGCCTGTTCGTACATCGGCGTCACCACCGCATTGCAGGCTTCGTCTGTTGCCTGAAGCGCTGCGATCGTGTCATCGACAACATCGCGCGGCGTAAACGCTCTGCGCCTGTAGCCGGCCACGATCTCGGATGCAGAAAGCGCGCCAAGGCCAGTCGGCGCCGGCGGGAAGGCCGCTCGGCCGGAACCATCAGTCATCATCGACCCTAAAGAGCTAGCTGAGCGCCGCGTCGACGGCGCGCTTGGCCATCACCGTGACGAGGTGCGCCCGGTAATCGGCTTCGGCATGGATATCTGAGGTGAGACCGTCGGTGTCGATCCTGATCGCCGCGATCGCGGACGGATCGAAATTGGCCGACAACGCGGCCTCCATCGGCGGCACTCGGAAAACGCCGGGACCCGCGCCCGTGACGGCGACCCGGACCCCATCGGCGAATTTCGCGACGAACACGCCGACCAGCGCATAACGCGACGCCGGCGCCTTGAACTTTGCGTAGCCTGCTTTCAGCGGCACGGGTAAACGGACCGCAGTGATGATTTCGCCGGGTTCGAGCGCCGTCTCGAACAGGCCGAGGAAGAACTTGTCCGCGGCAATCTCCCGCATGCTGGTGACGATGGTGGCGCCGAGGCCGAGCACGCCGGCCGGATAATCCGCTGCCGGATCGTTGTTGGCAACGGAACCACCGATGGTGCCGCGGCTGCGAACGGCGGGATCGCCGATCATCGAAGCCAGCGCCGCGAGCGCGGGGATCCTGGTCTGCACCAGTTTCGAGGCAGCGACCACCGCGTGCGGCGTCATTGCGCCGATGGTGATGGTGGCACCATCGTCGGTTATACCCTTGAGGTTTCCGAGCTTCGACAGATCGACCAGTGCGACCGGGCTGGCCAGCCGTTGCTTCAGCGTTGGGATCAGCGTCATGCCGCCGGCAACGAGCTTGCTGTCCTCGATGGAAGTCAGGAGCTTGGCCGCGTCCGGAATCTGGTCCGGCTGGTGGTAGGCAAACGGTTTCATGTAATCCTCCCTATTCCGCAGCGACCGGCAACGACGCGTTCTGCAGGAGGCGCCAGATCCGGTTCGGCGTCGCCGGCATGTCGACATGGGTGACGCCGAGATGCGAGAGCGCATCGACCACGGCATTGATGACCGCCGCCGGCGAGCCGATGGTCCCAACCTCACCGCAGCCCTTCACGCCCATCGGCGTATGCGTGCAGAGCGTCGAGTGGGTCGCAACTTTCATCATCGGCAGATGGTCGGCACGCGGCATGCAATAGTCCATCAGCGAGCCCGACAGCAGTTGGCCGGAGCCCTCGTCATAGACCGCGTTTTCGAACAGCGCCTGGCCGACGCCTTGCACGATGCCGCCATGCAGCTGGCCCTCGACGATCATCGGGTTGATCACTGTGCCGACGTCATCGACCGCAGTATAGTTCACGAGGGTGACCGTGCCCGTTTCGGGATCGACCTCGACCTCGGCGATATGGCAGCCACCGGGATAAGTGAAGTTGACGGGATCGTAATAGGCCTGCTCCTCCAGCCCCGGCTCCAGCACCTCGAGTGGATAATTGTGCGGGACATAGGCCGCGCCGGCGATCTCCTCGAACGTCTTGCTGCGGTCCGTGCCGGCTACCGAGAACTTTCCGCTCTCGAACTGGATGTCGACCTCGGCCGCTTCGAGCAGATGCGAGGCGATCTTCTTGCCCTTGGCAATGACCTTGTCGGTGGCCTTGGACAAGGCGGCACCTCCGACCACGAGGGAACGCGAACCATACGTACCCATGCCGAACTGCACGCGGTCGGTGTCGCCGAACACGATGTCGACATTCTCGAAGGCGACGCCGAGCTTGTCCGAGACGATCTGCGCGAAAGTGGTCTCGTGGCCCTGGCCGTGATTGTGCGTGCCGATCATGACCGTCACCTGCCCGGTCGGATGCACCCGCACCGTGGCGCTCTCATAGAGACCGCCGCGTGCCCCAAGCCTGCCGGCGAAGCGCGACGGCGCAAGGCCGCAGGCTTCGACATAGGTGGAGTAGCCGAGCCCGCGGAACTTGCCCTTGCTGGCGGAGGCTGCCTTGCGGATACCGAAATTCTTGACGTCGGCGGCGACCAGCGCGCCGTCGAGGCATCCCATGGGATCGCCGGAATCGTACTGCACCAGCACCGGCGTCTGGTACGGGTAGGCCTCCTTCGGGATCATGTTGCGGCGGCGGATCTCGACGCGGTCGATGCCCATCTCTGCGGCCGCGACATCGACGATACGCTCCAGCACGAAGGTCGCTTCAGGACGGCCGGCGCCACGATAGGCGTCGACGGGCACGGTGTTGGTAAAGACCACCTTCACGTTGCAGTAGATCGCGGGCGTGGTGTAGACGCCACCGAGCAGTGGGCCATAGAGGTTGGTCGGGATGTTCGGCCCGAAGGTCGAGAGATAGCCGCCCATATTGGCCAGCGTGTTGACGCGGAAAGCAAGAAACTTTCCGGTTTCATCGAGCGCCAGCTCGGCCTCGGTGACGTGGTCTCGGCCATGACGGTCGGAGACATAGCCTTCCGAGCGGCTCGCGACCCATTTCACCGGCCGCCTCACACGCTTGGCTGCCCAGGTGATCACGGCCTCTTCGCCGTAATGGAACTGCTTGACGCCGAAGCCGCCGCCGACGTCCGGCGCCACCACCCGCAGCTTGTGCTGCGGTATGTTCAACACCAGCGCGCCCATTAGGAAGCGAACGACGTGCGGAAACTGGCTCGTGGTCCACAGCGTGAAGCGATCCGTGCCCGGCTCGTATTCCGCGATCGCCGCCCGCGGCTCCATGGGGTTGCCGATCAGGCGGTTGTTGACGAGGCTCAGCTTGGCGACATGCGCCGCCTTCTTGAACGCAGCCTCAACGGCGGCCTTGTCGCCAAGTTCCCAGTCGCAACAGATGTTGTTCGGGACATCATCGAACAGCTGCGGCGCATCAGGCCTTATGGCCTCAAGCACGCCGACCACGGAAGGCAGCACCTCATAGTTGACCTCTAGCAGTTCGGCCGCAGCATTGGCCTGCTCCGGAGTTTCCGCGATGACAACAGCCACCATATCGCCCACGAAGCGCACCTTGTTCTGCGCGAGCATGGGAAAAGGCGGCTCCTTCATGGGAACGCCCTTGGCATCGGTGATGCCCCAGCCGCAAGGCAACGAACCGAGGCCGTCGGCGGCGACGTCATCGCCGGTCAGGACCGCGATGACGCCGGGCGCGGCCAGGGCCGCGGTCTTGTCGATGCCGCGCAACATGGCGTGTCCATGCGGCGAGCGCACGAAAACGCCCGCCGTCATGCCCGGCCGCTTGATATCGGAGACATAATTCCCGCGACCGGTGAGAAAGCGCTGGTCCTCCTTGCGCTTTGGCGCGGCGCCGATTCCGATCACATTGCCCATAGTCACTCTCCCTTGGCGGCGTTCATGGCTGCAGCGCCAGCCATGACCGACACGACGATGTTCTGG
>NZ_JAEMSD010000006.1:0-6453 GCF_016462955.1 Bradyrhizobium sp. | reverse complement strand
GCCTTCGAGGCCATGACGGACATCGGCCTCCGTCAGGTCGGGCTTCTCGGTCGCCAGCGCGACCGCGGTCATCACTATGCCGGGGGTGCAGAAGCCGCACTGCAGGCCGTGATGCTCGCGAAACGCCTCCTGCATGGGGTGCATCTGGTTCGAACCAGGCGCGCCCTGCAATCCTTCGATCGTGAGCAGCGCGGCGCCGTCGAGTGCGGGCGCGAGCAATGTGCAGCTCTTCACCGGCAAACCATCGAGATGAACCACGCAGGCGCCGCACTGGCTGGTGTCGCAGCCGATATGGGTGCCGGTGAGATTCAGTTGCTCCCGCAGCAACTCGGCGACCAGTGTCGCCGGTTCGACATCCACGGTGGTGGGCCGGCCGTTGAGTGTGAAGGATATCTGCACGGTCATGCTCCTGCGCGACGGTCTCTAGGCGAGTGGAAGTGCGCTGCCGGTGGCCCATGTGGCCATGACGACATCGCCGACGGTGAACGGATCTGCGAAGAAGGTCTTTTCCGGAACGTAGGCCACGAACTCGTCGTCCGGCACGGTGTCCAGCATGACCTTGACGAAGTAGCCCTGGTATTCGATGGCGAGCACCCGGCTCGGCAGCGACGTGGTGCAGCCCGGCGGCAGGTCCCTGCCCGGCCGAACCAGCGCGACATCGTCGCGACGCACGGCGATGTCGACCTTGTCTCCGACACTGACGGTCGAACGCGCCTGAAGCGGGACCTCGATGCCCGAGGGAGCCGCCTGCGCGAGCGTGAAGCTGGCGCCGTTCACCTTTTCCACGCGACCGGACAACACGTTCTGGCCACCCATGAATTCCGCGACATAGCGATCGTGCGGATGGGCATAGACGTCCCGGGCCGCGCCGGCTTGCTTGATCTTACCCTGCTCCATCACCACGACGAGATCAGCGAGCGCGATCGCCTCGAGCTGGGTGTGGGTGACATGGATGAAGGTGATGCCGAGCTCCTGCTGCATCCGGCGCAGCTCCTGGCGCATCTGGACGCGAAGCTGCTCGTCCAATGCCGAGAGCGGCTCGTCGAGCAGCAGCACCCGCGGCTCGGTGATCGCGGCACGTGCCAGGGCCACTCGCTGCTGCTGGCCGCCGGAGAGCTGGGCCGGCAGGCGGTCCGCGAACTGCGTCAATCGTACCTTCTCGATCATGGCATCGGCCGCGCGCAACCGGTCGGACTTGGACTGGCCGCGCACGCGAAGTGCAAAAGCGATGTTCTCCCGAACGGTCAGATGCGGAAACAGCGCATAAGACTGGAACATCATCGCGGTGCGCCGCTGCACCGGCGCGAGGCCGACGACGTTCTGACCTCCGATGACGATCTCGCCGGCGGTCGGATCCTCGTGGCCGGCGATCATGCGCAGGATGGTCGTCTTGCCGCAGCCGGAGGGGCCGATGAAGCAGCAATAGGCGCCATCTGCGATCTTGAGATTGACACCGTCGACGACGTTGGTGACGCCGTCAAAGCTCTTGCAGACGCCCGCCAATTCGATATCGCCGCGATCGTTCTTCATTCCTAGGCCCTTACCCGGCTGCCGCGCTTCTTCTGGATCAGCACGATGCTGCCGAGGCTGGCGCCGATGACGATGAAGGAGACGATAGTGGTCACCGTGCCCAGCGCGTAGAGCGACGGAGAGGTGACGTTCAGCGTCATGCTCCAGATTTCCAGCGGCAGCGTGTTCAGGGATCCCGCGGTCTGAAGGCTGCGCGCGAACTCGTCGTAAGAGAGCGTGAAGCCGAACAGCGCGACGGCGACCAGACCGGGCGCCAGCACCGGGATCATCACCAGCCGGATCGACTGCCAGCGGCTGGCGCCGAGATCGTAGGCCGCCTCCTCCCAGGCATGGTTGAAGCGGGACATCACCGCGAACATCACGAGCACGCCGAACGGAAGCGTCCAGGAGAGTTGCGCGCCTAGCGCCGACGTGTACCAGCTTGCGTTCAGCCCCAACGCCTGGAACAACAGGCCGGTGCCGAGACCGAGCACGAGGCCGGGCGCAACCAGGCTGCCGATCATCATGTAGAAGACGAACGTGTCGCCGCGAAAACGCTTGCGAAAACCTAGCCCTGCGAGAAATGACACCACCACGGTGATGACGGTGACGATCACCGCGAGCTTGATCGAGCGGTCGAACGACCCCTTGACATCGCCAGTGCGCACCTGAGTGAACAGGTCGACGAACCAGTGTAGCGACCGACCCTTCATCGGAAACACGAGTCCGCCCCGGATGTCCTGGAAGGACAGGATGTAGATGCAGAACATCGGACCGTAGAGCGCGATGACGTAGCAGGCGAACAGCGTCGCCAGCACGTAGAACGTCCAGGGCCTGCCTCCCTTGCTCGGCGCAATCGCCTTGGTCGTCGCGGGGGCCGCGATCTCGGGCATGTCGGCGAGCACCGCGCTCATCGCGTGATCTCCTGCCGGATATCGACCGTGCGCAGGATCAGCGATACGATCGCAACCAGCACCAGCGTGAGCAGCACGGCGCTTGCCGCCGCGGTCGGATATTGCAGTACGCCGACGTCCTCGTAGAAGGCGCTGACCACCGAGGCGGAGCCGCCGCCGGACATCACCTTGACCACGAAGAAGTCGCCCATCACGATCGAGACCACGAAGATGGTGCCGAGGGCGATGCCGCTCTTGGACATTGGCGCCACGATCAGACGCATGATGTCGAAACGGCTGGCGCCGGCGTCGATTGCGGCCTCGATCAGCTTCTTGTCGATCCTCGCCATCGAGTTGAAGATCGGCACGATCATGAAGATCGTGAGCTGGTGCACATAGGCGATGACCACCGCGAGATCGGAGAACAGCAGCACCTCCAGTGGCTGGCGGATCGCACCCGTTGCCAGCAGCGCCTGGTTGATCAGGCCTTCCTTGCCGAGCAGCGGGATCCACGAGATCATCCGGATGATGTTCGAGGTCCAGAACGGCACCGTGCAGAGCAGGAACAGACCGATCGCCAGCAATTGGTTGCGGACGTGGAAGACCAGGAAATAGGCAACGAAGAAGCCGATGGCCAGCGTGAAGATCCACGTCAGCACCGTGAACTTGATGGTCGCCAGATACAGCTTCAGCGTCAGCGCCGAATGCAGCACCTCGACATAGCTTGCCAGCGTGAAGCCCGGCGTCAGTCCGCCAAAGCCGTCGGTGGCGAAGAAGCTCGCGGCCAATACGACCAGGATCGGCGCCACGAAGAACGGCACGAGCACCAGGACCAGCGGCGACACATAGAGCCAGCCGGCGAGATTGGCGCGTATGGGACTTGGATTGGGCTGCATGGCGGCAATGGCCTCGAAGTCTGCCTTCTCGTACCGGCGCGTAACGGCGCCGGTGCGTCGTTCAGGTCAGGGAAAGCAGGTTTCAGGCCACCTTGAAGTCATTCCAGCGCTTGTTCATATAGGCCGCCTCGTCCATCAGCGTGTTCCAGCACGAGATGTTCTTGACGCGATCGAGGAACGAGCCGCCGTCGCGCTTGGTGCCGGCCTTCTCCATCGGCACACCGTAGGGATCGTTGATCACCGCGGGCGCGGGCTTGCCGTCGTACCAGAAGTCCCATTCCGCCGCCGTGAGAAACTTCTTGGCCGTCGATGGCACGGGGCTGTAGTAGCCGTAGCGTCCGACGAAGCCGCCCTGCCAACCCGACAGATACCAGTTGAGATATTCGTAGGCGGCGTCGAGCTTCTTGCCGGAGAGGTGCTTCATCAGGCCCATGCCGTTGCACCAGCCGCGATAGCCTTCCTTGCCGTTCTTGACGTTCACGGGCGCGTAGACGCAGGGAATTTCCTTGACGCGCACGGCTGCAACCGCGGGCGACCACATCGACTGGATCACCACCTCGCCCGCCGCCATCAGTTGCACCGACTGGTCGAAAGTGGTCCAGGTCGCGCGGAACTGACCCTGCTTCTTCAGCTCGATCAGCTTGTTGCAGGTGAAGTCGATCTCCTCCTTGGTCATGTTGCCTTTGTTGCCATACTTGATCAGCCCGGCGCTCTCGAAGCAGAGCGCGGCATCCATGATGCCGATGGCGGGCACGTCGAGGATCGCGGCCTTGCCCTTGAACTTGGGGTCGATCAGGTCCTTCCACTCAGTCACTTCGTGGCCGACGAGATCGGGGCGATAACCGATGGAGTCCGCGTTGTAGACCTGGGGCAGGAACGTCGCCCACTCCGTGACGCCGTCGTTGAGATCGGTCGCGTCGGGCTTGGCGATATACATGGCCTCGTAAGGCGAAATGCCCTGGCGCGGAATTTTGTGGCCGTCGATCTCGCCCTTGGTGAAGATCGGCAGGATGTTGTCGAACTCCTTGATCTTCTTGACCTGGATTCCCTGGATCACGCCGCGCTTGGCCGCGAGCTTGGCCTGCCAACCTTCGAGGTCGGCGATATCAACCGTATTTGGCTGACTTATGAAGCGGTTGATGGCGGCGGAGGTGTCGAGGTTCTGCATCGTCACCTTGAAGCCGAGATCCTTGGCCGCCTGGTCGCCGATCGCCTTCACCACCGAATAGGACACGCCGACATGGCGCAGCTCGATGTCCTTGATCTCCTGCGCCCAGATGGTCGGGAAGCCCCGGATCGCATCCGATCCAGCGGCGGCGCCCGCGACGGCTGCGGCACCCTTCAACAGCGTGCGGCGGCTCAGCTTTTTTGCTTCCCCCGGCTTCGTTCCGGCGGCAGCATTCCCCTTATCCCTATCAAGCATGGCAACCCTCGTTGGTTACGATGAGCGGCCGCAACGATCTTCAGCGATCCCTGCGGATGTGATCAGTTGCGCGTGAGGCTATGGGCAGGGTTTTGCGAAGTAAAATTGGAAGTAAAAATTCGCGACATAAGCGCGACTAATGACTCAGCCCTCTGCATTTGATCTCGGCACGGCAGCTCAGGAAGGCGGCAGGCGGGTATACCGGGCGCAACGAATGCAAACTTGGCGATCATCAATTTGGGAAATTTTTCGTCGTCTGGACGACACGCCTTCGCGTTCTCGCAGCGTACTTCGCCCGAGCTTTGCTTGATCTCGCCGCCCTCAAATCCAAGAGGGCGCAGGGAAGACCGGGTGCCGACTTGCACCCGCGGTCCGCTGCGCGAAGATGCACACGCAGGAAGAACCGCACAGCAGCATACAGGTGTAGCCCAACACTCGGCCTTCCCTGCGCGATGGTCGGACGGCTTATGCCGCGCTCTCCCGGGAGCCGAACTTTCCCTCTGGCCTCCCTCGCCCTCACGGAATTCACCGGCCGCCGCGCCGGTTGACGCGATTGCCGCCTCCGCAAGAGCTTGACCGTAGCAACGACGGCCAGGACCACACGGTTTTGCCGTACGCACGGCCCGCCATTTCGCCGCAGTTTTCCCGATGCCGTCGACAGCACCGGAAACTTACAGACGAGACGAAACCTAGCAGCGCCGTTCGTCCGCGCGCGGCCGCGAGCTCACCGGGGACTACCCTCCCTGCCCGCGCCTTTCGCGCCCGACGCTGCCGCGTCCACCGCAAGCCCGGCTCGCGAACATGACGACCTCACGATCGCCCCTCGAGAATGAGCCGGGATGGGCGACACATACGATATTTCCGAATTTCGGTAAAGCGGAATATATTTGCGGGAAGATATTGACAGTGGGCGAAACAGGCGGGGGTTGGGCCCCGCCACTCGGCACCGTCACGACATCAGGCGACAGCCGCCTGGTACAGGCAGTCCCGAAGCCAGGCATGACCCTTGTCCTCTTGATTGCGCGGATGCCACAACGCGACGATGCGAGCGGGCGGCAGATCGAGCGGCGGGGGCGTGAGATCGAGCTCGTTGGCGAAGCGGATCAGAAAACGTCGCGGCAGGGTGCAGATGCAATCGCTGTGCGCAAGGATGACCGGCGCCAGTGCATAGGTTTGAATGGAGACAGCGACGCGCCGGGAACGGCCGAGCGCCGCGAGCGCGTCGTCAACGAGGCCCGAGAAGCCGCCACCGTCGGCCGAGATCAGCAGGTGGTCGAGCGCGCAAAAGCTGTCGAGATCAAGCGGCCCGTTGCCACGCGGGTGTCCTTTGCGCTGTGCGGAGAGGAAGCCGTCTTCGAACAGCGGCCGCTGCATCAATTCGCCATGTGCGCGGTCAGCTCCAGTCACGAGGATGTCGATCTCTCCCCGTTCGAGCTGGTCGACGACATCGCGCGCGGGGTGAACGAGAGCGAGCCGCGCCCGCTCCGCCACCGCCGTCAAGCGCGCAACCAGGCCGGGCGCCAGCGTCACGGCCGGATTCTCGTGAATGGCGACGACGAAGGTTCGCTGGCTGCGGGCGGGGTCGAACACGGCCGGCCCCTCCACCATGCGGCGAAGCTTGCCGAGCACGTCCGCAAGCTCCGTCTGCAGCTCCACCGCTCTCGTCGTCGGCACGACGCCGCGGCCGCTCGCCGCGGGTACGAACAGCGGATCGGCAAAGATCTGCCGCAGC
>NZ_JAEMSD010000562.1 GCF_016462955.1 Bradyrhizobium sp. | reverse complement strand
TCCACTACAGCCGCGGACACATCCAGCTCACCAACCTGGACGGCCTGCGCCAGACGGCGTGCGAATGCTACGCCACCGTGAAGGCCCAGTATGACCGGCTGCTCGCTCCACGCTGAACGCCGCGCCGGCTTGGTAAACCGCGGGCTAATGCCGGCCCGCAAACACCGGCCACCCTGCTACCGAAAGTGAAATTGGAATGCCGTAGACACCGGACATGCCTCGCGCCGGCAGCTGCCGTGCGACGAGAACGAATATCCGGGCAGACTAGGCCATGTTTGACGCAACCATCGCACCTACGCAGAAGGAGCTCGATGCCGAGCCTGCGCGCGAACCCCGCGCCTACGAAGCGCTGGTGCGCGAGATCGGCGAGGACGGTGCCTGTGAAGTGCGCGAGGTGTTCTGGAGCGAGACCTGCGCCCGCCTGCAACTGTTCCGCACGCTCCCGCTCGCGCAGCACCACGCCAGGATCACGCGCGAGGCGCATTCGCTGAAGAGCGCGGCCGGAACGTTCGGCTATGTCAGGCTCGCGGCGCTGGCGCTGCAGCTGGAGAAGACCGCGGAGAGCCTCGGCGAGGCCGGATTCCACGCGCACCTCGACGCGATGGATGCTGCCTACGCAGCCGCGCGCGCGCAGGAGGCGGACTGCTAGATTCTCGACGCGTCTGTTCACGCAAGTTTGCCTGTGGGCGTAGTCCCGCCGTACTTCTACGGCTTGCGATTTTCACAGATGACTAATGATAGCTGGCGATAGTCCGGGAAAACCAGGAGGGTTTTCCATGTTCACCTACGAGACCGCAGACCAGAAGGAGGTTCGTCGCTTCCGCATCGCCCAGTTCAACGGCCGGATGGCAACGGTGAAGTCTGGCGAGTCGACCGTGACCGGCTTCGTGCGTTCGGTGCTGGAGCAGGAATCGAGCATGCCGCCCCGCTGGACCATCACGATCATTCCGAACGCGCCGAAGGAAGCAATCAAGCCGCTGCGTCCCGCCTCGCGCGCACGTCCGTTCGCCGAAGACTATCTCTGAGCGCAACGGATTTCCCAGACGTCCCCAGCGACGTCTCGCGCCTCGTCCGCCCGCCCGCCGGCGGCGCAACCGACGCCTCAATCGATCGAATGCAGCAGCGCCGCACGGACGAGGTCCGCGGTGTTGCGCGCACCGAGCTTGCGCATCGCCTCGGCGCGATGGCTCTCGAAGGTGCGCGGGCTGATCTGCATGCGCAGCGCGCCCTGCTTGTTCGAGTAGCCTTCGCTGATCAGCCTCAGCACCTCGCGCTCGCGCTTGGTCAGCCGCTTCTGGCCGGACGGGCCGGGCAGATCGGCGTTCGGCGCGCGCTGCGGCATGCGGGCTACCTTCGATTCGGCCTGCTCGGTGCCGGACGCGGTCGGCGCGCCGGCCTTGTGAGGGCCGGCAAGCTGCTTGACCAGACCGCAAACGCGCTCGGTCTGTGCCAGTGCGTTCTCGACCACCCGCTGCAGATAGGCACGATCGCCCGTGGCGGGCGCCAGCTGGTCGCTGTGATGCTTGATCTCGCCCATGTAGAGCAGGAGCGCGGTCAGGGGGCCGTTGAGCTCGCGGGCAATGGCCGCGGCCATTTCGTCGGCCGCCGTGGCGCGGACGGCGCTCAGGTGGACGAAATCGGGCTGTTCAGCGGAAGCAGCGCTGCTTTCGTGCCATTCCGACGGCCGCGAATCGATGGCCGTATCATTCTGGGGACCCATGTCGTTGGTTTAGCGGAACCGGGGCCGGTCTGTGGTTAACTTTTTGCTCCGTAAGACTACGGTGATTTAGACGATTTTGCGCAAAAAGGGCGGCCTAGGCACAATTTGTGCTTGCGAGGCGCCGCGACCGACCATGCAAGGGTTGAGTGTTCTGGACGAAGCGACGGAAAACGTCCCGTTAGGCCGCTTGCTAAGGTTCCCGGTTCCCGGCTTTTACGGATTAATTAACGGCGACTTGCTTCTCTAGGGAGGTTGAGAGCGCGCAAATGCCTCCACGCGTTGGGCCCGCAAGCCCGCGGGCGCTGCGAAAGATTGCGTGCCATGGACGAGATCGATCGGCTGTCGGAATTCCTGCGGAGGCTGACGCCGCTGTCGCGCAGCTGTCTGCTCAGCGAGCTCGAACGGCTCGAGCTGTGCGGCATCGACATGCCCGGGTCGGCCGACCTTCAGTCCCGCCTGCGTGCCGAGTTCCGCAAGGACGGATCGACCCAGGCGCGCGCCACCTCGCCTTCGCGCTATTTCTTCGCGCCGCTCGAACTGGTGCTGATCGACGGCGCGCCCGACCATGCCAATATGGGGCGAATCTCGCGCAATACGCTGACGCCGATCTGGGAGTGGATCTGCCGCGACCTGCTGCCGACCATGGCGCGCGACTACATCCAGGCGATCACCGACCAGGTCGCGGCCAACAAGCCGAAGGAAGTGCAGAAGATCGCGTCGACCTTCCAGATCAAGGTCGTCAAGGTTCTCGAGAACACCCTCACCTCGGCCGAGAACACCGAGACCGCGCGCGCCAAGCTCGGGCAATACACGGCCTCGCGCACCGCCTTCGACGACGTCGTGAAGATGCTGCATGTGTTGCGCTCCGGCGATGCGCTGCCGAAGTTCAACGAGAAGCTGCCTGACACGATCGCGAAGTTCGACGACGGCCAGGTCGCCCAGATCACGCTGCAGCTCGACGCCTTCAAGAAGGCCCATCCCCAGGCGCTGCCCTTTGCGCTGGCGCTGGTGGCGCGCCGACTGAAGACGTCCTGGCAGTTGGTGCGGCTCGCCACCAAGGCCGCGGCCAGCAAGGCCGCCGCGGACGTCGCCGCCACGCCCTATGCCAGCGTCGTTCACATGGTGCTCGACCGGCTCGACGACAAGCGCCTCGCGCTGCGAGTCGCGCTTCGCAACAACCGGGTGCTGATTGCCCGCGACCTGCTCGCCGAGATCTACGACACCGAATATGCGCTCAAGGTCCGCATCGACGGCATCGAGCATTGCGAATGGGGCGTCCGGCTCCAGCAATTGATGGACGCGATCGCAACATTGGTGTCCGCCGAGGTGAGCCGCTTCCCCGACAATGTCGGCCACATTCTCGGCTCGCGCCGGCTGCGCAGCCACGACACGATCGGGGGCAAGCTGACTTATCTCGCCTGGAAGGGACGCGACGCGATCGAGGACGGCGCGGCGGCGTTCCGCAAATTGATCGGGCAGACATAGGCGCGCTCAAGCATGATCCGACCGGATCATGCTCTAGTTGTGCGTGCGCGGCAGGCACAGGAAGCGGTCGAGAAACCGCCCTGACAGCACGAACCTGAACCACCAAACCATCATTCGCCGCGTCGTCATAGCTGTTCATCCTCGACAGCCCTCCACCCGCTAGGGCGGACCTTTAGCGCGAGCGCGGCAACGCGCGTGTGATCCATTTCACATGGAGGCAGCGCGGCCTGAACTGTCGACAAGTTAGCTCGAATTGGAGAGCTTAACGTTACTCAGATAATTCAAGAACGTTCTGAACCTCTCCTTATTTGAACCCACGCTCGGCGTTTATGACACCGTCACGGAACGGGAGTGGTATCAGATGAACGATGGGACGACTGAACTCGTCGGACGGAGGCCTGTGACCTTCGGACGGCGAAAGGTGACGCCGCGCGCCTGCGTGGCCGACAGCAAGCGCCACTTGCGGGCCTTTCTCAGCGAGGTGCTGGAAGACCTCGGCTTCGTCACGAGCGAATGCGCCAGCGCCGACGAGTTGCAGAACGTGCTCGCCACTGAATTGCCCGACCTGATCCTGCTCGGCGTCGCCGCGGACGGCATCGAGCCGGGACGATTTCTCGAGATCCTGGTGCGCGAGGGATTTGCCGGCAAGGTTCTCGCCGTCGGCGCCCGCGACTCGATCATCGTCAAGGCCGTGCGGCAGGTCGGCGAGGAATACGGCCTCAGCATGCTGCCGCCGCTCACCACGCCCTTTGGCGCGGACATGCTGCGCGAGCGCATTGCGATGCTGCTGCCGGACGAGCCGGCGCCGAGCCCGGCCGTGCATGTCGGCGAGGCCCTGCATGCCGGCTGGCTCGAGCTGTGGTACCAGCCCAAGATCGACGCCCGCACGCTGGTGCGCAGCGGCGCCGAGGCC
>NZ_JAEMSD010000123.1:8004-15535 GCF_016462955.1 Bradyrhizobium sp. | reverse complement strand
CCCATGCCCTCGGGCACGTCGAGATCCTGCACCACTTCCTTGAGGCGGGAGCGGTCCTGCGCGCTGGTGATCTTGCGGCTGATGCCGCCGCCGCGCGCGGTGTTGGGCATCAGGACGGCGTAGCGGCCGGCCAGCGAGAGGTAGGTCGTCAGCGCCGCGCCCTTGTTGCCGCGCTCTTCCTTGACGACCTGCACCAGCATCACTTGGCGGCGCTTGATCACCTCCTGGATCTTGTACTGGCGACGCGGACGGAAGGTGCGCTCCGGCACTTCCTCCAGCACGTCGTCGCCGCCGACGGATTCGACAACCTCTTCTTCGGCTTCCTCGTCCTCGTCCTCGTCGTCTTCGTCGTCCTCGCCGGCTGTTTCGGCATGCGAGGGTTCAGGGCTCGCGGCGGCGTAGACGGCATCGGCCGGCTCGGCGACCGACGTCACGGCGTCCGCCAGAGGCTCCGCATGCGCTTCCTCGGCGTGAGCTTCGGGGGCGGGGGTCTCGAAGGTCTGGACCGATTGTGGCTCGGCAACGGATTCGGTCGCAGGCTCGGGGCCGACTGCTGCGACGGGCGCAGCGGTCTCGTCGGCATGATCATGGCCGTCATGATCGCGCTCGCCCTCAAAACCGGCGGCGTCATGATCGTGGGCATGATGGTGCTCGTCACCCTGGGCGTGATGATGGTCGTCATGATCATGATCATGATCATGATCGCCATGATCGTGATCGTGGCCCTCGTGCTCGCCGTGATGCTCCGCATCGGCGTGCGGATGCTCGCCCTCGTGCAGCGCGCCTTCGACCGGCTGGGCGACCGGATCGGCGCCGGCGTCGAGGCCTTCGACGATGTCGCTGCGCACGCGCTCGCCCTGACCGCGGCGGCGGGCGTTGCGGTGGCGCGAACGGCGACGGCCGTGCGAGCGGTTCTCGCTCTCTTCCTCGGCCTCGCGATGGGCCTGTTCCTCGGCCTCGATCAGCGCCTGCCGGTCGGCGACCGGGATCTGGTAATAGTCGGGATGGATTTCGCTGAAGGCGAGAAAGCCGTGGCGGTTGCCGCCATATTCGACGAAGGCGGCCTGGAGCGAGGGTTCGACCCTTGTGACCTTGGCGAGGTAGATATTCCCGCGCAGTTGCTTGCGTTGCGCGGTCTCGAAATCAAACTCTTCGACGCGATTGCCGCGGACCACGACGACCCGGGTCTCTTCCGGGTGGGTGGCATCGATCAACATCTTGTTGGGCATGTCTTAACTCTTGGCGGCGACAGGCGCTAATCACCGTGGGCGCGATCTGCGCTGCCGGGTGATGCGACGGTCCACCTGATTCGGGGGTGAGGGGAAGGCCGAAACGCCGTCTCTCGCGCCTTGCCGAACCGGAAGCTTCAGGACCAAGGCGGCGCGCGGGATTGTCACTCCGCAGCGTCGCGAATGCTCCTTCAGATTTCGTCGGCACAGTCTGGCGCATCAAGCGTCGGCCCGTATGAAACATTGGGCGGCGAGGCCGCCCTTCAATCTTTGCTGCTGGCCAGGCACGGCGCGAGCGCGCTCGCCTTGGGGATCACGAACCGCTCCCTTGGGACCAAAGAACTTGGGACCAAGGAACCGGGTAATTGGTTACGCCGCTGTCAGAACTGTCCCGGCAACATGAGTGGTAACCCGAGACCGTCCACCGCCGGGGCTTGACCCCGCTCCACCTCGCTGCCGCGCACCGCGCTGGTCGTTGAGGGAAGCGGAAAACGCTGGAATTCCCAAACCTTGGGAGTTCCGGCGCTGCACCGGGAGGCTGAATGCGACACAACCGAAAATATCGGCCGTCAGCATTCCGTACATACGAGGAATGGGCCAGCCGTGCAAGGGAGCGTCGCACGGCGGTCACAGTCAGCGACTTTCGCGCGCCCGTCATTAAGGAGCGATTAACCCTGTGGTTCTATTGCGTTAAGAGAGCTGCTCGGAGGCACGGAATCAGTGGCGAGCCGCACAAATCGACGGGTGTTGCTGGGAGGCGGGCTGCTGTGCCTCGCGGCATTGCCGTGCGCTGATTCTTCTCGCCTGATTGCCGCGGAAGGCCAGCCGCAACCCACTGTTGCAGCGGTCAATTATCCAATCGCCTCGGCCGCCCGCCTGGCCGGCGACGGCAGGCAGACCCGCTTCATCCTCGATCTCGACCGGTCCGTCACCTTCCGCGCCGTCACGCTGGCCGATCCCTACCGCGTGGTCGTTGACGTGCCGCAGATCAATTTTCAGCTGCCGGCGGGTACCGGCGGCGGCGGGCGGGGGCTGGTCAGGGCGTTCCGCTACGGGCTGGTCATGCCCGGCGGCTCGCGAATCGTGTTCGACCTGACGGGGCCGGCGAAGATCGCCAAGTCCTATGTCGTCGAGGCCGCCAACGGCCAGCCGGCCCGGCTCGTGCTCGAAATGGAGGAGGTCGATCGTGCCGCCTTCGTGGCGTCGCTCGCCCCTGAAAGCCGTCCCGAGCTGCGGCCGGCGATCGCGGAGGCGCCACCCGCCACGGTTCCAACCGCGGCGGCCCCGGAAGCCGCGCAGCCGAAGGCCGACAGCCGTCCGGTGGTCGTAATCGATCCCGGTCATGGCGGCATCGACAACGGGACGCAGTCGAGCGGCGAGAGCGAGAAGAACCTGGTGCTGGCCTTTGGCCGGGCGCTCCGGGACAAGCTGGAGAAGGCCGGCAAGTACCGCGTGGTGATGACGCGCGATGACGACACCTTCATTCCCCTCGGCGACCGCACCAAGATCGCCCGCAATCACAAGGCGGCGCTGTTCGTCTCGATACATGCCGATGCGCTGCCGCGCGCAGAGGGCGATGCCCAGGGCGCGACCATCTATACGCTCTCCGACAAGGCCTCCGACGCCGAGGCCCAGCGGCTGGCCGATGCAGAGAACCGAGCCGATGCGATCGCCGGCTTCAACCTCGCGGAGGAGCCGACCGACGTCGCCGACATCCTGATCGACCTTACGCAGCGCGAAACCCGCACCTTTTCAAACCGTTTTGCCCGCCTCTTGATGGGTGAAATGAAGGCGACGGTGCGGATGCATAAGCATCCGCTGAAGTCGGCCGGCTTCCGTGTCCTGAAGGCGCCCGATGTGCCCTCTGTGCTGGTCGAGATCGGCTATGTCTCCAACAAAGCGGACCTCGAGCACCTGGTCTCCGAGGGCTGGCGGTCCAAGGCCGTGGGCTCGATGGCACAGGCGATCGACGCATTCCTGACCAAGCGGATGGCCACGGCCGGCAACGCGAACTGAAATCTCCCTGCCGCCCCAAAGGCCCTAGTTTGGCCACAGCGGACGCTTTATAAAAACGGCGCAGGGGGTTCCGGAATCGGCGAGAATCCCGTTCGGCAAGCGTCTTAAGTCCGGCCTTGATGTGATTGTGTAAGCCGGTGAATTCGCGACGAGAGGTTGGCGCCAGTTTGGGTGCCGGTTTTTAGGTCCATTGGGTCTGATACTGGGCTGATCCAGAGTTTGAACGGATAAACAGATAATGCGCTTGCTGGTGCGGTTCATGGGCTTCCTGTTCGCCGCGGGAACTGTGGTGTTCCTTGTCGGTGTCGGGGCCGTGGCAGGCCTGATCTGGCATTTCTCCAAGGACTTGCCGGATTACTCTCAGCTTCAGGATTACGAGCCGCCGGTGATGACCCGCGTGCACGCGGTCGACGGTTCGCTGGTCGGTGAATACGCCAAGGAGCGGCGGCTGTACCTGCCGATCCAGGCCGTGCCCAAGCTCGTGATCAACGCGTTCCTCGCGGCCGAGGACAAGAATTTCTACGAACATGGCGGCATCGACTACACCGGCATGGCGCGCGCGGGTCTGGTCTACATCCAGAACTACGGCTCCAACCGCCGTCCGCAGGGCGCCTCCACGATCACCCAGCAGGTCGCCAAGAACTTTCTGCTCACCAACGAGGTCTCCTTCGCCCGCAAGATCAAGGAAGCCTTGCTGGCGATGCGGATCGAAAAGACCTATTCGAAGGACAAGATCCTCGAACTGTACCTGAACGAAATCTATCTCGGCCTCGGGGCCTATGGCATCGCCGCCGCCTCGCTGGTCTATTTCGACAAGTCGGTGAACGAGCTCACGGTGGCGGAAGCGTCCTATCTGGCCGCGTTGCCGAAGATGCCGACGACCCTGCATCCGGTCCGGAACCGCGACCGCGCCATCGAGCGCCGCAACTACGTCGTCGACCGCATGCTGGAGAATGGCTGGATCAAGCAGGCCGACGCCGACAAGGCGCGCAAGGAGTCCCTGGGCGTCACCAGCCGTTCCAACGGCGCCCACACCTTCGCCGGCGAGTATTTTGCCGAGGAGGTCCGCCGCGACATCTTCGAGCGCTATGGCGAGAAGAAGCTCTATGAGGGCGGCTTGTCGGTCCGCACCACGCTCGATCCAAAAATCCAGGTCATGGCGCGCAAGGCCATGGTCACCGGCCTCGTCAACTATGACGAGCAGCAGGGCTATCGCGGCGCCATCAGCAAGCTCGACATTTCCGGCGATTGGGGGGTGAAGCTCGCCGAGATCAAGTCGCTCTCCGACATCTCGCCTTGGCGCATGGCCGTGGTGCTGGAGACCAGCGATCAGTCGGCACGAATCGGCTTCCAGCCGGGCCGTGAGCTCGGCGGCGCCGTGAGCAAGCAGCGCGAGACCGGCATCGTCACGGTCGACGGCGTGCGCTGGGCGCGGCCGCTGCAGGGCAGCACGAGAGGCAAGTCGCCGACTGCGGTGTCGCAGGTGCTCCAGCCCGGCGACGTCATCTATGCCGATCCGCTCTACAAGGACGGCCACCCCGTCGAGGGCCAGTACCGGCTTCGCCAGATTCCGGAAGTCTCCGGCGCGATGGTTGCGATGGATCCCTGGACCGGCCGCGTGCTCGCGATGGTCGGCGGCTTCTCCTTCGATCAGAGCCAGTTCAATCGTGCGACGCAGGCCTATCGGCAGCCGGGTTCGTCGTTCAAGCCGATCGTCTATTCGGCTGCGCTCGACAACGGCTACACGCCGTCGACGGTCGTGCTCGATGCGCCCATCGAAATCGACCAGGGGCAGGGCGCCGGCGTGTGGCGGCCGGAAAACTTCTCCTCGGGCAAGTTCCAGGGACCGGTGACGCTGCGCAATGCGCTGCGGCAATCGCTCAACACCGTGACGGTGCGCCTCGCGCAGGACATCGGCATGCCCTTGATCGGCGAATATTCCCGCCGCTTCGGCGTCTATGACGAGCTTCCGAACTATCTCTCCTACGCGCTCGGCGCCGGCGAGACCACGGCGATGCGCATGGTCACGGCCTATTCGATGCTCGCCAATGGCGGTCGCCGGGTGAAGCCGACGCTGATCGACCGCATCCAGGACCGCTACGGCCACACCATCTTCAAGCACGACCAGCGCGAATGCCGCGGCTGCGACGCGCCGGGCGGCTGGAAGAACCAGCCCGAGCCGCAGCTGATCGACCGCCGCGAGCAGGTGCTGGATCCCATGACCGCCTATCAGATCACGGAGCTGATGGAGGGCGTGGTCCAGATGGGGACGGCGACGGTGATCAAGGAAGTCGGCAAGCCGGTCGCCGGCAAGACCGGCACCACCAACGAGGCCAAGGACGCCTGGTTCGTCGGCTTCTCCCCTGACATCGCAGTCGCGGTTTACATGGGCTATGACAAGCCGCGTCCGCTCGGCAAGGGCAATGCCGCGACCGGCGGCCATCTCGCTGCGCCGATCGTGCGCGACTTCCTCAAGCTCGCGCTCGCCGACAAGCCCGCGGTTCCGTTCAAGGTGCCGGCCGGCATCAAGCTCGTCCGCGTCGTCGCCAAGACCGGCATGCGTGCCGGCCCCGGCGAGACCGGCGGAACCATCCTTGAAGCCTTCAAGCCGGGCACCGCGCCGCCGGACAATTATTCGGTCATCGGCGTTGCCGACGCCGACGGGCGCGGCATGCCGATGTCGCAGCAGCAGCAACCGGATTCAGGCTTCCTCATGCGGCCGGGTACCGGCGGGTTGTGGTAGGCCGCGGATAAGGCCGATGATCGCGGTTCGGGCGGTTGCGCTTTGCAGCCGCCGCCGCTACATCCCCATCTCGAATTGCACGCGGGATTCCGCGAGATCAGAGAACGACATGCGCGCCGAAATCGAACGGTTGGTAGAAGAGATCAAGCAGTCAGTCGGGCTGCTGAGGAGGCATCTTTGACGTCGAGAAATCGACGGCGCGCCTCGCTGAGCTGAACAAGCTCGCAGAAGATCCCAATCTCTGGAACGATCCCCAGAAAGCCCAGAAGCTGATGCAGGAGCGCACCTCGCTGGAGGATGCGCTCTCAGGCATCGGCAAGGTCGAGCAGGAGCTCGAAGACGACATCGGCATGATCGAGCTTGGCGAGGCCGAGGGCGATGACGGCGTCGTCGCCGAGGCTGAAGCTGCGCTGAAGAACCTCAAGAAGGAAGTGGCGCGGCGCGAACTCGAGGCGCTGCTGTCGGGCGAAGCCGATCGCTTCGATTCCTATCTCGAAGTCCATGCCGGTGCCGGCGGCACCGAGAGCCAGGACTGGGCGCAGATGCTGCTCCGCATGTACACGCGCTGGGCCGAGAACCACGGTTTCAAGGTCGAGTTCCTGGAAGAGTCCGAGGGCGAAGAAGCCGGTATCAAGTCGGCAACGATCCAGGTTTCCGGCCACAACGCCTATGGCTGGCTGAAGACGGAAGCCGGCGTGCATCGCCTCGTGCGCATCTCGCCGTTCGATTCCAACGCGCGGCGGCACACGTCCTTTTCGAGTGTTCAGGTTTTCCCCGTCATCGACGACAGCATCAAGATCGACATCAAGGAATCCGACGTCCGCGTCGATACCATGCGCTCGGGCGGCGCCGGCGGCCAGCACGTCAACAAGACCGAATCCGCAGTGCGCCTGACGCACATTCCGACCGGCGTCGCCGTGGTCTGCCAGGCCGGCCGCTCCCAGCACAAGAACCGGGCCCAGGCCTGGGACATGCTGCGCGCCCGGCTCTATGAGATCGAGCTGAAGAAGCGCGAGGAGAAGGCCGCCGCCGACCAGGCTGCCAAGACCGACATCGGCTGGGGTCACCAGATCCGCTCCTACGTGCTGCAGCCGTATCAGATGGTGAAGGATCTGCGCACGGGCGTGCAGACGTCCGATACCTCGGGCGTGCTCGGCGGCGATCTCGACGAGTTCATGGCCGCGACGCTGGCGCAACGTGCGTTCGGCACCACGACCGGCGACATCGAGGATGTGGACTGATCATGCGGCGCGTCGCCTTCATCGGACTTGGGCGGATGGGCCATGGCATGGCTGGCCGCTATCTCGAGGCCGGCTTCACGGTGACGCTGTGGAATCGCAGCAAGGCCAAGGCGGAAGACCTGATCGCGCGCGGCGCGCATTGGGCGACCTCGCCGGAGGACGCGGCGATCGATGCCGCCGCGGTCGTGACCATGGTCGCCGACGACGAAGCCTCGCGCGCGGTCTGGCTCGGGCCCAAGGGGGCGGCCAAGACGGCGAAGGCCGGCACCATCGCGATCGAATGCTCCACTGTTTCCCATGAC
>NZ_JAEMSD010000123.1:0-7994 GCF_016462955.1 Bradyrhizobium sp. | reverse complement strand
ACCGGATTGCCGGACGCAGCCGCCGCCGGACAGCTGACGCTGCTCGCCGGCGCCGATGCGGCAGATCTCGAACGCGCGCGGCCGTACCTGACGCCGATCGGCTCGACCATTCGCCATTTCGGCCCGGTCGGCGCCGGCACGGTCTACAAGCTGATCAACAATCTGATGGGCGCGATCCAGATCGCCGGCCTTGCCGAGGGCCTCGCCATCGCCGAGCAGGCCGGGCTCGACATGAACCTGGTGCTGGAATCGATCCAGGCGGGTGTCGCCGCCAGCCCGCAGGTCGCGCGCCACTCCAAGCGCATGGTCGCCCGCGACTTTTCCGGGGCGACCTTTACCGCGGCGCTGCGGCACAAGGATGCGGCCTATGCGGTGAAGCTGGCCGAGAGCCTCTTGGCCGCCAAGCCGCTGGTCGCGCGCGCCGCCGTCGAGGCCTACGCGCAGGCGAAAGCTGCGATGCCTGACGATGATGAAGGCAGGATGATCGAGCTGGTGTCGCGGCGGAAATAAGCCGCACAGCTCTGTTGCGGAAATCGGGTGGTCACCCCAGTGGCTTCGCGTTAGGCGAAGGCTCTTGCCGCCAGATGTGAGACGTTATGCCTCCCGCCGATAACAGGATTGACGCACGCGACTGGTTGCTGTTGGGCTTCCTTTCGATCCTGTGGGGCGGCTCATTCTTTTTCAACAGCGCAGCCTTGAGGGAATTGCCGCCATTGACGCTGGTGCTGCTGCGAGTGGCGGTTGGTGCGGCCTTCCTTCTGCCGCTCCTGCGGCTTTATCGGATCAGCCTTCCCGGAGACGTCGCGAGTTGGCGCCCCTATGTGGCCATGGCGCTGCTCAACAACGTGTTGCCTTTCTCCATGATCGTGACGGCACAATTGTTCATTTCGAGCGGGCTGGCGTCGATCCTCAACGCTACCACACCCTTATTCACTGTCGTGGTAATGGCTGCAGTTGGAGAGGAGAGGCTGATAGCGCGTCGGGCGGTGGGTGTTGTCGTGGGCCTGATCGGCGTCATCATTCTGAAGGGGGCCGGGATCGAATTGCTGGCAGGTCAGGGAATCGGGATTCTGCTTTGCCTCGGTGCGGCCCTCAGCTACGGATTTGCGGCTTTGGTGGCACGGCGCTGGCTGTCGAAATCGCCACCGCTTGCGACGGCGACCTGTCAGTTGCTCGCATCGACGGTCATGATGACGGTGCTGGCCTTCGTGTTCGACCAGCCATGGCGCCTGGCGATGCCTGGCATGACGACCTGGCTCGCCGTGCTCGGCTCAGCTGGTCTCTCAACCGCGCTCGCGTATGTCGTCTTTTTCCAAGTCCTGCGGCGCTCGGGGGCAACCAACGTGACGCTGGTAACGCTCCTCCTTCCCGTGACTGCAATCCTGCTCGGCTATCTGGTCCTGGGTGAGTCGATTTCAGTGCGTGAGATTGCCGGCGCCCTGGTCATTGCTAGCGCGCTGCTCGTGATCGATGGGCGCGTATTGCGGCGCGTGGTGTAGGTTACTGGCGATCTGGCGCTTGCATTGAAGACACCAGCCTGAGGCAATGTTCAACGCAAAGGGGACCTAATGCTTCCCTTCGGGAGGATGTAGTGCGTCTGCGGCGCAATGCCGAAACTAACCCGCACTGAGCCGCACGCCGGCGCGCAGGAATTTCTGCGGGTCCACCGCTTCGCCTTCGATGCGGGTCTCGTAGTGCAGATGCGGGCCGGTCGAACGGCCGGTCGAGCCGACTAGCCCGATCACCTGGCCGATCTTCACGATCTCGCCGACTCTGACGTTGATCTCGGAGAGATGGCCGTAGCGGGTCGACAGCCCGTTGCCGTGATCGACCTCGACCATGCGGCCGTAGCCGCCGGACCAGCCGGCGGAAACCACCTTGCCGTAGGCGGTGACGCGGACGGGGTCGCCCGTGGCGGCGCGGAAGTCGAGCCCGGTATGCATTGCCGGCCGGCCCAGGAAAGGATCGCTGCGCACGCCGAAGCCGGAGGTGAACTCAACCTCGCCGATGACGGGCTTGCGGTAGGGCACCAGCGCCAGGGTGCGGTTGAGACGGTCCATCTCGGCGCGCGTTGTGTTGATGCGGTGCAATTGTTTTTCGAACGGTCCGGCATTGGCCGTCAGCTTGACGGGGACGAACGGGCCGCCCATCGCGCTGCGCGGCACGGCGGATTCGAGATGGGCAAGGTTCAAGCCGAGATCACTGACCACCCCGCGCATGCGCCGCATGCGCGAATCCATGCTTTCCTCGACGGCGCTGAGCGTTGCCATCTGGCGCCGCTCGACCTGGTCAAGCGAGTTGGTGAGCCGGACCAGCACGTTGTCGAAGCTCTGATTTCTGGCGAATTGGCTTGATGGCGCGGCCACCACGCTCGGCGCGCGCGATTCGAGGCGCGCTTCGCGATCCGGCGGCGCCACGAAGATGACGGTGTCGCTGATCGGCGACGGCTTCGGTGTGGTCTGGCCGGCCTCGCCGCGCTGCTGCGGGGCCGAGCGGGAGATCGAGCCGGTGACGTCGGGCATGGCCCCGAGCGCCGTCGCCCGGGACTCCAGCGCCGTCTGGCGCTTCATGATCTGGTCGAGCTTCTGGTCGAACTGTTCCTGGTCCAGCAGTTGCCGGCTGGTGGTGCGATCGACCTTGGCGCGCAGCTCGGCGATGCGGTCCTCATAGGCGTATTGCATCTCAGCCTGCCGGGCGATCAGCCGGGTCAGAACGTCGTCGCGGAAGGCAAAATAGGTGGCGGTCGCTGCCGACCACAGCCCGAGGAGCACCACGGTGCCGACCACGATCCAGAACACCACGGGCCCAAAGCGGACCTGCTTGCCGGCATGGACGATGGTGTAGGCGTCGTCGGTCGCGGGCAGGGCAATCGCGGTTGCAGCCGCCGCAACGGCCGGACGGCGCTGGAAGGCCCGGCCGTGGTCGTGGGGATGATGTTGGGGGTACTGCGAGTATTGGGCAGAACTTTTCGACATCGGCACTCCCGCGCCGGTCGGATGGGTTCCTTGCGGCTCAACTGCCGCCGCAATCTGGGCTCGTCATGGTTAATTTTTTGCAAAGGGGAAGGGACGAATTCGAGGGACTGGTTAAAGGCTCCTTGCTGCGTCCAGCACCTCGTCAGCATGGCCGTCGACCCTGACGTTGCTCCAGATTCGGGCCACCCTGCCGTCGGGTCCGACCAGCACCGTGGTACGAAGAATCCCCAGGAAGCGCTTGCCGTACATGGACTTTTCGCCCCAGGCGCCGTAGGCCTCGAGCATCTCATGCTGCTCGTCCGAGATGAGCGGGATTCCGAGCTTGTGTTTGTCGCGAAACTTCTCCTGGGCCTTTAACGGATCGGCGGAAATGCCGAGCACGGCGGTCCCGGCGGCCGCGAAGGCGTCGGCCAGACGGGTGAAGTCGATCGCCTCCTTGGTGCAGCCGGGGGTATCTGCCCGGGGATAAAAAAACAGGACCAGCTTTCGGCCGGCATAGTCGGCCAGCGTCAGCACGTCGCCTCCGTCGCGCGGCAGGCGGAAGGCGGGGGCCTTCTGTCCCTCGGCCAGGCCGGACTTCGCCGGAGCGGGCGGGGCGGACGATTTGGATGAATTTAACTGTTTCGATGCGGCCTTATGTGATCCTGCTTTTGCTATGGTCCGGGGTGATTTGCTTGCTGGTGTCCGCTGCGTTTTCGCGGCTCCTGTCTGAGCCGATGCCCGCGATTTTGCGGCCTTCTTTTTGGCAGTCGGATTGCCGGAGGACGTTTTGGACGATTTCTTTCGGGATTTCTTGGACATACGCCTTCCTTTCGACGCTTTCGGCGGGTCAACCGAAGCGGTATTGCAGCTCTCGTCCGGCGTGCCGGAATCGCGCCCTCGGCTGGGCAAATCTGACGGCGCCGGAGTATGGTTACAAGGAATTCCACACACTACCCCACTGCTCGTTGAACGCGCTCCCGGGGCGAAATGACGAACAGCAGGAATATTCGAGGTATGGCGGCCGTGCCGGCGCAGGGAGCTTCGCGTCCCGCGAACGGTTGCGGTCCCGGCGGCGCTCAATCCTACGACGGGCGCCTGTATCGAGAGGCAATGGCAAGGAATACGTCGCCCCAGGACTACAACCGGGATTTGGATCGGCGCAGCGGCCCATATGAGCCGCAGGAATGGGATGATGCCGACTGGGATCCCGATCAGGAAGCGGCGGCGGGCCATCGCGCACGCCGGCTGCTGGCGCGTTCCGGTTCGGGCCTTCATCGTTTCGGTTTCGGGTTCGGCGCGTTGCGCCGCCGAGTCGGTGGTGGCCGCTGGTTGAAGCGCACGGCCGGGGCCGTCGCCACCGTCGTCGTCATTTTCGTCGGCTGCTTCGGTGCGCTGTGGTGGCGGCTTGGCGCCGGTCCGATCAATCTGGACATCGCAACACCATGGCTGGCGGCGGCGATCGAGGAGAATATCGGCCACGGCAACACGGTTGAAATCGGCGGCACCCAGATCGAGCGCGCCGGCCGGATTCGCATCGCCGTCCGCATCCGTGACATCGTCGTTCGCGACCGCGATCAAGCCGTCGTCGCCAGCGCCCCGAAGGCCGAGGTGAAGCTGTCGGGCGCGGCCATTCTGATGGGGCACCTGCGTGCCGAGAGTCTCAATCTCGTCGACGCCGAGCTCGCCATCCGCATTGCGCCTGACGGCACCGTAACCGTGTCCGCCGGCGACACCGCAAAGCCGCTGGCGACCGGTGTTGCGTCCAAGAAGGACGCCGGCCTGCCGCCGACATTCCCGCGCAGCGGCGTTCCGCCGCCGCCATTCGCAACAGCGCCCGCGAGCCCGGATGCATCGCAGGCCGCGCCGCAGGCAGCCGCCGCACAGAGCGGCATCCTGCAGGGCCTCGACTGGCTCGATAGCCTGAGCATGACCGGCCTCGACGGTCAGAACCTCAACGAGATCGGCCTGAAGAACGGCAATCTGATCGTCGACGATCAGCAGCGTGGCAGCAAATGGTCGTTCGAGAACATCACGCTCAGCCTGCGCCGGCCGAGCCGCGGCGGCGTCGCGCTCAGCCTCGGCGAAGAAGGCGCGCGCCCGTGGATGCTGCGCGCCACGATCGGACCGGCCGAGAACGGCGTGCGCTCGGTCGACATCAAGGCCGACAAGGTCTCGACCTCCAACCTCCTGCTGGCGCTGCGGGTCAAGGATCTCACCTATACGGCCGACCTGCCGCTGACGGGCGAGCTCAAGGGTGAGCTCGGCCGCGACGGCGTCCCGACCTTCTTCCGCGGCAAGATCACGGCCGGGGCCGGCAACATCATCGACACCGACACGCCCGATTATCCTATGGCGATCGATTCCGCCGAGATCAATGTCGAGTGGGATGCCAACCGGCGAGTCCTGGTCGCACCGTTCAAGATTCTGTCCGGCGCGAACCGCCTGACCCTGCTGGCGCATCTCGAGCCGCCCAACGGCGCCACCAACGACTGGCAGCTCGGCTTTAGCGGCGGCTCGATCCTGCTCGGCGGCATCGACAACGAGCCGCCGCTCGTCTTCAACCGCATCGCGATCGGCGTCCGTTTCGACAGCGACCACAAGCGCATCCTGCTGACACAGGCCGACGTCTCCAATGGCGAGATCGGCGTCGCCGGCACCGGCGCCATCGACTATTCCGGCGAGCCGCGTCTCACGCTCGGCTTTGCGGGAACGCCGATGTCGGCCTCGGCCTTGAAGCGGATGTGGCCGACGCTGGTCGTCCCGGAATTGCGCGAATGGGTGATCGAACGGATCGAGCGTGGAACGCTCCAGCGCATCGAGATCGGCGTCAACTCGCCGACCAAGAACCTGCCGCGCAAGGGCCCGCCCATTCCGGACGACGGACTGTCCGTCAACATCGTGGCGAGCGGCGTCGCGGTCCGTCCGGTGGACGGGATGCCCGTGGTGCGCGATGCCGATCTCAGGGCGCGCGTGACAGGGCGCACTGCGACCGTGAACATCGGGCAGGGCGTTGCGGATACGCCCTCGGGCCGCAAGGTCACGATCTCCGACTTCGTGTTCGAGGTGCCCGACATGGCGCCGAAGCCGTCGCCGTCGCGGACCCGGTTCCGTGTCGACGGCCCGGTGCCCGCGGCCGCCGAAATGCTCGCCAATGATCGGCTGAGCGATCTGTCGGCGACAGTCGTCGATCCCAACACCAGCAAGGGGACGTTCTCGGCGACCATCCAGCTCGGCATGCCGGTCAAGGGCGAGCTGACAAAGGCCGACACCAGCTACGCCGTCGCCGCCGACCTCAACGGCTTTGCCGCCGACAAGCTGGTGATGAACCAGAAGCTGGAGGCCAACAACCTCAAGATTGCAGCCAACAACCAGGGCTATCAGGTCAAGGGCGACGTCAAGATCAACGGCCAGGCAGCCGTGCTCGACTATCGCAAGCCGGCCGAGGGCGACGCGGACGTCAGATTGCAGGCGACGCTGGACGATGCCAGCCGCGCCCGGCTCGGCTTCGATCTCAGCCCCGCCGTCAGCGGATCGCTGCCGATCAAGCTGTCGGGCAAGATCGCGAGCGGCGCGGAGCAGACCACCAGGCTCGGCGTCGAGGCCGATCTGACCGCGGTCAGGCTCGACAACATCCTCCCCGGCTGGGTCAAGCTGCCGGGCAAGTCCGGCAAGGCCAGCTTCAAGGTGGTGCCGACGGCACAGTCGACGCGGTTCGAGGACATCGTGATCGAGGGCGGCGGCGCCTCGATCAAGGGCTCGCTCGAAGTCGATGCGAACGGCGACCTCCTGAATGCGAATTTCCCGACCTACGCGCCGTCCGACGGCGACAAAGCCTCGCTCAAAGTGGAGCGCAGCCAGGACGGTGTGGTGCGCGGCACCATGCGCGGCGACGTGTTCGACGGCCGAGGTTTCCTGAAGTCGGCGATCTCAGGTCATTCCAAGGACGACAAGAGCAAGTTGAAGAACGTTGATTTCGACATCGACGTCAAGCTTGGCGCCGTCGCCGGATTCAACGGCGAGTCCATGCGCAGCCTCGATGCCAAGATGTCGAAACGCAACGGCGCGGTGAAAGCCCTGACGCTGAGCGGCAAGATCGGCCGCGACACGCCGGTGGCAGCCGATCTGCGCGGCGGCCGCGCCCAGGGCAACCGCGAGGTGATCTACCTCCAGACCAACGATGCCGGCGCGCTGCTGCGCTTCACCGACACCTACACCAAGGCCGTCGGCGGCCAGATGGTGGTGGCGATGGAGCCGCCATCTTCGGAGCCGAACACCGTGCGTGAAGGCCTCATCAGCGTGCGCGACTTCACGGTCAAGGGCGAGGCGCAGCTCGAGCGCGTGGCTGCGGGTGCCCCCAACGGTACCGGCAACGGTGTCTCCTTCAGCGCGCTGCGCGCCGAGTTCACCCGGCAGAACGGCGCGCTCACCATCCGCGACGGCGTAGTCAAGGGCCCGATGATCGGCGCCACCATCGAAGGCTCGATCGACTATCCCGGCAACCAGGTCTGCATGAGCGGCACCTTCGTGCCGATGTACGGCGTCAACAACATCTTTGGCCAGATCCCGCTGTTCGGCATCTTCCTCGGCGGCGGCAACAACGAGGGGCTGATCGGCGTGACCTACGAGGTAGTCGGCACGCCGGCGGCGCCCGTGATGCGCGTCAACCCGATCTCGGCGATGGCGCCGGGCCTATTCCGCAAGATATTCGAATTCAACACCGGCAAGCAGAATTCGCCGTTCGACGAATTCCCCTCGCAGTCGAACGAGGGCTCGACCGGGTCGACGCGCCAGCTGTCGAGCGGCTGCACCCTCGCGCGGCGGTAGCGGCGACCCGCCGACCATTCTTGAGCGGCCAGATTCGATGGCGACCACAGAGCAAGTGCGCTCCCTCTCCCGCTTGCGGGCAGGGCAATCGCATATGGGGGGATTTCGCCTGTGGCCATCCTTCGAGAGCCTCCGGCGGGCCCTCAGGATGAGGATCGATTGTGTCGCGCCAGTTTCAACGTGCACCGATGCTGCTTAGCCTCACCCTGAGGG
>NZ_JAEMSD010000122.1:13162-15536 GCF_016462955.1 Bradyrhizobium sp. | reverse complement strand
GCCTCGGCGGTGATGGTGATTGTCTCGCGCAATCCCGTGCACTCCGTGCTGTACCTGATCCTCGCCTTCGTCAACGCCTCCGGCCTGTTCGTGCTGATGGGCGCCGAATTCCTCGGCATGATGCTGATCGTCGTCTATGTCGGCGCCGTGGCCGTGCTGTTCCTGTTCGTGATCATGATGCTCGACGTCGACTTCCTCGAGCTGCGCGAGGGCTTCATCGAGTACCTGCCGGTCGGCCTCGTGATCGGCGGCATCTTCCTGTTCGAGCTGCTGCTCACCGTCGGCTTCTGGGTGATCAATCCCGGCGTCTCGAAGACGATCACGGCGGCGATTCCGTCCGACGTCTCCAACACCGAGGCGCTCGGGCTCGTGCTCTATACCAAGTACATCCACTACTTCCAGCTCTCGGGCATGGTGCTGCTGGTGGCCATGATCGGCGCCATCGTGCTGACGCTGCGCCACAAGGCGAGCGTGAAGCGGCAGGACATCAACGTTCAGAACGCGCGCACCCCCGAAATGGCGATGGCGATGCGCAAGGTCGCGCCGGGGCAGGGGCTCTCGGATGCCGATGCGGCGGAGTGGGTGAAATGACGATCGGGCTCGGACATTATCTGGCGGTCGGCGCGATCCTGTTCACGCTCGGCATCCTCGGCATCTTCCTGAACCGCAAGAACATCATCGTCATCCTGATGTCGATCGAGCTGATCCTGCTCTCGGTCAACATCAACCTCGTGGCCTTCTCGACCTTCCTCGGCGACATCGTCGGCCAGGTCTTCGCGCTGCTGGTGCTCACCGTCGCGGCCGCCGAAGCCGCGATCGGTCTCGCCATCCTGGTGGTCTATTTCCGCAACCGCGGCTCGATCGCGGTTGAGGACGTCAATCTGATGAAGGGCTGAGCTCTCAAATGGTTCAGGCAATTGTTTTCCTGCCTCTGCTGGGTGCCATTCTGGCCGGCCTCATCGCGCTCGTCGGCGCGCACGCCCGCAACCCCTCGGGCGACGAGGTCGAGCATCACGGCGACCATGGGCACGGCGACGTTCACGCGGCGGCGGCTCATGACTCCCACGGCCACGACGATCACGCCCACGGCCCGGCCGAGCCGCCGGCGGCAGGCTCGCGCGCGGCCGAGTTGATCACCACGGCGCTGCTGTTCGTCTCGGCGGCCTTGTCCTGGATGACGCTGGTCGACGTCGGCTTCATGCACCACGACTACCGGATCCAGCTTTTGCCCTGGATCTTCTCCGGCGACCTCCAGGTCTGGTGGACGCTGCGCGTCGACACGCTCACAGCCGTGATGCTCGTGGTGGTGACGACCGTGTCTTCCCTCGTGCACCTCTATTCCATCGGCTACATGGACGAGGACCCGAACCGGCCGCGCTTCTTCGGCTATCTCAGCCTGTTCACCTTCGCCATGCTGATGCTGGTGACCGCGGACAACCTCGTGCAGCTGTTCTTCGGCTGGGAAGGCGTGGGCCTCGCCAGCTACCTCCTGATCGGCTTCTGGTACCAGAAGCCCTCGGCCAACGCCGCCGCGATCAAGGCCTTCGTGGTCAACCGCGTCGGCGATTTCGGTTTTGCGCTCGGCATCTTCGCGGTGTTCATGCTGGTCGGCTCGACCGATTTCGAGACCATCTTCCATGCCGCGCCCGGCCTTACCGGCAAGACCATCAACTTCCTCGGCTGGCAGGCCGACGCGCTGACGCTGACCTGCCTGTTGCTGTTCATGGGCGCGATGGGCAAGTCGGCGCAATTCCTGCTGCACACCTGGTTGCCGGACGCGATGGAAGGCCCGACCCCGGTCTCGGCGCTGATCCACGCCGCGACCATGGTCACCGCCGGCGTGTTCATGGTGGCGCGGCTGTCGCCGCTGTTCGAGCTCGCCCCGAACGCACAGGCCGTCGTGATGTTCTTCGGCGCGACCACCGCGTTCTTCGCCGCCACGATCGGCCTCGTCCAGAACGACATCAAGCGCATCGTCGCGTACTCGACCTGTTCGCAGCTCGGCTACATGTTCGTGGCGATGGGAGCGGGGGCCTATTCGGTCGGCATGTTCCACCTGTTCACACATGCCTTCTTCAAGGCGCTGTTGTTCTTGGGAAGCGGTTCAGTGATCTACGCGATGCACCACGAGCAGGACATCCGCAACATGGGCGGGCTCTGGAGGAAGATCCCCTACACCTATGCGGTGATGGTGGTCGGCACCTTGGCGCTGACCGGCTTCCCGCTCACCGCCGGCTACTTCTCCAAGGATGCGATCATCGAGGCTGCCTATGTCTCGCACAATCCGTTCGCGGTGTACGGCTTCCTGATGACGATCGTCGCCGCGGGTCTGACCTCGTTCTACTCCTGGCGCCTGATCTTCAAGACCTTCCAC
>NZ_JAEMSD010000122.1:9194-13152 GCF_016462955.1 Bradyrhizobium sp. | reverse complement strand
TTACGAGGCCGCGCATGAGGCTCCGCTCTGGATCCTGATTCCGATCGGCGTGCTCGCGGTCGGCTCGTTCGTCGCAGGCCTGCCGTTCAAGGAGCTGTTCGCCGGTCATGGCGTGGAGGAGTTCTTCCGCGAGTCCGTGAAGATGAACCCGCACATCATCGAGGAGATGCATCACATTCCTCAGACCATCGCCTTCCTGCCGACGGTCATGATGGTGCTGGGCTTCCTCGTCTCGTACCTGTTCTACATCCGACGGCCCTACCTGCCGGTCGAGCTCGCGAACACGCAGCCGATGCTGTACCAGTTCCTGCTCAACAAATGGTACTTCGACGAGCTCTACGACGTCATCTTCGTCCGTCCGGCGAAGTGGCTCGGCTACCAGCTCTGGAAGAAGGGCGACGGCTTCGTCATCGACGGCTTCGGCCCCGACGGCGTCTCGGCGCGCGTTCTGGACGTCACCCGCAACGTCGTGAAGATCCAGACCGGCTATCTCTATCACTATGCCTTTGCCATGCTGATCGGCGCCGCCGGCCTGATCACCTGGTTCATGTTCGGCTTTGGAGGCCAGTAAATGACGACCTGGCCCATTCTTTCGGTCACGACGTTCCTGCCGCTGGTCGGCGCGCTGATCGTCTATCTGAGCCGTGGCGACGACGAGGCGGCCAAGCGCAATTCGCGCTGGATCGCGCTTTGGACCACGCTGATCACCTTCGCGGTGTCGGTGGTCCTGGTCATGCGCTTCGACCCGTCCAACCCGGACTTCCAGTTCGTCGAGAAGGCGAACTGGCTCGCCACCGGCATCACCTACCACATGGGCGTCGACGGCATCTCGCTGCCGCTGGTGATACTCACCACCGCCGTGATGCCGTTCTGCATCATCGCGAGCTGGAAGTCGGTCACCAACCGCGTCCGCGAATACATGATGGCGTTCCTGATCCTGGAAACGCTGATGATCGGCACCTTCTCGGCGCTCGATCTCGTGCTGTTTTACCTGTTCTTCGAGGGCGGCCTGATCCCGATGTTCCTGATCATCGGCGTCTGGGGCGGTCCGCGCCGGGTCTATGCCTCGTTCAAGTTCTTCCTCTACACGCTGCTCGGCTCAGTCCTGATGCTGCTCGCCATCATGGCGCTGTACTGGAACGGCGGCACCACCGACATCCCGACCCTGATGCACACCGCCGTGCCGCGCAACTTGCAGACCTGGGCGTGGCTCGCCTTCTTCGCCTCTTTCGCGGTGAAGATGCCGATGTGGCCGGTGCACACCTGGCTGCCGGACGCGCACGTGGAAGCGCCGACCGCGGGCTCCGTGGTGCTAGCCGCGATCCTGCTCAAGATGGGCGGCTACGGCTTCCTGCGCTTCTCGCTGCCGATGTTCCCGCTGGCTTCGCACGACTTCGCGCCGCTGGTCTTCACGCTCTCGGCCATCGCCATCATCTACACTTCGCTGGTGGCGCTGATGCAGGAGGACATGAAGAAGCTGATCGCGTACTCGTCGGTGGCCCATATGGGCTTCGTCACCATGGGCATCTTCGCGGGCACCATGCAGGGCGTGGCCGGCGGCGTGTTCCAGATGATCTCGCACGGCATCGTCTCCGGCGCGCTGTTCCTCTGCGTCGGCGTCGTCTACGACCGGCTGCACACTCGCGAGATCGCGGCCTATGGCGGCCTCGTCAACCGGATGCCGCTTTACGCGATGACGTTCATGGTCTTCACCATGGCCAATGTCGGCCTGCCCGGCACCAGCGGCTTCGTCGGCGAGTTCATGACGCTGCTCGGCACCTTCAAGGTCTCGATCCCGACCGCGTTCTTCGCCAGCTTCGGCGTCATCCTGTCGGCGGGCTACGCGCTGTGGCTTTATCGCAAGGTCGTTTTCGGGGCGCTGGTCAAGCCGCAGCTGGCGAGCATGAAGGATCTCACCTTCCGGGAGTGCCTGACGCTGTTCCCGATGATCGCCCTGACGATCCTGTTCGGCGTCTGGCCGAAGCCGGTGCTCGACATGTCGGCCGCTTCGGTGCAGCAACTCGTCAACAACTACAACTCCGCCGTGACGGCCGTGAAGGCCGCCGCACTGCTCCAGTGAGCGGGCAGGTCAGGATATCGCCATGAACTTTGTGATTGCAGGTTATCAACTGGCGCCGGTGCTGCCCGAGCTCGTGCTCGCGGTCGGCGCCATGGCGCTCCTGATGCTGGGCGCCTTTCGCGGGCAGGGCACGACCGGCACCGTCACGTCGCTGGCAGTGGTGCTCCTGATCGTGGTAGGCGTGCTGGTCTACATGCAGCCCGCGGGCAAGCATGTCACCTTTGGCGGCAGCTTCATCGTCGACGACTTCGCCCGCTTCATGAAGATCCTGGCCCTGATCGGCTCGGCGGTGACGCTGGTTCTGTCGACCGAGTTCCTGTCCGATCCCTCGCGCCGCATCTTCGAATACGCCATCCTGGTGCTGCTCTCGACGCTCGGCATGATGGTGCTGATCTCGGCCGGCGACCTCATCTCGCTCTATCTCGGCCTCGAACTGATGTCGCTGGCGCTCTATGTCGTCGCGGCCTCGAACCGCGACAACGCCAAGTCGACCGAAGCCGGCCTGAAGTATTTCGTGCTCGGCGCGTTGTCCTCGGGCATGCTGCTGTACGGGGCGTCGCTGGTCTATGGCTTCACCGGCACGGTGAGCTTCACCGGCATCGCCGCTGTCGCGACGGTCTCGAATGTCGGCCTGGTGTTCGGCCTCGTCTTCCTGCTCGTCGGGCTCTGCTTCAAGGTCTCGGCCGTGCCGTTCCATATGTGGACGCCTGATGTCTACGAGGGCGCGCCGACCCCGGTCACGGCCTTCTTCGCGTCCGCGCCAAAGGTGGCCGCGCTCGCGGTCTTCACTCGCGTGACGCTGACCGCATTCCCCGGCATCGTCTCGCAGTGGCAGCAGATCCTGGTGTTCGTCTCGATCGCCTCGATGGCGCTCGGCTCCTTCGCCGCGATCGGCCAGACCAACATCAAGCGCCTGATGGCCTATTCTTCGATCGGCCACATGGGCTTTGCCCTGGTCGGCCTCGCCTCCGGCACGGTCGAGGGCGCGCAGGGCGTGTTGATGTACATCGTGATCTACGTTGCGATGACGCTCGGTTCGTTCGCGATCATCCTCGCCATGAAGCGCAACGGCCAGGCCGTGGAGCAGATCAGCGACTTCGCCGGCCTGTCGCGGACCAATCCGCTGCTCGCCTTCATGTTCGCGATGCTGCTGTTTTCGCTTGCCGGCATCCCGCCGCTCGCCGGCTTCTTCGCCAAATGGTACGTCTTCGTCGCCGCGATCAAGGCCAATCTGTTCACGCTCGCCGTCGTCGGCGTGCTGACCAGCGTGGTCGGCGCCTACTACTATCTCGCCATCGTCAAGACGATGTATTTCGACGAGCCGGCCGGGAAGGTCGACCCGGTGAGGATCGAGGTGAGGACGGTGCTGGCGGTCGCGGGCCTGTTCAACATCCTCTTCGCGCTGTTCGCGGGTCCCGTGGTGAGCGTCGCCTCCGCCGCGGCAAAGTCGCTGTTCTAGGATGGCTTTCGCACTCGGTCCTCGCGCAATATCAGCGGGCCATAAGCTCGCGGCATTCGAGCGGACCGGCTCGACCAACGCCGAGGCGATCGAGCGCGCCAGGACCGGCGAGCGCGGCCCGATGTGGTTCGTGACTTCAGAGCAGACCGCTGGTCGCGGCCGTCGCCAGCGCGCCTGGATCGCGCCGCGCGGCAATCTCGCCGCCAGCATCCTCGAAGTCATGGACATCGCCCCCGCCGTCGCCGCGACGCTCGGCTTTGCCGCCGGGCTGGCGGAAGAGGCGGCGCTGGAGAAAGTCAGCCTCGAGGCCGCCCTGCGCCTCGGCGAAGGCCGCCCCCGCTACGCCCTGAAATGGCCGAACGACGTGCTTGCCGGCGGCAAGAAGCTGGTCGGCATCGGACTCGAGGCTGACTTTCTCC
>NZ_JAEMSD010000122.1:0-9184 GCF_016462955.1 Bradyrhizobium sp. | reverse complement strand
GACTCGAGGCCGAGGCCGTCGCCGGCGGCCTCGCCGTCGTGGTCGGCATCGGCACCAACGTCGTTGCCGCGCCCGAGGGCACCCCGACGCCCGCGGTCTCGCTGGCCGCGCTCGGTGTCCAGATCAGCGCGGAGGAGCTGTTCTCGGCGCTCTCGGATGCCTGGGTCGAGTTCCGCGGCATCTGGGACAATGGCCGGGGCTTTGCCGAGATCCGCAAGCTCTGGCTGGAGCGTGCCGCGGGCCTCGGCGAGAAGGTCGCGATCCACACGGGAGCGACGACGCTGGAAGGCATTTTTGACACCATCGACGACACCGGCTGCCTGATCGTTCGCACCGCGGAGGGCCGCCTGGTGCCGGTGGCCGCGGGCGAGGTGTTCTTCGGCCCGGTCGCCTCCGTGGGAGCTGCGTGATGGCAAAGCCTGACGAATTGGTGTTTGCGCCGCTCGGCGGCGTCGGCGAGATCGGCATGAACCTGTCGATCTACGGCCTCGGCAACCGCCAGCAGCGCGCCTGGTTCGCGGTCGATCTCGGCGTCTCCTTCGGTGACGAGGAGCATTTGCCGGGCATCGACCTGATCATGCCCGACATTTCCTTCCTGGAGAAAGAGCGCAAGAACCTGATGGGCCTGGTGCTGACCCACGCCCATGAGGACCATTTCGGCGCCATCATCGACCTCTGGCCCCGTCTGAAATGCCCGATCTATGCCACGCAGTTCAGCGCCGCGCTATTCGAGGCCAAATGCGCCGCTGAACGCAATGCGCCCGAGATCCCGGTCACGGTGGTCCCATCGGGCGGTCGCGTCGATATCGGCCCGTTCAACGTCGAGTTCATCCCCGTCGCGCATTCCATTCCCGAAGCCCATGCGCTGGCGATCCACACCTCGGCGGGCATCGTGCTGCACACCGGCGACTGGAAGATCGACCCGACCCCCACGCTCGGGGCGCCAACCGACGAGAAGCGATTGCGCGAACTCGGCGAGGAAGGTGTGCTCGCGCTGATCGGCGATTCCACCAACGCGGTGCGCGACGGCCGCTCGCCTTCGGAGGCCGAGGTCGCCCGCACCATCATCGAGCTCGTGAAATCCGCCAAGGGCCGCGTCGCCGTCACGACGTTCGCCTCCAACGTCGCCCGGATCAAGGCGGTGGCCGAGGCCGCAAAAGCCGCCGACCGCGAGGTCGTCGTGGTCGGCCGCGCCATGGAGCGCGTGGTGCAGGTCGCGCGTGAGACCGGCTATCTCGACGGCGTGCAGAACTTCCGCTCGCCGGACGTCTACGGCCACCTGCCGCAGGACAAGGTGCTGGCGCTGTGCACCGGCAGCCAGGGCGAGCCGCGCGCCGCGCTGGCGCGTGTCGCCAATGACGATCATCCCGAGATCACGCTCAACCGCGGCGATACCGTCATCTTCTCCTCGCGCACCATTCCGGGCAACGAGAAGGCCGTCAGCTCGATCATCAACAATCTGGTGATGCAAGGTGTCGAGATCGTCACCGACCGCGACGCGCTCGTCCACGTCTCTGGCCATCCCCGCCGCGACGAATTGCGCGACCTGATTTCCTGGGTGAAGCCGCAGCTCCTGATCCCGGTCCACGGCGAGGCCTTGCATCTGCACGAGCACGCCAAGCTGGCGCGCGCCGCCGGCGTGCCGCGCGTGCTGGTCTGCCGCGACGGCGACCTCGTCAAGCTCGGCCCCGGCGATCCCGGTATCGTCGGCGAGGTGCCTTCGGGGCGTCTCTACAAGGATGGCACCATCCTGGAGGATTCCAAATCCCGCGCCGTGGTCGAGCGGCGCCGCATGGCCTTCTCCGGCTGCGCCTTCGTCGCCATCGCCATGACCGGGCAGGGGGAGCTGGCCGACGATCCCGAGGTCGATCTGGTCGGCATCCCCGAGAAGAACAGGGCGGGCGAAGCCTTCGATGACATCGTTTTCGATGCGGTGGTCTCCACCATCGAGGGGTTGCCGAAGCCGCGCCGCCGCGATCCCGACGCGCTGGCCGAGTCGGTGCGACGCGCTGTCCGGGCCGTCATCAACGAACATTGGGGCAAAAAGCCCCCCTGTCTGGTACATGTGCTGACGGTGTAAAGGGGAGAAGACGCATGCTGGGCCGCCTCAACCACGTTGCGATCGCGACCAAGGACGCGGTCAAGGCCGCGGAGATCTACGGCACCGCCTTTGGCGCGCAGATCTCGGAAGCGGTGCCGCTGCCCGAGCACGGCGTCATCACTGTGTTTGCGACGCTGCCCAACACCAAGATCGAGTTCATCGAGCCGCTCGGCGAGGCCGCGCCGATCGCAAAATTCGTCGAGCGCAACCCCGACGGCGGCATCCACCACATCTGCTACGAGGTCGTCGACATCATCGCCTCGCGCGACACGCTGGTGAAGGAGGGCGCGCGGGTGCTCGGCGACGGCGTGCCGAAGATAGGCGCCCACGGCAAGCCGGTGCTGTTCCTGCATCCGAAGGACTTTTCCGGCGCCCTGGTCGAGATCGAGCAGGCATAGGCCGAGCATGGTCATCCAGCTCTCGACCTGGTTTGCGATCTACTTCGTGCTGTGGTGGGTCATGCTGTTCGTCACATTGCCGTTCGGCGTGCGCAGCCAGCACGAGGACGGCGTCGGCGCGCCCGGCACCGATCCCGGCGCGCCGATCCTGACGCGGATGGGACGCAAGCTGATCTGGACCACGCTGATTTCCGCGGTCGTTTTCGGGCTCGGCATGGCCGCCTACCAGGCGGGCTACCTCCGGCTCGATCGCCTGACCAAGATGATGGGCATGCCGTTCTGATACCCGGCAGCTGGGGAAAAATCTGCTGCGGCGTTCGGAGCGGCTGTCCCAGGCAGTCGCCCGTGTGGATGCTCCTTTGTCCCGAACTCAACGCGTGATGGCACCGACGACATGGCTTGTATGAAGAGGTGTGTTTGTTCGCATCTCCACGGGGTCTCGCTCGGCGTCGCAGTCCCGCTGCGGCGCTCGCAGTTTCGAAGCTAACATAAGTAATGATATATTTCCTTAATTTTAATGTTAATCGACATCGCTAGAGACCGGCCACCGTCGCAGCCGCGACCGTAGCAACAGGCACTCTCCGATGAGCAATGACGATATCAAGGCCGGAAACGACCAATCCGGCAACACCAATTCCTCGCGCCATTTGATCGACCGCCGTACGATCCTGCAAGGGGCCGCGAGCCTTTCGATGCTCGCCATGGGCGCGGGCGCGGCAAAGGCGCAGACCTCCACTCCGTCATTGAACAGCTTCTCGATCGCCGTGCTGCCCGATACGCAGTTCTATGCGCGCTATGCGACGACCGACGAGAACCAGCAATTCCAGAAGGCCTACGGTTCGACGCCGTTCGATGCCCAGACCCAGTGGATCGCCGACAATGCGGCGAAATACGGCATCCGCTTCGTCGTCCACCTCGGTGACGTGGTCGATCAGCAGGGCAAGCCGAACCAGTGGATCATCGCCGATGCCGCGATGGCGAAACTCGAAAACGCCAAGGTCCCGTACTCGATCCTCGCCGGCAATCACGACGTCGTTGCAGACTACGACTATCACAATCCGTGGGACCAGAACTCAGGCACCGATGCCCAGCGCAACCTCAATGCCGAACCCTATCTGAAGTGGTTCCCGAGCAGCCGTGCTGCGCAGCAGTCGACATTCCGCGAGCGCGACAGCAGCGGATTTCACGAGTATCACATCTTCCAGGCGAACGGCGTGAAGTTCATGGTGCTCTCGCTGTCCTGGCGCGCCTCGGACGGCGCCATCGCCTGGGCCCGCGACGTGATCGATCGCAATCCGACGTTGCCCGTGATTCTGTCGAACCACCAACTTCTCGCCATCGATAGCGATGGCCTTTCTCCGCTGGAGACCGAATACGGCAAGATGCTGTGGGAAAAGCTGATCCGCGACAAGGACCAGATCTTCATGACGCTGAACGGCCATCACCATGGTGCTGCGTATCTTGCGAAGATCAACAATTTCGGCAATCCGGTCCACCAGATGGTCGTCGACTATCAGATGGACTATCAGGGCGGCAACGCCATGATGCGCCTGTACGAGGTCGATTTCACCAACAACAAGATCGATGTGATGTCGTTCTCGCCCTGGGTGGTACAGAAGCCGAAGAACACGCTCAACCAGTTCGATCATGCCGAACTCACGGGCGCGAACAACAGCTTCTCCATCCCGATCAACTTCAAGAACCGCTTCGCCAAATTCACGCGGTTCAGTCCGAGCAAGACGCTGACCGGCCCGGCAATTCTGCCGACGGTGCGTGCCGACCTGCTGGCCGGCTATGTCGAACCGCCGACGCCCGCCGTGGTGCCGCCTGCGGACACCGAGGATTTTCCGCACGTCGCCGACACGGTGGTGCACTGGCGCGTACCGTCCACGATTGTCGACGGACAGGCTGTTCCGGTCGGCGGGATCATTCCCGACGTGGCGGGCGGCAACAATCTGGCCCGCGCGGCGCTCGTCGCCTCCGCGCAACTCGGCGACGTCGTGTGGACCACCGACAAGCATCGTCTGTCCTCGGCCGCGGGCAGCGTGGTGTTTCTCAACACCGACAACACGGTCGGCCGCTTCAACGCCTTCCTTACGGCGGCAGGTGCATCGCTGAACGGCCGGAGCTTCTGGAACGGCTATACGGTCGAGGCCTTCGTGAAGATACCGGCCGGGTGGACCGCGAACCTGCACAAATGGGGCAACATCCTCGGCCGCGTCGGAAACCGCGGCAACGTCCCCGGCAATTATTGGGGTGGAGATCCGGAGGCGTCGAGCGTTCTGTTCGCGATCTCGAACCTGCGTGAAGTGCAGTGGGAGGTGGTGCCTGCCTCCGTCTCGCATTATGCGCAGACGAACTGGTCGGGCGAAATCATTCGCGATACCTGGTATCACATCGCGATCGTCAACGATCCCGCCACGCTCACCACCACGATGTACATCGACGGCGCGCCGGTGCTGCGCAACGTGGGCAACGCGGCGATCGGCTTGCGCTCGCAGAACTCGCCGCAGCCCTGGATCCTCGGTGCAGGCTGGTGGGATGGCGTTCTGGCCGACGGCTTCTTCGGTGCGGTCGGCGAGATCCGCATGGTCTACCGTCCGATCGGGCGCAGCGAATGGCTGACCGCTCGGCGGACCTGACGACACCATCTCGAGCCATCACTGCGCGGAGTTCGCTCGTGCGAACTCCGCTTCGCAGGGCCGCACTCCGACGGCGATTCCGGCCGTCGGAGTGCGGCCCTTGATTTTCCTGGAAAGGAAGCGGCTACGGGAAAATGTCGGCGTGTTCGTCTCTCGCGAGAATTGCACGAGCTGAAGTCTGCATCCAGCGCGTCATGGGCGGCGACCGCTCGTTCACATAAAACATAACATATCATCAAAAATATGATAAGCTGCGATGCAATACGGACGCTCTCGCAACCTGTTGCCGCGCTGCGTTGTCCGCAGCTGGCCCCGTTTGAATGAAAGCGATCCAGTCCTATGGCTGCTCCCGTTGTAAAAGTCGGCTCCGAATTCTCTGTGAACACCAACGCGACCGGCGCCCAGCAGGCGCCCACCGTCACCGGCCTCGCCAACGGCGGCTTCGTGGTGACCTGGGATGATTCCAGCGGGTCGCTGGGAGATGTCAGCGGCACCAGCATCAAGGCGCAGATCTATGCCGCCGACGGCAGCAAGATCGGGTCCGAATTCCGCATCAACACCGAAACCGACGCAGACCAGCTCGCGCCCGTGATCACGGGCCTGTCCACTGGCGGGTTCGTCGTGTCCTGGTTCGACAACAGCCAGACGCTGGGCGACGGAGAGGGCACCAGCATCAAGGCCCAGGTGTTTGGCGCCGACGGTGCGCAGGTCGGATCGGAGACGCTCGTCAATACCGCGTCGGCCTATTCGCAGTTCTCGCCGACAGTGTCCGCACTGGCGAATGGCGGCTTCGCCGTTGCCTGGACAGACGACAGCGGCGAGGGCGGGGACGATGAAGGCACCAGCATCAAGCTCCAGATCTTCGCGGCCGATGGGAGCAAATCGGGTCCTGAATTGCTCGTCAATTCCGAGATCGGCGGCGACCAGGCCAATGCGAAGGTGACCGGTCTCGCCAACGGCGGATTCGTCGTGACGTGGGAAGATTCCAGCGGCACGCTCGGCGACGCCGCCGGCACCAGCATCAAAGCCCAGATCTTTGCGGCGGATGGAAGCAAGGTCGGCTCCGAACAGCTGGTCAATACGGCGACGGCTTCTGACCAGTTGAAGCCGACGATCTCCGCGCTGCCCAACGGCGGCTTCGTCGTGACCTGGTACGATTTCAGCCAGGCTGGCGGCGACAGCAGCGGCAGCGCCATCAAGGCGCAGCTCTACACCGCCGGCGGCAATAAGGTCGGAGGCGAATTCCTCGTCAACTCCACGACCGCCAATTCGCAGTTCACGCCGACGGTGACCGCCCTCAGCAACGGCGACTTCGCCATTGCCTGGCAGGACTGGAGCGGCACGGGCGGGGACGCCAGCGGCAGCAGCATCAAGTTGCAGGTATTCACCGCGGATGGGCAAAAGGTCGGAAGCGAACAACTGGTCAACACCAGCACCGCCTCCGATCAGTCGCAGCCCTCGATCGCCGGTTATGCCGATGGCCGCTTCGTCGTGACCTGGAAGGATGCCAGCGGAACCGAGGTCAAGGCGCAGGTGTTCTCGGTCGATACCGTCAAGCCGGTGCCGGTGCTGTCGGCCGTGTCGTCAGCCAGCCCTTGGACCGCGGTGATCTCCGGTTCGGTGGATGTCGATGCGGCCGGACAAACCCTCACGCTGCGCGACGGCACGTCGGCGAACGGCTGGGCTTCGACGACGGTGGTCGGTGCCAACGGGGCCTGGAGCGCCGGCCTGGCCTGGGAGCAGTTCAACACCGCCTTCGATCTCGTGGCGACCGACGCCGCGGGCAACACCGGCGTCTCGCACTACGTTTTCGGGTCGGCGGGAGAGCGGACGTTTGGCGCCGGCAGCCATCAATTCGTCTACGGGACGGCGTCGGACTACGTACTCGGAAGCGGCGCGCATATGCAGATCTATGCGGGCGGCACGGTCGTTGATATCACGCTCGAGGCCGGGAGTTCGCAGATCAACTGGGGGACGGAGCAGGGCAGCACCGTGGCGAGCGGCGCCGTGGACTACGTCTACGGTACCGCCGGCGGCTCCATGGTCGCGGGTCTCCAGGTGATCGGGAACGGCGGTAGCGCCGTGACGACAACGATCCTGGCCGGCGGCGAACAGGACGTCTACACCGGCGGGACCGTCACCGGCACCTCGATCCTGGGCGGGAAGCAGATCGTTTACGATGGCACCGCCGACCTGACCGTGATCGGCAGCGGCGGCGTGCAGGCCGTCCATGGCAAAGCCTCGCACACCACCGTCGAAGACGGCGGCACGCAGCTCGTCTATTCCGGCGGCACGGCGAGCGGAACCATCCTCAAGGCCGGCAGCGTACAGGTCAGTTGGGGCAACGCGACCGACACGATCATCGACGGCGGAGCGCAGTATGTGTGGGGCACGGCGAGCGACACCGCCATCGTGTCCGGCACGCAGCATGTCGGTGCGGGAGGCAGCGCGGTTCGCACCACGATCGGTGCGCACGGGCTCGAATACGTCTATGCGGGTGGCACGCTCACCGACGTGACGTTCGGCGGTGCTTCCGCCAAGCTCGTGCTGGACCAGTCGTCGGCGTTCAGCGGGACCATCTCGGGATGGCAGGATGGCGTGGAGCTCGATCTCGGAGACATCGCCTTTGGCGAAGCGACCTCCCTCGGCTACACGGCGAACGAAAGCAACACCGGCGGGACGCTGACGATCACCGACGGCGTCCACAGTGCCTCCCTGCAGCTGCTGGGACAGTACAGTGCCGCCGATTTCGCGCTCGCCGCAGACGGCCATGGCGGCTCGATCATCACCAATCCCGTGGATCAGGTCCAGCCGCAGCTCTCCCTCCCGCACGCAGCGTGAATGGACACGGGGGGCCTGGTGCCCCGGTGAACGAAGCAGCCAAGGGGCACGCCGCGCTGGCGTGCCCCTTGCGCATCCTGGCCTCCAATGGCTGGCGACAGGATCGATTTCTGCTACCCTTCCGCGCTTGCAAAGCAGCATTGATGCCGTGTGAGTCCGGGGGACATCGAAATGACTTTTCAGAGGATCGTAATCGCTCTTCTCGTGCTGATCGTCGCGGGGCTCGGCGCCGTCGGCTATTTCGAATGGAAGATGGCGGTGCAGGTGCGGACGCTGAAGGCGTTCGTCGAAGGCTATGTCTTTAACGAAGCGGTGTTGGCCTGCGAGCAGGCCACGAGCTCGACACCGTTCAAATGGAACGGCGGCAAGAGCACCTCGGTGATCGGCCTGAACTCGGTCAAGACGGACAAGTACAGCGTCTATGCCAGCTATACGCTGGTGGCGGACAACGTCTATTGCGATTACGACCCGATCAAGCGAAAGGCCGATATCGGCTCCAGCTTCCTGGAGCGGGAGTAAATCGCTGCCACGCTCTCGGTCTCATCCTGACAACCCGCCAGAGGCGGGCGTCGCGAAGCATGCGCCGCGGGGGGACGCTGCCGTTTCAGCCTAAGGCGATTCCGCGCTAGATCGCGCGGCGTTGCCGCCCGGCGAAGAAACCGTAAACGAACAGCACGATGATCGCGCCGACCACCGCGCCGATCAGGCCGGCCCCTTCACCAGGGCGATACCAGCCCAGCGCCTGGCCGAGGTAGGACGCAACGAACGCGCCGACGATGCCGAGGATGGTCGTGAGGATGAAGCCCGAAGGTTCATTGTCGCCCGGCATGATGAACTTGGCGATGACGCCGGCGATGAAGCCAATGATGATGGTCCAAAGAATACTCATTATGCACCTTTTCTATGAGTTTGAGCCGCTGCTTCTATGCCTCGGGAAGACGCCCATCCGGCGTGTATTTGTCGATTGCGGAAGGAAGCTCGCGGGATAGCCGGGAGACGATCTCTTCTTGAGAAAGCCCGGTCTGCTGTGCGAGCTTTTCCAGGACGTCGCTGCCGATGGCCTGCTTGAGCTCCGGCGAGGAAATCTCCTTGTTGGGGCCGGGCTTCACCCAGGAATCGGCGATCTCGCCCTGGCCGTTCTGGTTGAACCGCTCAAGCAGTTCGCCAATGCCGCCATTGAGCAGACCCCCGAGCCCGCCCCC
>NZ_JAEMSD010000561.1 GCF_016462955.1 Bradyrhizobium sp. | reverse complement strand
GAGACGCCCGCCGTTGGCGGGCCCTCAGGATGAGGACCGCGTGCGTTGCGCTGGTCTCAACGGGCACCATGCTGCTGAGCCTCACCCTGAGGGACCGCCAGCGGGTCCGCGCAAAGCGCGGCCCGATGACAGGCTCCGCGGTCGTCTCGAAGGGCGAGGCGCGCGCTCAGGTCTTTCAGAAGCCCATCTGCGATCGCCGCGCTGCACGCGGACGCTTCGAGTTGCAGTGCAATAGGCGTCGGCGCGCAGTTCTGCGACGAAGGGGTAGCTCGAGCGCACGCGAAATGACTTTCGTCCGCCCGGAGATTTTCATACGCTTTGCTTTTGCAAGCCGCATAACGGCTGCGCTCACGTCCCGGCGACAGGGATGGAGCCATAAAGGGAGGGGAGACGATGAAGCGAAGGTCATTTCTCGCTGGTATCGGTGCGACCACGGCGGCAGCTACGATCGGCATGCCGTCGATCCTGCGGGCGCAAGCGCCGATCACCTTGAACGGCGCAGTTCAGTTCAACGACGACCACGCCTTCAACCGGGCACTGCTGCGGTTCGAGGAACTGGTGAAGAAGTATTACGGCAAGCCCGTCAATTTCACCCTGCACAGAAACTCCTCGCTCGGCCTCGAGAAGCAGTATTTCGAGTACATGTCGCAAGGCAAGGCAGTCGACTACGGCATCGTCTCGCCGGCCCACATGTCCACCTTCGCCAAGGCGGCCCCGTTCATCGATGCGCCTTTCGTGTTCAAGGGCATCGAGCACATGAACAAGGTGGTCGAGGCCAACATCCTGGCGCCGGTGGCCGACGAGGTCGCGGCCAAGGCCGACGTCGTTCTGATCGGCTATGCCGGCGGCGGCATCCGCAACATCTTCGCCAACAAGCCGCTCAAGAACCTCGCCGATCTCAAAGGCCTCAAGGTCCGCGTGCAGGGCGCGCCGATCTGGTCGAAGACCTTCGCGGCCGTCGGCATGAGCCCGACCGTGATCGCCTATAACGAAATCTACAACGCGATCCAGAACGGCGTGATCTCGGCCGGCGAAAACGAAGCGGCCGGCGTCGAGGCGATGAAATTCTACGAAGTGGCGCCGCATCTCAACTTGACCCAGCACGCCGTGTCGATCCGGCCGATCTGCTTCTCGGTGAAGACGCTGAAGACATTGCCGAAGGATTTGCAGGACGCGATCATGAAGGCCGGCAAGGAGGCCGGCGATTACGGCCGCCAGCTCGAGTCCAGCGAGGAGGTCGTCAAGCTCGACACGCTCGAGAAGGCCGGCAAGCTCAAGCGCGTTCCGTTCGAGGAGCGCGACGCGATGAAGAAGCTCGCCGATCCCGTGATGGCCACCTATGCCAAGGAGATCGGCGCGGAAGGCATTTTCGAGAAGATCAACGTCGTCTGAAGTCGCTCTGTCCGCCGCCAGAATTCCGGGCAGGCCCCGCTTCCTGCCCGGACATGGCGGACGAGTGCCGCACGGAGCTCCAATGTCGGACATGCACGTCCCGTCCACACCGTCGCTGTGGCGCCGCATCACGGCGGTCTATGCCAAACTGCTGGAAATCCTGCTCGCCGCCTGCGTCGGCATCCTGGTCATTCCGGTCACGCTGCAGATCGTCTCGCGCTACACGCCCCTCATCCCGTCCTACATCTGGACCGAGGAAATGGCGCGGTTCCTGTTCGTCTGGACCATCATGATCGGAGCGATGGTCGGCATCCGCGAGGCGCAGCATTTCGAGGTCGACGTCTGGCCCGAGCTGTCGCGGCGGTCGGAGGCCGCGGTGCGGATCGTCGCGCGGCTCGGCGTGCTGGCATTGGCCTTCGTGTTCGTGTGGGCCGGGATCGAGTTCACGCGTTTCGCCTGGAGCAGGACGTCGGAGCTAGCCGACCTGCCGCTCTGGCTGATCCACGTCGCCTGGCCGGTGGCCGGCGTGACGTGGATGGTGTTTGCGGGCGAACAGATCCTCGATGAACTGCGCATTCTGGTTGGGGCACGAAGATGAGCGGCACGGTGCTCTCTGCCGGACAGGCCGCGATGTTGCTGTTCGGGGTCTTCGTCGGCCTGCTGATCGTGCGCGTGCCGGTCGCTTTCGCTCTCGGCCTTGCCTGCGTGCCGATCCTCTTGATCGAGCCGCGCCTGTCGCTGATGATGCTCGCGCAGGAGACCTTCAACGCCTACAATTCCTTCATCCTGCTAGCGGTGCCGTTCTTCCTCCTGACGGCGAACCTGATGAGCATCGGCGGCATTACCGACCGCCTGGTGGCGCTGTCGCGCTCGATGGTCGGGCACTGGCCGGGATCGCTGGCGCAGATCAACGTCGTGCTGTCGGTGTTCTTCGCCGGCATCTCCGGCTCCTCCACTGCGGATGCGGCGAGCCAGTCCAAGATCTTCATCGACGCGCAGACCAAGGAGGGCTACGACCTTTCGTTCTCCATCGCGATCACCGCGGTGTCCGCGGTGCTCGCGGTCGTCATCCCGCCGTCGATCCTGATGATCGTATGGGGCGGGCTGATCTCGACCTCGATCGCGGCGATGTATCTGGCCGGCATCGTGCCGGGCCTTTTGATCGCGGGCGCGCAGATGGCGACGGTGCACGTCTACGCGGTGCGCCGCGGCTATCCGACCTATCCGAAGGCGAGCTGGGTCGACATGCGATGCGCGATCTGGCGGTCGATACCGGCGCTGATGACCCCGTTCATCATCGTCGGCGGCATCCTGCTCGGCTGGTTCACCGCGACGGAATCCGCCTGCGTGGCCGTACTCTATTCCGTCGTGCTCTCGGCGTTCTTCTACCGCGAGACGGGTCCGCGTGAATTGTACAGGGCCCTGCTCGACACCGGGCGGCTTGCCGGCGTGGCGCTGTTTTGCGTCGGCACCGCCAGCGCGTTCGGCTGGCTGCTGGCCTACTACAAGATCCCGCAGGAACTGCTGGCCAACGTCTCGACATGGGGCATGGGTGCCATCTCGGCCGGCTTCTTCATCGCCTTCTGCTTTCTGGTGGTCGGCTGCTTCCTCGACGCCATCCCGGCGATCATCATCGTCGGCACCGTGCTGGAGCCGCTGGCCAGGTCCGTCGATCTGCATCCGGTCCAGTTCGCGATCATCTCCATCGTCTCGCTGGCCTTTGGGCTGGTGACGCCGCCCTATGGCCTGTGTCTGATGATCGCTTGCTCGATCGCCGGCGTGCGGCTGCGCTATGCGCTGAAAGACACGGTGATCATGCTGATCCCGATGCTGCTGGTGCTGGCGGCCGTTATCGTCTGGCCGAGCGTGTCGCTGTTCCTGCCGCGCCTGATCGTGCCGGAGATGCTGAAATGAGCGCGATCCCGCGGCCGGCGGCCGCGGGATCCATTCGGCTGGCTACAGATTGCTCTCGGTGATCGCGGCGTAGACCATGCTGCGCAGTTCGCGCCGGATCGGGTAGGCGCTCGACGGCAGTACCTGCGTCATGAAGATGGCGATCAGCTCCTCGGCCGGGTCGATCCAGAACGAGGTCGTGGCCGCGCCGCCCCAATTGTATTCCCCGGGGCTGCCCGCGATCATCGTCTCGGCCGGGCGCATGGTCACGGCGAAGCCGAGGCCGAAGCCGATGCCGTTATAGGCGGCCTCGGAGAACAGCGAGCGCGACACCTCGGGCAGGAAGCGACCGCCCGGAATGTGGTTCGTGGTCATCAGCGCCAGCGTCTTGGGTCCGATCAGCCTGACGCCGCCAAGCTCGCCGCCGTTGAGCAGCGCCCGGCAGAACGTGAGGTAGTCGGCCACTGTCGAGCACAGGCCACCTCCGCCGGAGATGAACGAGGGCGGGGACAGAAACGAGCTCGTTGCCGGGTCGTCCTGGAGCGTCAGGCCTTCCCGTCGCTGGCCGGCGTGGAAGGTCATGCCGCCGCCGGGATCCGCCGAGTAGCAGGCGGCGAAGCGATGCGCCTTCGAGGCCGGCACATGGAAATCGGTGTCGGTCATGCCGAGCGGATCGAGAATGCGTTGCTTCAGGAACTGCTCGAACGGCATTCCCGAGATCTTGCCGACGAGGTAGCCGAGGACGTCGGTCGCGACCGAGTAGTTCCAGGCCTCGCCCGGCGAGAACTCCAGCGGGATCTTGGCCAGGCTCTCGATCATGGTCTGGAGCGTGCCTGACTTCTCGACCTCGCCGATCTTC
>NZ_JAEMSD010000560.1:457-4150 GCF_016462955.1 Bradyrhizobium sp. | reverse complement strand
TCGTGAAGGTTCGCGATGGCTACGCCCGCAATTTCCTGCTCAAGCGCGGCAAGGCGCTGCGTGCCACCGCCGACAACCGGTCCAAGTATGACGGGATGAAGGCCGAGCTCGAAGCCCGCAACCTCGCCTCGAAGGCCGAGGCGTCCAAGGTCGCCGAGAAGATCGAAGGCAAGAACATCATCGTGATCCGCCAGGCGTCGGAAGCCGGCCAGCTGTTCGGCTCGGTCAACGTGCGTGACATCGTCATCGCGTTCGAAGCCGACGGCGTTTCGCTGGCTCGCCCACAAATCCAGCTCGATGCGCCGATCAAGACCATCGGCAAGCACACGATCACCGTCGCCGTGCACCCCGAGGTCGAGGTCGAGATCACCGTGACGGTCGCGCGCAGCCAGGACGAGGCCGAGCGCATCAACCGCGGCGAGGATATCTCGACCCGCAACGAGGACCGCGACGCGGCCGCCGAGGCGATCGCCGCCGCCGGCGAGTTCTTCGATCCGGACGCCCAGCTCGACGACGAAGCACCAGCGCCGGCCGCGGAAGAGAAGTAAGACACAACTCGTCATGCGCGGGCTTGACCCGCGCATGCATCGTCAAAGAGACTTCTTGATGGATTGCCGGGTCAAGCCCGGCAACGACAAAGAAATAACGAAGCCCGGCTGCCTCAGGCGGCCGGGCTTTTCGTTTTGACCGCGACGTCCTCGCTGAGCATCGCAATCGAAGCCAGCGCGGTCGCGGTGTGCTTCTCGATCCCATCGCTGAGACAGAACACATCGGCCGCGACCACCGCGACCTGGCGGCCGGGCTTGATCACGCGGGCACGGCAGATCAGCTTCTCGCCGACCGCAGGCGACAACAGATTGAGCTTGTACTCCGCCGTCAGCGCAGACTGACCGCGCGACGTGGCGGCCGCGATCGTCGTGGCGTTGTCGACGAGGAAGGCGGTCACGCCGCCATGAAAGAAACCGTGCTGCTGCAACAGCTCCGGCCGGCGCTCCACAGCGATGGTGCAGGTGCCACGCGACAATTCCAAGAGCTCGGCGCCGACCAGGTTCATGAAACCCTGCCGGCCGACATTGCTGTGGATGCGCTCCGCAATCGGCGCGAATTCCGGATCAGCTTCGCTGGCCATGCAGTCTCTCCCTATTGCTAGTTGATCCGCTCGCACGGCCTCAGTGCCCGATTGGCGCAGGCGATCAGCGTGTCCGCCTCAACGCGCGGATCGGTGCGGTCGCGCCCCGACAGGAAGGCGCGGCAGAAGATCTGCGCCGGGCCAATCAGTTGGCTGATGAACATCACCGGCGTCATCGGGAGAAGCTCGCCGCTTGCGACCAGCGGCGCGCGCCAGCGCTCGATGCCGTCAGCAAGGCACGCATTCTGTGCGCGCTGGGCGTCGCGAATGTCCTCTGTCCATTCGCTGCGCGAGATCTCGAAGAGGTAGCGCGCCTCGCGCCGGCAGGTCGCGACCCAATCGAGATGCGCCCGGATCAGGCGATCGATGCCCTGCTCGGCGCCGGGCAGCGGATCGAGCGCGGCCAGCACCGCGGCGTGATAGTGCCGCAAGACCTCCAGGAACAGCGCGCCGGCGAGCTCATTCTTCGAGCCGAAGACGTGAAAGAAGCTGCCATTGGAGGTGCGCGCCCGGGTGCGGATCGCGGCGACCGTCGCCGCCTCGAAGCCGACGCGGTCGAAGACCACCAGCCCGGCTGCCAAAAGATCGTCCCGCACGCTGGTTGCCACCGCGCCCTCCTGGAGTACTACTCTAGAGTAATGCTCCACGCCAGGTCAATATGATACGGAAGCCGCGATGGACGCGGCCTTCGATCGTGTTGGTTACTTAGCGCGAGATCGGCGGGGCAGGAGATCCGGAGGGCGCGGGCGGCGCCGGCGGCGGAGCGGCGGCGGCCGCGGGCGGCGCCTGCTCCTGCGGCTTGGGTGCCGGAGCCGGCTCGGAGCTGGCGGCAGGTTTCGGAGAAGCCTCTTCGACCGGCTTGGGCGCGACCGGCTCGGCGGGCTTGGCGGCGGCTGGAGCCGCGGGCGTCACCTGCGGGACCGGATCGGGACGTGGCGCCGGTGTATCGCTGCTGCTGCGGGAGCTGCTCTCCGGCTTGGGCTCGGCGGATGCCTTGCCGCTGTCGGGCTCGGTCTTCGGTTCGCTCTTCTTGTCTGCGCTCGCAGGCGCGGCTGAATCGACCTTCGGGGCGTCCTCAGTGCCGGGCTGGACGCGGCGCTTGCCCTTGCGTCCCTCGGGCGCGGCCTGGCCCTCCGGCTTCGCGCCTTCCTCGGCGGGCCGCGTGGCGCGCCTCTGGCGCGCGCCTTCCGCAGCGGGAGCCGCAGCCTCGCCCTCAGGCCTGGCCGCATCCTGCGCGCGCGGGCGGCGGCCCTGATGCTCGGGATTGCTGCCCGCGTCCTTCTTGCCGTCCTTGGCCTGGTAGCGCGTGTCGGTGGCGCCGTTGGAGATCAGATAGGTCGCAAGGACGCCTGCCATGTCCGAGCTCGTGGTGTAGTGCTGGCGCAGGAATCCCGGCAGCGAACCCGGCGCCACGGATTTTAGAAGTCCGCGCGGGCTCTTGTGGCAGACATTGCAGGTCTGGTTGAAAAGCTGGGAGGGCGTCTTGCCGGCCTCGAGGTTCGTCGCCTGCGCGAGAACGGAATCGGCCGCACCGAACCCGATCAGAAGCAACACCGTCGCGAGGCTGAGCGCTCGGCTCGACATTCAAATCATCTCCGTTGAATTTTGCGCCAATGCAGCCGGCATCGGCGCGGCGGCGGTCACCTTTTAACCGATTGAGCTGCGAATGGAAGGCTCCACGCGCGCGGATGTGAACAAGCGCTTTTTCGAATATCGGCTTAAAATACAGCACAATAGCGCGGCCAAAACCGGCTCACTGGATCTGGCTGCCTGCGCGATGGCGTGCCGCAAGCAAGCCATGTGAACTTGCGGATCCAGCTCACCCACCGGCAGGGCATCGTGCCGATGACCCGCGACTACATCGCGCGGGAGGACGCCCGGCCGCGGCCGCCGGAGGCGCGACCAGACCCAGGCTCAAGCTGGCGGGTAACAGGTCTTAGTGACGCAGGGTCGAGATCCGGGAGGCCGGAAAAGCGGTCGACAACGCCAGTTGGGCACGCAACTCCAGCAAGATCTCGGGTGCGACCGGCTGGCGACGCACCTCAGGCCGTTCCGCTTGCTTCATGGCCGCTATCAGCCCCGACAGCCAACGCCGGCTGCCTGCCTCACTTCGCCAATCCTGCTGCTGCCGTTCTGGCCGCATTGGTCGCCTCGTTTTCTTGTCGGCGGAAAAGAGATAATCCCGGGCCCGCCCCCCAGTTCCGGCAATACCCCCGAAAGAATCCGGGGAGATGTGATCTGCTTCACATAAGTCTGGCCGGGCCTGGCTTAGACCGTCGCCATGAGCAAAGAGACCCAAACCTCATTCGACGTGCAGGACGACCTCCGCACCGATTACGCCCTGATCGTTACCGGCGTTGGGGCGGCCCTGGTTGCGCTGGTCTATCTCCTGCTGGTGTGAAGCCGAGCCGAACGCGTCCGGCGTGCGTCATTTCGCGCGCCTCTCAATGGGTCTGCGCGCCCGCCGACAGGGTTCATGGATTTCAGGATTTCTCCCTAGTGCGCCTGCGGTCGTCTCCCGGACGCGAGAGTTCCGCAAAAATCCGTCAAGCGCGGCGCACGCT
>NZ_JAEMSD010000560.1:0-447 GCF_016462955.1 Bradyrhizobium sp. | reverse complement strand
GGCGCATGCTGGGGCCGCCAATCATCCACCGCTTTAATGATCGGTTGATAGCGGTCAGCTTTTGCTTCCGCTTTCGACGGCAGCGGCGCTTTATCCCGGCCCCGCATCTGCCCAAGAAAATTGCTAAGCACGTCCGACCATGGCCCTGACTGATTCGAACGTTCTCAAGCTCGCGCCCGATGCCGGAACTCCCGCGTATCGGAGCGCTCCGCATAACATCGAAGCGGAACAGAGCCTTCTGGGCGCCATCCTGGTCAACAACGACGCCTTCTACAGAATCTCCGACTTCCTGGAGGCGAAGCACTTCTTCGAGCCGCTGCATCAGACCATCTTCGAAACCGCCGGCAGCCTGATCCGGATGGGCAAGATCGCAACGCCGGTCACGCTGAAGACATTCCTGCCCGCCGATACCGACGTCGGGGGCATGACCATCGGACAATATCTGGC
>NZ_JAEMSD010000121.1:7317-15608 GCF_016462955.1 Bradyrhizobium sp. | reverse complement strand
GTGCGAGGCGGCCATCGAGCCGCGCAACGCCGCCGGCCTCTATCACACCGCCTTCCTGATGCCGACCCGCAAGGACCTGGCGCGCTGGCTGGTTCACGCCGCCTCGCACCGCGCGAAGCTGTCGGGCTTTGCCGATCATCTCGTCAGCGAATCCGTCTATCTCGACGACCCAGAAGGCAACGGCATCGAGGTCTATGCCGACCGCGATCCCTCGCAATGGCAGTGGAGCGAGGGCAGCGTGAAGATGGCGACCGACGAGCTCAACATTCCCGACCTGCTGTCGCTGACCAATTCGCGCGTGCCCGATTATGCCGGGGCGCCGGAGGGCTTGCGCGTCGGTCACATGCACCTGCGGGTCGGCGATCTCGCGCAGGCCGGCAATTTTTATCATGGCGCGATCGGTCTCGATCCGACCCGCAGCCGCAGCGGCGCGGCGTTCCTGTCGTCGGGCCGCTATCATCATCACCTCGGCATCAACGTCTGGCAGAGCCAGGGCGCGGGCCAGCGTGACGATCAGATGACCGGCCTGGCCTGGTTCTCACTGGTGACGGAAAAGCCGGACATTCTCGCCGCGCAGGAGCAGCGCCTGCGCAAGGCCGGTGCGAAGGTGACGGCGCTCGCAGGCGGCCTCGAGGCCGTCGATCCCTGGGGTACGCGCGTGCGGCTGCTCAAGGCGTGATCGAAGGCGGCTGCTTCAGCCTGCCGCGCGAAGGTCGGCGTGCTCGTCCGACCAGACGCAACATCCGCCTCCCGCGCGCTTGGCCGTATAAAGCGCACGGTCGACCCGTTCCAGCAATTGCGAGGCCGAGCCCGCGCTGACGGCATCGGTACTGACGAGAATGCCGGCGCTTGCGCCAATGCATACCGGAATGTCCGTCAGCAAGAAGGGCATCGACAGCTCGGCAATGGCCTGACGCGCCAGTGCGAGCGCCTCCTCACGACCGGCTTCGCCCGCTGTGACTGGTCGGAGCATCATGAACTCGTCGCCGCCAAAGCGTGCCGCGATGCCGCTGTCGCCGATGCAGGACGACAGACGCTGGGCCACCTGGCGCAGCAGATCGTCTCCGGCCTGGTGGCCGTGACGGTCGTTGACCGGCTTGAAGCCGTCGAGATCGATGGCGACGATCGCGAAATCGCCGCTCGTCTCGGCCAAGGCCTGGAAGAACGCGGCGCGGTTCGGCAATCCCGTGAGAAAGTCGTGCGTGGCCTGCCGCGCCAGCCGATGCTTGGCCTCGACGCGTTCGACGAACGCGGCAGACAGATGCTTCGAGGCCTCGCGCAGGGTCAGCCAGAAGAACACCAGCATGATCGCGCCGATCTTGTAGGCAAATTCGGGTCGGAGCAGACCGCCGACGATCGTCGGCAGCAGGAGGATGGCGGCCGTGTTCAGGATGATCCACGGCCGGATCGCGGCGCGCGAGACCATGCCGACGCAGAACGACATCGAGAGGCCGAACGCGATCCACGCGCCGGGGTCGTCGTCGAGCGCGAGCGCGCGATAGGAGAGCAGGCCTAGCGCAAGGCCGAACGCCGAGGCCCCGGCGCCGTAAAGCCGCTCCCAGCGAACCACGTCTGCGTCGGACAATTGCGCCGCGCGAGCTTTGTAGCGAAGCAGGGAATAGACGCGGGCGGCCGCGGTGACGAAGATAAAAGCCGAAATGACGGCATAGCCGATGTCACCGCTCATGACCGTCAGCGCCACGGCGCCCGTTACGGATGTCACGCCGATGGCAAACACTTGCGGCAATGACGTGTACAGGAGATCGACCAGCTCGCGCCGGATGCGCGGATCGGGATGCAGATACCTGGACAGCATTGTGAGAGGCATGCGGGCACCATCACCATCACTCCCTAAAACCGAGTAGGGGATGGGGCGCGTCATGATGGCCAGTTCGCAACATCCTTAAGGAGTCGTCAAAGCCCGGCTTGCTGGCGATTTTCTCACATGATAGCAGCAATCGACGGGGCCTTGCCGGGTTCCGATGCTGGGACCTTCGCGCACATGTCCGAATTCCACGGTGTCTTCCCCTATCTCGTCTCGCCCGTCGATGCCGGTGGCAATGTGCGCACCGAAGTCCTCGGCAAGCTCTGCGATGACCTGATCGGCGCCGGCGTGCACGGGTTGACGCCGCTGGGCTCGACCGGCGAATTCGCCTATCTCAATGCCGCGCAACGCAGCGCTGTCGTGCAGACCACGATCGAGGCCGCGAAGGGCCGGGTGCCTGTTGTGGCGGGCGTCGCCTCCACCTCGACCGCGGACGCGGTGACGCAGGCGAAAGCCTACCAGAAACTTGGTGCCGACGGTGTCCTCGCGATCCTGGAAGCCTATTTCCCGCTGGCCGATGCCCAGGTCGAATCCTACTTCCGCGCCATCGCGGATGCCGTCGACATTCCCGTCGTCATCTACACCAACCCGCAATTTCAGCGTTCCGATCTCACCCTCGACGTCGTTGCGCGCCTCGCCGAACATCCGCGCATCGGCTACATCAAGGATGCCTCGACCAATACCGGCCGGCTGCTCTCGATCATGAACCGCTGCGGCGATGGCTTGCGTGTGTTCTCGGCCTCCGCCCACATTCCGGCGGCGGTGATGCTGATCGGCGGCCGCGGCTGGATGGCAGGACCTGCCTGCATCATCCCGCGCCAGAGCGTTGCGCTTTACGAGCTCTGCAAGGCCGGACGGTGGGACGAGGCCATGGCGCTGCAGCGCCGGCTGTGGCGCATCAACGAAGCCTTTGCCCGCTTCAACCTCGCCGCCTGCATCAAGGCCGGGCTTGCGATCCAGGGCTACGACGTCGGCGACCCCGTCCCGCCGCAGGCACCTTTGACCGCCGAGGCGGGCAAGGTCGTGGAGACGGCTCTGCGCGATCTGACATAATTGCTCGTTACGCGGCAATTCGTCCCGGCACCCGTGCACGGCAGCAAATGCCCCTTACCTGACCGAGAAACTTCCGCTCGTCTGCGACGTTTCTGCCTGAGCAAGGCCCTCCATGCATGTGCATCTCAGAGCCCCGCATTCAGCATAACAGATGGTGATCCCGATGAATCGTCGCTATGCGATTGCCGCAGCAGCTGTCGCCGCCCTGCTGCTTGCCGTCACCGCCGCGAAGATCCTGCAAGTCCCCTGGACCACGCCCGCCGCGCGCGCCGTCGAGCAGCGGGGGCCGCTGTCCGAGGGCGAAAAGGCCACCATCGACATCTTCGAGCGCGTGTCGCCTTCGGTGGTCCAGGTGGCCGCCAAATCGGCAGCCAGTCCCCTCATGGGTGAGGAGAGCCAGGGCAATGCGTCCGGCACGGGCTTCGTCTGGGACCGCGACGGTCATCTCGTGACGAACAATCACGTCATCGCCAATGGCGGCGAGATCGCGGTGAGGTTTGCGTCGGGAGAGGTGGCCCAGGTGGACCTGGTCGGCACGGCTCCCAATTACGATCTCGCCGTGCTGCGGATCCGCAGCGTGCGCGAGCTTCCGGCTCCGATCGCGCTCGGCAGCTCGAACGACCTGAAAGTCGGGCAATCCGCCTTCGCGATCGGCAATCCCTTCGGACTGGACCAGTCGATGACCTCCGGCATCATCAGTGCGCTCAAGCGCAGGTTGCCGACCCATGGCGGCCGGGAGATCGCCAACGTCATCCAGACCGATGCCGCGATCAACCCGGGCAATTCGGGCGGGCCGCTGCTGGATTCCGCCGGCCGGCTGATCGGGGTCACCACGGCGATTATCTCGCCGTCCGGCTCGAACGCCGGCATCGGCTTCGCGGTCCCGGTCGACGTCGTGAACCGGATCGTCCCGGAGCTCATCCGCAACGGCCGAGTGCCGACGCCGGGCATCGGCATCGTGGCCGCCGGCGAGGATGTTTCGACCCGGCTTGCTGTCGAGGGGGTGATCGTGGTGCGGACGGCCCCCGGTAGCCCTGCCGAGCGTGCCGGGATTCGCGGTGTCAATTTTTCCACGGGAGCGGTGGGAGACATCATCACTGCGGTGGAAGGCAAGCCGGTGCGGCGCCTTGCCGACCTGACCGATGCGCTGGAGCAGGCCGGGGCCGGAAAAACCGTTCGGCTCACGGTCAAGCGCGGCTCGGACACCCGTGACGTGAATGTGGGCATCGTCGATATCGACCGGTCCTAGGCAGCCCATCGGCGCCAGCAAGGGGTTCTGACGCGTACGGCCGATGTGCCGGAGCTCGGTTGTCTGGACCGCAAAATCCGTTAAAACCGCCACGGTCGCCTTTGCGGATTTCGAGGACATACGGAATGAACATTCTTCCCGGCAATTTGCGTTTCGGAGCGGGGCAGCCCGTCAAGCGTTTGGAAGACCAGAGGCTGCTCACCGGGAAGGGGCAATTCATCGACGACAAGCCGGAGGAGGGCGCGTTGTGGTTGCACGTGCTGCGCTCGCCACACGCCCACGCGAAGATCGTCTCGATCGACACCGGCGCTGCAGCGTCGATGCCCGGCGTCACCGCGATCTACACCGGCGCTGATCTCGTCAAGGACGACGTCGGCACCATCCCGACGCTGAACATCTTCAAGCGCCCCGACGGCAAGCCGATGACGGTGCCGCCGCGCCGGCTGCTGGCCCACGAGGTCGTGCGCTATGCCGGCGAGGCCGTGGCCGCAGTGGTGGCCTCCTCGCGGGTGGAGGCGCAGAGCGCGGCCGAGGCGATCGTGGTCGAATACGACGTGCAGCCCGCGGTGGTCGATCCGGTCGAGGCGGTAAAGCCCGGCGCGCCCGTCGTCTGGCCCGAGGCACCGGACAACATCGTCGGCGCCATGGCTTACGGCGATGCCGCCAAGGTCGACGAAGCCTTTGCCAAGGCCGCGCATACGGTCGAGCTCGATATCGTCAGCCAGCGCCTCGTTCCGTCCGCGATGGAGCCGCGCTCGACCATCGCGGAGATCGACAAGAAGTCCGGCCGTCTCCTGCTGCACGTGCAGTCGCAGACGCCGGCCTCGACCCGCGACGTGCTGGCGGAAGCCGTGCTGAAGCGCCCGAAGGACAGCGTCCGCGTGCTGGTCGGCGACATCGGCGGCGGTTTCGGCCAGAAGACCAACCTCTATCCGGAAGACGGCATCGTTGCCTATGCCGCGACCAAGCTGAACAAGAAGATCCGCTGGCGCGGCGACCGCACCGACGAATTCGTCGGCGGCACCCACGGCCGCGATCTCACCTCGACCGCGTCCTTTGCGCTGGACGAGAAGGGCAAGGTGCTGGCCTATCGCGTCAAGTCGATCGGCTGCACCGGTGCGTATTCCTCGGGTGCGGCCAACATCATCCCGCTGGTGCTCGGGCCGTTCGTCCAGACCGGCGTTTACGATCTGCCGCTGGTGCATTTCGAGGTGAAGTCGGTGATGACTCACACCGCGCCGGTCGGCGCCTATCGCGGCGCCGGGCGGCCCGAGGCGGTGTTCATCGTCGAGCGCCTGTTCGACGCCGCTGCGCGAAAGATCGGCATGGATCCGCGCGCGATCCGCAAGGCCAATTACATCAAGCCGGCGCAACTGCCCTACACCAATGCCGCCGGCCAGGTCTACGATTCCGGCGCCTTCGCCCACATGCTCGACCGCGCCGTGAAGCTCGCCGACTGGGACGGCTTTGCCGCGCGCAAGAAGGCGGCCAAGAAGAAAGGCCTGCTCTACGGCCGCGGCCTCACCTCCTACATCGAATGGACCGGCGGCCGTGCGCATACGGAAAAGGTCACGCTGCAAGCGACCTCGCAAGGGCGGGTCGTGCTGCACTCCGGCACCATGGCGATGGGGCAGGGACTGCAGACCACCTACACCCAGATGATCTCCGACACGCTCGGCATCCCCATGGACAAGATCGACGTCGTACAGGGCGACACTGATCTTGCCACGGGTTTCGGCAGCGTCGGCTCGCGCTCACTGTTCGTCGGCGGCACCGCGGTGGTGGTCTCCTCGAACGACCTGATCCAGAAGGCGCGTGAGAAGGCGGCCAACGTGCTGGAGACGTCGGTCGAGGATATCGAGTATCAGGGTGGCATGCTCACCGTGGTCGGCACTGACCGCCGCATCAGCCTGTTCGATCTCGCCGAGAAGGAGAACGGTGCCAAGCTCAGCGTCGATTCCGAAGGCGAGGTCGACGGTCCCAGCTGGCCGAATGGCACGCATATTTGCGAGGTCGAGATCGATCCGGAGACCGGCGTCTCCCGCGTCGTGCGCTACACCACAGTGGACGACGTCGGCGTCGCGGTGAACCCGATGCTGGTCTCGGGCCAGATCCATGGTGGCGTCGCGCAGGGCATCGGACAGGCGCTGTACGAAGGCGTCTCCTACGATGCCGACGGCCAGCTGCTCACCGCGAGCTACCAGGACTACTGCATTCCGCGCGCCGACGACGTGCCGCCGATCGTGGTGACGCTGGACGATTCCGCACCCTGCCGCACCAATCCGCTCGGCGCAAAAGGCTGCGGCGAGTCCGGCGCCATCGGGGGCCCGCCTTGCGTCACCAATGGCGTGATGGACGCGCTCGCCGAACTCGGTATCACCCAGCTGAACACGCCCCTGACGCCGCAGAAGATCTGGCAGGCGATCAGGGACGCGAAGGCGGCGGGGTAGTCCCCGCGTCACACTCGGGTGTCGTCCCGGGGCGCGCGAAGCGCGAGCCCGGGAGCCATAACCACAGGGCGTGGTTGTGGCGCGAAGCTGGCAACTCCGAGTCCCCGTAACCACATCCGCCTGTGGTTATGGGTCCCCGCCCCCGTGCGCAATTGCGCACTAGGCGGGGACGACACCGATGATGTGGCGCCGGTTCGTCGTCAAATCCCCAGCATCATCTTCGCGATGATATCGCGCTGGATCTCTGACGTGCCGCCGAAGATGGTGTAGGCGCGGCCGTTGAGATATTCCGGCATCACGGTCAGCATTTCCTCAGGGATAACAGGCTCGTGGTTGAGCTTGTAGAGCGGTCGCATCGGCTCGACGTGAAGCGCGTCGTGGCCGATCACGTCGGCCCCTAACCGCGTCACGGCCTGGCGGATCTCGCTGTTGCGCAGCTTCAGGATCGACGACACCGCGCCGGGATTTTGCCCGGTCTGCAGCGCCGAGAGCACGCGAAGCTCGGTCATCTCCAGCGCGTCGATGTCGACCTCGACCTCTGAGATGCGCGTTGCGATGTCGGGGCTGTCGATGGCGCGGCCGGTGAGGTCGGACTCGGCGAGATCTGAGATCGCCTTCAGCCCTTCGCGCAGCTTGGCCGAGGCGATGCCCGCGCCGCGCTCGAACTCCAGCAGATACTTGCCGTAGGTCCAGCCCTTGCCTTCCTCGCCGACGCGGTTGGCGACGGGCACGCGCACGTCGTCGAAGAACACCTGGTTGACCTCGTGGTCGCCGCCGATGGTCAGGATCGGGCGCGTGGTGATGCCCGGCGTCTTCATGTCGATCAGGATGAAGCTGATGCCGTCCTGCTGCCGCGGCCCGTCGCTGGTGCGCACCAGCGCGAACATGCGGTTGGCGTGATGGGCATGCGTGGTCCAGATCTTGGTGCCGTTGATGATATAGTCGTCGCCGTCGCGCACCGCGCGCGTCTTCAGCGAGGAGAGATCGGAGCCGGAGCCGGGCTCGGAATAGCCCTGGCACCAATAGTCCTCGCCGGAGAGAATCCGCGGCAGGTAGAAATTCTTCTGCTCCGGCGAGCCGAAGCCGATGATGACGGGGCCGACCATCTTCACGCCCATCACGTTGACGTTGGGCACGCCGGCGCGCGCGCATTCGGTCTCGAAGATCCAGCGCTGCGCCGGCGTCCAGTCCGGCCCGCCATGTTCGACCGGCCAGCCCGGCGCGCCCCAGCCGTTGGCATGCAGCGCGCGTTGCCAGGCCATGCCGATATCGGGGTCGGAGAACACCGACGGCGTCAGCGCGGTCGCGCGCTTCATCTCCTCGGTGAGGTTTTTGGCGATGAAGCTGCGCACCTCATTCTGGAAAGCGCGCTCTTCTGCGTTGAACGACAGGTCCATGAGGCTCTCCCGGTGTCAGGCCATGCGGCCGAGTTCGGCGTGGCGGGCATAGTGATGCGCGCTGCCGCCGAACAGCGTGTCGAAGGCGACGAGGCGCTTGAAATAGGCGCCGACCTCGAGCTCCTCGGTGACGCCCATGCCGCCATGAAGCTGGATCGACTGCTCGCCGACGAAGCGCGCGCATTTGCCGATCTTGGCTTTTGCGCCGGACGCTGCCCGGGCCCGTTCGGTCGGCGCGCTATCTGCCTTCAACGCCGCCCGCAGCGCCATCGAGCGCGCCTCGTCGACCTGCATGGCCATGTCCGCGAGACGGTGGC
>NZ_JAEMSD010000121.1:989-7307 GCF_016462955.1 Bradyrhizobium sp. | reverse complement strand
GGCGGACAGCGGCCGGCCGAACTGCTTTCTGACCTTGGTGTAGTCGAGCGTGGTGTCGAGCAGCGTCTGCATGATGCCGACGGCCTCGGCGCCGAGCGCCGCCATGGCGCGGTCGACCGCCCATTCGATCGCGGGGAGTGCGTTGCCGCCGTCTCCGAGCAGAGCGTCTTCGGGCAGGTGCACGTCGGACAGCTCGATATTGCAGGCGCGCCCGCCGCCGAGGCGCGCATAGTCGGAGATCGCGACGCCCTCTGCCGTTGCCGGCATCACGAACAGTCCGATCCGCCCCGAGGGACCGTGATGATCGTGCAGAGTTGCGGAGACGATGATCTCGTCGGCGGCGTGGCCGTCGAGCACGGTGATCTTGCTGCCGGACAGGCGCCAGCCCTGCGCCGTCTTGGTCGCCGATGTCGCGACCTTGGCGAGATCGAAGCGGGCCGCGCGCTCGGAATGCGCGAACGCAAGCTTCAGTGATCCGTCCGCCACCTTGGGCAGGCTCGCCTGCTTCTGCTCCGCGGTGCCGCATCTGGCAATCAACGCGGCTCCCAGCACGACGGTGGCGACATAGGGCTCCGAAACCAGGCCCCGTCCGAAGGCTTCCATCAGGATTCCGACATCGACCGCGCCGCCGCCCAGCCCGCCGAACTCCTCGGGCAGCGGTAGCGCCAGCCAGCCGAGTTCGGCGAACTGCTTCCACACCGCGGGGCTGAAGCCGAGCGGATCGTTCGCCATCTTGCGGCGGTGAGCGGCATCGTAGCTGCCGGCTACGAAGCGCTCCGCGCTGTCGCGCAGCAGCTTTTGCTCGTCGCTGAGATCGAGGTCCATCGCGTCTACTCCGCCGCCGCAGGCGGCTTGCGCACGGAAGGATGCAGGCCGGAGGGGTCGACGATCATGCCGAACTCCTGCAGATTGTGGGCGTGGCAAAGCTGGTGCAGTGCGAAGGCCTGGTCGATCGCGGCGGGCTGGCCCATCACGTCGACCGAGCGGTTCACCGCCTCCTTGGTCATCTTCAGCGCGAAGGACGGTTTTGCCGCGATCCTGCGCGCCAGCTCCAGCACGCGTGAGGACAGCGCCGCGCGCGGCACCACCTGGTTGACCATGCCGAGCTGGTGCGCCTCCTGCGCGCTCCAATTGTCCGCGGTGAACAGGAACTCCTTGGCCTTGCGCGCGCCGAGTTCCCAGGGATGCACGAACCATTCGACGCCGCAGACCCCCATGGTGACGACGGGGTCGCAGAACTGCGCATCGTCGCTGGCGACGATGAGGTCGCAGGCCCAGGCCAGCATCAGACCGCCTGCGATGCACTTGCCGTGCACCTCGGCAATGGTCGGCTTGGCGAGATTGCGCCAGCGCCGCGTGATCTGGAGATATATTTCCTGCTCGCGGGCGAAGCGGCCATGGGCATTGGGCTCGGCAAAGCCGCCCCAATTTCCGATCGGCGGAAAGTCGACGCCCGCGGTATTCTTGCCTCCGGGACGGAGGTCATGACCGGACGAAAAGTGCGGGCCGTTGCCGGCGAGGATGATGACCTTGACCGTATCGTCCTGCACGGCCGCGTCGAAGGCGGCGTTGAGGTCGTAGGTCATTTGCAGGTTCTGCGCGTTGCGCGCGTCGGGTCGGTTCATCACGACGCGGACGATCGCCGGCTCCGGCCGTTCCACGAGAATGGTCTCGAACGAGCTCATCGCGTTTCCCCTGGCGTTTCCGCTTTTGTTTCGCGGAGTTGACTATGTCAGCCTGCGATAGGCAAGAGGCTTGCGTCAGCCGGCTGCTTTTCTCGAGCGCGTAATCTGATAGCTTGCGCCCGATTCCACCGGGAGAAATTTGATGCGCAAGATCCTGACCGTGCTGGCCGCCCTGGCCTCGCTGAGCCTGACCAATTGCGGCTACAACGCGATCCAGAGCGAGGACGAGCAGATCAAGGCCGCCTGGTCCGAGGTCGTGAACCAGTATCAGCGCCGCGCCGATCTCGTGCCGAACCTCGTTAACTCGGTGAAGGGCTTTGCGCAGCAGGAGAAGGACGTGCTGCTCGGCGTCACCAATGCCCGCGCCAAAGTCGGCAGCATCCAGGCCACGCCGGAGGTGCTGAACGATCCCGCCGCGTTCCAGAAATTCCAGGCCGCCCAGGGCGAGCTCTCCAGCGCGCTGTCGCGGCTGCTGGTCGTCACCGAGAACTATCCGCAGCTGAAATCGGATGCCCTGTTCAAGGACCTGATGTCGCAGCTCGAAGGTACCGAGAACCGGATCACCGTGGCGCGTAACCGCTACATCAAGTCGGTGCAGGACTATAACGTCACCATCCGCTCGTTCCCGAGCAACCTCACGGCGATGATGTTCGGCTACAAGGAGAAACCGAACTTCTCGGTCGAGAACGAGAAGGCAATCTCGACCGCGCCGAAGGTCGATTTCAACCCGGCACCGGCGCCGTCGAAGTAAGCGCGCGCCGTTTTGCGAATGGTCTTCACCCCACCCACCACTGTCATTCCCCGCGAAAGCGGGGAATCCAGTACGCCGCGGCTTCTCGGTTCAGGCACGGCTGCCTCTGGGATACTGGATCGCCTGCCCCAGTGCGCAAAGCGCACAAGGCGGGCGATGACACCGAGTGTGTGGCGGGCGTATTCAGTGATGGCGTCATGCGTCCTCGCTATCGCCCTCTTCTTCACCTTCACGCTTCCCACCCACGCCGACGTCGCTGTCCCCGAGCTCACCGGCCGCGTGGTCGATCAGACCGGCACGCTCTCCAGCAGCGACGTCGCCGCGCTGTCGCAGAAGCTGCAGGACTTCGAGAGCCGCAAGGGCAGCCAGATCGCGGTCCTGATCGTGCCGACCACGCAGTTGGAGACGATCGAGCAGTTCTCGATCCGCGTCGCGGAGGCCTGGAAGATCGGCCGCAAGAAGGTCGATGACGGCGCAATCCTCGTCGTCGCCAAGAACGACCGGCATCTGCGCATCGAGGTCGGCTATGGCCTCGAAGGCGCGCTGACCGACGTCATCTCGCGCCGGATCATCGACGAGATCATCACGCCGAAATTCCGGACCGGCGATTTCGCGGGCGGCATTTCCGATGGCGTCGACCGCATGATCCGCGTGATCGACGGCGAGCCGCTGCCGGCGCCCTCGCGCACCGTCAACTTCGCCCACAATCTGGACGATCTCGCGCCACTCTTCATCGTGACGCTGTTCGCCTCGATCGGGGTGGGCGGATTCTTCCGGGCCGTGTTCGGGCGCCTGCTCGGCTCGCTCGCGGTCGGCGGCATCATCGCGGCGCTGACCTGGCTCATTCTCGGCTCCTTCGCGCTCGCCATGGCGCTCGGCGCCGTCGGCTTCGTCATCGGCTTCATCGCCGACCTGTTTTCGGCGATAGCGCCGGGTACCGGGCGCTCCCGCGGCGGCTCGTGGTCCAGCGGCTCGTCCGGAGGCGGCTGGAGCAGCGGATCGTAGAGCAGCGGCGGCTTCAGCGGCGGCGGGGGCAGTTTTGGCGGCGGCGGCGCCTCGGGGAGCTGGTAGCGGTCATGAGCATCAAGCGCATTGCCAGACATCTCGTGCAGCATCCTTGGCGAGCGAAGCAAATCTTTCCGCCTGATGTGCTCGCCCGCATCGAGCAGGCGATCAGGCAGGGTGAGGCGACGCATTCCGGCCAAGTCCGCTTCGTGGTCGAAGGCGCGCTCGACGGCGCGCCGCTGTTTCGCAACCAGCCGGCGCGCGAACGCGCGCTCGACCTGTTCTCGCATTTGCGCATCTGGGACACCGCGCACAATAACGGCGTTCTGATCTATCTCCTGCTGGCCGACCGCGACGTCGAGATCATCGCCGATCGTGGCATCGATGCCGTCGTCGGCGCAGCCGGCTGGGAAACGATCTGCCACGCCATGGAGGCCGAGTTCAGATCGGGCCAGTTCGAGCGCGGCGTCATCGCCGGCATCGAAGCGGTGTCGAAAGAGCTGGCAAGGCACTTTCCGCCGGGTACGTCGCATTCGAACGAGCTACCGGACGCGCCGGTCGTGATGTGAATGCCGCCCCCCTAACTCTCTCACCGTCACCCTGAGGTGCTCGCCCCTTCGGCGAGCCTCGAGGGGCGACGGCCCGGGTGTTGTAGCTCGGCCGTTCATCCTTCGAGGCTCCCTGCGCGGTGCAGCGCACCGCGCCACTCGCGCCTCAGGATGACGGAAAGCTACAGAGACGGCATTCCGCCGCCGTTCATCTTCCCACGATTACGAATTGTTTCACGCCACCACACCGGTTCCATCTTCCCGGCCCAATTCGGCCCCGGATAACTTCCTAAAATTTCGGTAAGCGGGTCCCGAAGTAAGGAATTCGCAAGCAATGAAAGTTACCAAAAAGTCAACCGAGACTGGAGTATTTGCGCCGTGAGCGAACCATTGTCCGAGCAGGCTGCCCAGGAGTCCGGTGCTGTCGACGTCGCAGCGCCCCACGACGTCGTGGCTGCCGCCGGTATCGACGCCCCCTCGATCGCCCCCGACCACGAGGCGCCGCCCAAGCCGGATCCGGTCAAGGAGGCCCCGAAGGTCGAGCCGCCGCGGATCGAGGCGCCGAAGTTCGACGCCAAGACAGAGGCCAAAACGGAGGCCAAATCCGAGGCCAGGCCCGAGCCGAAGCCCGGCAAGCTCATCGTCATGCCGCCCGCCGACCGCGCCTGGGAGCGCGAGGATTTTGCTCCGCATGTGAAGGCGGATGAGCCGCGCGAAACAGGCGGCAAGCGCCGCCTGTCGGCGATGGCCGCGGTGGTGGCGATTGCGGCGAGCGTCGGCGCGATCAGCGGCGCGCTCGCGACCGCGGGCATGATGCATTTCGCCGCACCCGCCCAGGCTCCGGTGCAGGTCGCCGACACCAGCGCGCTGGATGCGTCCGTGGCACGGATCGATGCCGATCTCGTCGCCCTGAAGGCCAATGTCGAGCAGAGCTCCAAGACCGGCATCACCCAGTCCAATCGCGCCAACGACCGCCTGGACAAGCTCGAGAAGGCGCAAGCCGAGCCGCTGGCGAAAATCGCAAAGCTGTCCGAGGCCGTCGACAAGCTTCGTGCCGCGCCTGCGCAGGCCGCCGCCGCTCCTGCCAAGGAGACCACCGGCTCGATTGCGCCGACCCAGGTGGCGACCGCCGCTGCGCCGGCCCCGGCACCTGCAGCGCCAAAGACCGAGGTCGGGCGTCTGCCGACGATCGACGGGTGGCGGCTGCGCAGCGCCGGCAATGGCGGTGCGCTGATCGAGGGCCGCGACGGCCTCTACGAGGTCTATCCCGGCGACCCCATTCCCGGCGTCGGCCGAGTCGATGCGATCCGTCGCCAGGACGGCCGCTGGGTCGTCGTCACCGGCAGGGGGCTGATCGTCGGGCGCTGACGGCTCAGATCCAACCATTCGAAGAGGCGCTTCACCACCATGTGAGGCGCCTTTTTACTTGAATAGGCGTCCCCACGCGGTGTTACCTCAGGCATGAGCCGCGCGTTGCGAATTTTCCTTGCTGCTGTCGCATTGCTGGGCGGTGGCGTTTCGCTTGCGGCAGCGGAGAACGCGCCGCTGACGCGCGGCACGGCGATCACCGATCCCGCTCTCCTGCGCCAGCTCGACAGGGACAATACGCTAGCGATCTCGCGCCTTCTGTCGCCGGAGCAAAGTGCCGAGGTCCCGCTCACGACCGAGCTGATGTTCTCCTCGCTGCCGCAGCTGAAACACATTCCGCCCGCGATCGATAACGAATTCGACCGCTATATCGCGCGCTACAAGGCGACTTATCCGGGTGAGACCATCGGCGCCGGCGAAGGCTTTGACGTGCAGCTGTTCGACCTCGCCAATCTGAAATCCCGCGACACGCGCTTCGTGCTGGCGGGCATCGTCAACCGCATGGACCGCGCCTATGTCTTGCAAGAAGCCTGCGGCGAGATCCGGCTGATCTATCGTCTCGCGCGTTTCGACGGCAGGCCGGATGGCGGCAAGACCGCCACGCGCCTGCCGATGACGCTCAATCTCGTGATGAAGGCGCGCGATCCGCGTCAGGCGGATGCGAGCCGCAAGCCGGTCGGCTGCGCCGAGATTGCGCGGCGCTGGCTCGACAACGGCGATTGGCAGGGGCTGCTGCTCGGTCGAGGCGACGCCATGCTCGACCGCATCGAGACCAACATCCAGGTCTCCGTCGCGCCGAAATCGGCGCTGCACGATTTCCTCTCCGACTATCTGCTCAAGGTCTTCAAGTACGACGCTGCCACGAAGACGTTCGAGGAGGCGGCGCTGGAGAACCAGATCGACCGCGACCGCATTCTTGCCGACGCTGCGCTTCGGCGCGACTTCAAGGCCTGGCTGCTTG
>NZ_JAEMSD010000121.1:0-979 GCF_016462955.1 Bradyrhizobium sp. | reverse complement strand
GCTGCTTGCGTCCGAAAACTTGCGCGAATTCGATCGCGGCACCGTGCTGATCCCGGAGAAATTCCTGGCCAAGGCTGCAATTGTGCCGACCCCCGCCGGCCTCGACGCCTCGGCATTGCAGCCGGAGTTCGGCTTGATGCAGGGGGAGGGCAAGGGCAACCCCGTCTTCACCGACAATGACGTGGTCGGCGCGCTGCAACAGGCCGCGGCGCGCGGCATCGACATGCATAACGTCCGTTCGGTTGCAGGCTTCCAGCGCCGTCTCAACGATATCACCTGCGCCGGCTGTCACCAGACCCGCGGCATCGGCGGCTTCCATTTCCCGGGGGTCGACTGGCTCGCGGACAAGCCGTCGAATTCCAGCATCGTGCCGGCCTCGCCGCATTTCTTCGGCGACCAGCTCCGCCGCCGCGACATCCTGGCCGCCTTCGCTGCCGGCAAAGATCCTGATTTCTCACGCGGATTTGCCAGCCGGCCGCAGACCCGCGGCAGACGCGAACTCGCCGGCACCGAATACCAGGACGGCTGGGGCGCGCATTGTTCCCTGCCAATTCCGGGATCGGGAACGCCGGACAGGAGTTTTACGTCATGGAGCTGTGCTAACGGTCTCACCTGCCAGGCCGCCGCGGCCTCGCACCGTATCGGCATGTGCTTCATCAAGACGCATTAGCGCATCAGGCCCACGAGCGATTTGGGGTGATTCAATGACGAATACCGGCGAGGCCAATAAAGAGCGCAACCGCGAGATCGCGCGCAATGAGGAAGCCAAGCAGGTCGCCGGCAGCACCCGCGTCAGCATCTGGGCCATCGCGACGGCCGTGATTGTCGGCGGGCTCTTGTTCACGCTGGGCTGGCTGGCGCTGAGGTAGCTTGCCTACCTCTCCCCGCCTGGGGCAGGGCAATCGCGTATGGCTTTTCGAAAGGCCTGAGCACGCGCCTCGCCCTTCGAGACGACCGCTTCGCGGTCCCTCAGGGTGAG
>NZ_JAEMSD010000559.1:3627-4165 GCF_016462955.1 Bradyrhizobium sp. | reverse complement strand
TTTCCGATACCGGTGACTATCATCTCGGGCGCGCTGAGCGACGAAAGCGTGGATTCGCTGTCGTAGGCCGTTGTTCTGCCGGTGGGTTACTCGTCATGCCCGGGCTTGTCCCGGGCATCCACGTTCTTGGCACGACGAAGCAAGGCGTGGGTGGCCGGGACAAGCCCGGCCATGACGGAGAGAGAAGATTGCGCGCCTTAACCCACTGAAATTACAGTCAAACGTCGATCCCTCCCCTTGACCGTGCGTTCCCCGTCGCCATCTGCTAGGGGATAGAGCACGCGCCGGCCTTGAACCGGCGACGTCTGGAGAAAACCATGTTCATTCAAACCGAAGCCACCCCCAATCCCGCCACGCTGAAGTTCCTGCCCGGCCGGCAGGTGATGACTGAGGGCGTGCGGGAGTTCGCCACGCCGGAAGACGCGGCCTCCTCGCCGCTGGCGCGGGCGCTGTTCGAGATCGACGGCGTGGTTCGGGTCTACTTCGGTCCGGACTTCCTGACCGTCAGCAAGGCCCGCGACGGCGTCGAGTGGAGCCA
>NZ_JAEMSD010000559.1:0-3617 GCF_016462955.1 Bradyrhizobium sp. | reverse complement strand
ATTCCCGGCCGCGTCGTGGTCGACGGCAACCCGATGGAATTTGCCAGCCGCGAATCGGCGGCGCGCTCGCCGCTGGCCGAAAAGCTATTTGATGTGCCCGGTGTCACCGGCGTGTTCTACGGATCGGACTTCATCACCGTGACCAAGGCGGTCGGTGAATGGCAGCAGCTCAAGCCCGCGATCCTCGGCGCGATCATGGAGCACTATATGTCCGGCGCGCCGCTGCTTGCCGACGGCACGGCGCAGGGCGATGCCGATCTCGACGACGAGGACGAGTTCTTCGACGAGTCTGACGCCGAGACGGTGGACATGATCAAGGACCTGATCGAGACCCGGGTGCGGCCGGCTGTCGCCAATGACGGCGGCGACATCACCTTCCGCGGCTTCAAGGACGGCATTGTCTATCTCAACATGAAGGGCTCATGCGCCGGCTGCCCGTCATCGACCGCGACGCTGCAGCATGGCATCCAGAACCTCCTGAAGCATTTCGTGCCCGACGTGGTCGAAGTCCGGCCGATGTGACGAGGAAGTCGTCATTCCGGGATGGTGCGTCAGCACCAGACCCGGAATCTCGAGATTCCGGGTTCGGTCTACAGACCGCCCCGGAATGACGGTTGCGCTGGGTAATATGGGGGGCTGCGTGCGTGATGAATGGCGGACAGGCGCCTGGTTCGCTAGACTGCTCGCCATTCGCAACTCGCCATTCGCTTTTCCATGCTGATCCTTGCCATCGATACTGCGCTCGACGCCTGCGCGGCCGCCGTGCTGGACACCGATGCCGGCGAGTTTCTCGCTCAGGAATCGCTGCTGATGAAGCGCGGTCATGCCGAGGCACTGATGCCGATGATCGCGCGCGTGATGCAATCGGCGGATCTCGCCTTCACCTCGCTTGACCGCATCGCCGTCACCGTCGGGCCCGGCAGCTTCACCGGCCTGCGCGTCGGCATCTCGGCGGCGCGGGGCCTTGCGCTTGCGGCGAAACGACCGGCGGTCGGGCTGACGACGCTGTCGGCCTATGCCGCGGCCGTTGTCAGCCAGAACAGGCCGGCGCCGGTGATCTCTGCAATCGATGCGCGGCACGATCACGTCTATTTCCAGATCGTCGCTGGCGACGGCAGCCAGCTGGTGCGGCCTTGTGTCGCCCCCATCGACGAGGCGATCGCGGCCTCGCAATTCGGCGCGCCGCAGCTCGTCGGCAATGCGGCCGGGATCCTCGCCGATCGCTGGCCTGAGAATGGTGTGCAACCTGTTGCGGTCGATGCGCAGCCCGCGCCCGACATCGGCTGGGTCGCCTGGCTCGGCGCCGCGGCCGATCCCGGCGCCACGCCGGCGCGGCCATTCTATCTGAAGGCGCCAGACGCAAAGCCGGCCGCAACTCCGCCGCTCGCGCAAGCCGCAAGCTCATGATGCGATGGTTGGCGGAGTGGTGGCGCGGCGGCAGCCCCGTCGTCGAGCCTGCGACCTCGCGCGACGCCGCGCGGCTCGCACAGCTGCACGGCGCCTCCTTCGCGCGCGGCTGGGGCGAAGGCGAATTCGAGGACATGATGAGCGAGCGCAACACGCTGGTGCAGCGCTTGCGTCTCGGCAGCAAGACGGTCGGCTTTGCGGTGTCCCGAATCGGCGCGGACGAAGCGGAAATTCTCTCGATTGCGGTGGACGCAGCCTATCGCGGTCGCGGGCTCTCCCGCACGCTGCTGATGACCCATCTCGGCCACCTCGCGGGACGCGGCGTGCGCACGATATTTCTCGAAGTGGAGGAAAACAACCAGCCGGCGCGCCGGCTCTACGACCGGACCGGATTCACGGTGGTCGGGCGCCGCGAACGCTACTATAAGCAGCCGAACGGGGAACAATTGAACGCCCTTCTGATGCGACGTGACTTGTCGTAACATTGGTGCCAGAAAGCGCCTCCGCCAGGCAGACACCCTATGACCGCATTGAAACCTTCTTCCGCATCCAAGGCGTCCGGCATCGAGGTGCGCTGTGCCGCCACTGGCATGCGCATGACAGAGCAACGCCGCGTCATCGCCCGCGTGCTCGCGGAGTCGGCCGATCATCCCGATGTCGAAGAACTGTACCGGCGCTGCGCCGCGGTCGACGACAAGATTTCGATCTCGACCGTCTATCGCACCGTGAAATTGTTCGAGGATGCCGGCATCATCGAGCGCCACGATTTCCGCGAGGGCCGCGCGCGCTACGAGACGATGCGCGACAGCCATCACGACCATCTCATCAATCTGCGCGACGGCAAGGTGATCGAGTTTACCTCCGAGGAGATCGAGAAGCTCCAGGCGGAGATTGCGCGCAAGCTCGGCTACAAGCTGGTCGATCACCGGCTCGAGCTCTATTGCGTACCGCTCGACGACGACAAGCCGACGAATTGATGCACAGTTCTTTCGGCGATCTTTCTTCACCTCTCCCCAACGGGGAGAGGTCGATTTGCTCCCGGCGATGCGAAGCATCGTCCGGTGCAAATCGGGTGAGGGAGCGCTGCTACTACGAGAGACCGTAACCCCTCACCCGGCGCTTCGCGCCGACCTCTCCCTATGGGAGAGGTGGTACCACCCGCGCGGCACCAGAGTGCCCGACCAAGTAAGGCTCTGATGCCCATCGACCTCATCATCTTCGATTGCGACGGCGTGCTCGTGGACAGCGAGGTGATCTCCTGCCGTGCGCATGCGGACGTGCTGACGCGCCACGGATATCCGATCACGTCGGAGCAGGTGCTGGTCCGGTTCCTCGGCGTGTCCGAGAAGGATGCGCGGCGGATGGTCGAGCAGGAAATCGGCCGTAGTCTTCCCGACGATCTCGAGCAGCAGATCAATGCGGCCACGCTGCAATCCTACGCCAGCGATCTACAGCCGATCATCCACGTCGCGGCAGCGATCGCCGCGATCGACCTGCCCAAATGCGTTGCGTCGAGCGGCACGCCGGACAAGATCCACCACGGTCTGACCTGCGCCGGGCTCTACGATCTGCTTGCCCCGAACATCTTTTCCGCGAGCCAGGTCGCACGCGGCAAGCCCGCGCCCGATCTGTTCCTGTTCGCCGCCGCGCAGATGAAGGTCGCACCCGAGCGGTGTCTCGCGATCGAGGACAGCGTCCCCGGGGTCACAGGCGCGCAAGCCGCCGGGATGACCGTGCTCGGCTTTCACGGCGGCGGCCACTGCCCGCCAGGCCACGCCGAACGGTTGCGCGCCGCAGGTGCCAACCTGACATTCGACGATATGCGGCAATTGCCGGAGTTGGTCCGGAAAGCGGGAGCGAAGGCCCTGGCGGGCTGATTTCGGCCACTTGGCGTCATTCCGGGCATGCGCAACGCGCGTGAACCCGGAATCCCGAGATTCTGGGCCGAGATTCCGGGTTCGCGACGGCGTGGGGCCCCGGAATGACGGGCGAAGATGGTCCATTCGCTGGATTTTCGGCTCACCAGCCTCTATGTGAAGGCCGTCCTCCACGCCATTTCGGGTTCCATGACGCCGCCGCGCAAGCTGCACATCAAATCATTTGGCTGCCAGATGAACGTCTACGATGCCCAGCGCATGGTGGACACGCTGGCGCCTGAAGGATTCGTGGAGACTGATAGCGCCGAGGAGGCCGACCTCGTCATCCTCAAC
>NZ_JAEMSD010000558.1 GCF_016462955.1 Bradyrhizobium sp. | reverse complement strand
GGCGCGACGAGGTCTTGCGGGCCTCTTCGGTGTCCTGCTCGATGAATTCGGTGATGCCATGCACCAGCGAATGCGACAGCCGCTTCTCCACCGGCCATTCGCGCCAGGCGAGATCGGCCTCCTTGCTTTCGGTCTTCTTGCCGCGGAATTTCTCCGCAAGCGCCAGCAGCCGCTCGGGCGCGCTCGCGTCGCGGTTGAGGACGACGTCCTCGCACACTTGCCGCAGCTCAGGATCGATGTCGTCATAGACGATCATCTGCCCGGCATTGACGATGCCCATGTCCATGCCGGCCTTGATGGCGTGATACAGGAACACCGAGTGCATGGCCTCGCGCACCGGCTCGTTGCCGCGGAACGAGAACGACAGATTCGAGACGCCGCCCGAGACATGCGCGCCGGGCAGGTTCTGCCGGATCCAGCGCGTCGCCTCGATGAAGTCGACGCCGTAATTGTCGTGCTCCTCGATGCCGGTGGCGATCGCAAAGATGTTCGGATCGAAAATGATGTCCTCGGGCGGAAAGCCGACCCGGTTCACCAGGATGTCGTAGGCGCGCTTGCAGATCTCGGTCTTGCGCGCGAAGGTGTCGGCCTGGCCGATCTCGTCGAACGCCATGACCACTACGGCCGCGCCATGGCGCCGCGCGATCTGCGCCTCGTGGATGAACTTCTCCTCGCCTTCTTTCATCGAGATCGAGTTGACGACCGGCTTGCCCTGCACGCATTTCAGGCCGGCCTCGATCACCGAGAATTTCGAGGAATCGACCATCACGGGAACGCGCGCGATGTCGGGCTCGGCGGCGACGAGGTTGAGGAACGTCACCATCGCAGCTTCGGAGTCGAGCAGGCCCTCGTCCATGTTGACGTCGATGATCTGGGCCCCGTTCTCGACCTGGTCGCGCGCGACCTGCAGCGCGGCGGTGTAGTCGCCTGATGTGATCAGCTTGCGGAAGCGGGCCGATCCGGTGACGTTGGTGCGCTCGCCGACGTTCACGAACGGAATCGCATCCGTCAGCACGAACGGCTCGAGCCCGGAGAGCCGCAGGCGCGGGGTGATCTCCGGCACGATGCGCGGCTTGTGCGGAGCGACGGCCGCTGCAATCGCGGCGATGTGGTCCGGCGTGGTGCCGCAGCAGCCGCCGACGATGTTGACGAGGCCGTCGCGCGCGAACTCGCCGATCAAGCGCGCCATGTATTCGGGCGTCTCGTCATACTGGCCGAACTCGTTGGGCAGGCCGGCATTCGGATAGGCGCAAACCAGCGTGTCGGCGATGCGGCCGATGTCGGCGATATGCGCGCGCAGATCTTCGGCGCCCAGCGCGCAGTTGAAGCCGATGGTGACGGGCTTCGCGTGCCGCACCGAATTCCAGAACGCTTCCGGCATCTGGCCCGAGAGCAGGCGGCCTGATTTGTCGGTGATGGTGCCCGACACCATCACGGGCACGTCGATGCCGAGCTCCTCGGTGATCTCGGCGATGGCATAGAGTGCGGCCTTGGCGTTCAGCGTGTCGAAGATGGTCTCGACCAGCAGGAGGTCGACGCCGCCGTCGATCAGGCCGCGGATCTGCTCGCCATAGGATTTGCGCAAATCGTCGAAGGTGACGGCGCGGTAGCCGGGATTGGAGACGTCCGGCGAGATCGAGGCGGTGCGGTTGGTCGGGCCGATGGCGCCGGCGACGAAGCGCGGCTTGCCGTCCTCGGCCTCGACTCGCCGCGCGGCGTTGCCGGCGAGCCGGGCGCCTTCACGGGCCATCTCGTAGACGATGTCGGTGAGGTCGTAATCGGCCTGTGCGATCGAGGTCGTGGAGAAGGTGTTGGTCGCGACGATGTCGGCGCCGGCGCGCAAGTAAGCGGCGTGGATGTCCTCGATCGCCTGCGGCTGGGTCAGGATCAGGAGGTCGTTGTTGCCGCGGAGGTCGCGATGAAAGTTCCTGAAGCGTTCGCCGCGGAAGGCGGCCTCGTCGAGCTGGAGGTTCTGGATCATCGTGCCCATGGCGCCGTCGAGCACGAGGATGCGCTCGCGCGCGGCGTCGAGCAGGGCGGTGCGTTTCGGCGAAGCAGGTACGGTCATGTTCTCTCAGGCCGCCTTCTGCGCGCTCTTGGCGCGAATGCCGAGCAGATGGCTGATCGCGAAGACGAGATCGGCGCGGTTCATGGTGTAGAAGTGGAAGGTGTCGACGCCGTGCTTGGCGAGCTTCTGCACCTGGCCGGCCGCGACGGTCGCGGCGACCAGCTTGCGTGTCTCGGCATCGTCGTCGAGGCCGTCGAATTTCGCGGCGAACCAGTCCGGCACGGTGGTGCCGGCGCGGGTGACGAAATTGCGCGCCTGCTTGAAATTGTGCATGGGCATGATGCCCGGCACGACCGGGATGTCGATGCCGCGCGCGCGGACGCGGTCGAGATAGCGGAAGTAGAGATCGTTATCGAAAAACACCTGGGTGATCGCGCGCGTCGCACCCGCATCGACCTTGGCCTTCAGCGTGTCGATGTCGGCATCGAAGTCCCGCGCTTCGGGGTGCTTCTCGGGATAGGCGGAAACGGAGATCTCGATATCGCCGTGCCGCTTCTTGATCCCCGCCACGAGCGCGGCCGAACTGTGGTAGCCCTCGGGGTGGCTCGAATAAGGCGTGCCGATGCCGCCGGCGGGATCGCCGCGCAGGGCGACGATGTGGCGGACGCCGACCTCGTGATAGCGGTCGACGATCTCGTCGATCTCGCCGCGGGAGGCGCCGACGCAGGTCAGGTGCGCGGCGGGCAGCAGCGCAGTCTCCTTGAGGATGCGGGCAATGGTCGAGTGAGTGCGTTCGCGGGTCGAGCCGCCGGCGCCGTAGGTCACCGAGACGAATTTCGGTTCCAGCGGGGCCAGCCGGTTGATGGTCTCCCAGAGATTGCGCTCCATCTCTTCGGTCTTGGGCGGAAAGAACTCGAAGGAGATCGCAGGTTTCAGGTGCCCGTCTCGCCCGTTGGCCGTCGCAGGCGTCGTCACGTCAGTCATGGCACCACTCACTCCAGTGTCAGGCAGCGGTCGGGTCTAACTTGGAGGAGCTAAGATAGGGCAAAGGCGGTCCAGCTAACAGCCCATCGATTGTGGGAAGTGGCCCATTGAATCCAGTTTTGGTAGAATTTTCGGGTATGACGGGGGATGGGTGGGCAAATCGCTGTTGCGCGTAATGACTTGAATTTTCGAGATATATTGCATTTCGTGCTTTGGAGGCCGTCGCCATTGACGGTGGGCAGTTTAATATTGAGATCAGATCGCCTTCTCGTGTCCCAACCGCCGATCTGTGCTGCTCGCCGGTTCGACCTGCGCCGCCAGCCCATTGCCGCTGCGCCGGCCTCCATTACGTTACCCGGCCATGATCCCGCTCTCCGTCCTCGACCTTTCCGTAGTTACCACCGGCACCAAGCCCGCCGCGGCGCTGCGTAACAGCATCGATCTGGCGCGCCATGTCGATGGGCTCGGCTATGTCCGCTATTGGCTTGCCGAGCACCACAACCTCGCCTCGGTCGCGAGCCCGGCGCCCGACGTCATGATCGGGCAGATCGCGGCGGTGACGAAGCACATCCGCGTCGGCTCGGGAGGCGTGATGCTGCCCAACCACGCGCCGTTGGTGGTGGCCGAGCGCTTCAAGATGCTGGAGGCGCTGTTTCCCGGCCGCATCGATCTCGGCCTCGGCCGCGCGCCGGGCACCGACGGCGCCACCGCTTACGCCCTGCGCAGCCGGCTCGACCGCCGCGAGGGCGACGATTTCCTGGAGCGGCTGCACGAGCTGATCCTGTGGGAGACCCGCGAATTTCCCGCAGGGCACCCCTACCACAATGTCGTCGCCATGCCCGACGACACCGCTCTGCCGCCGATCTGGCTGCTCGGCTCCAGCGATTATTCCTCGGAGTTGGCCGCCCAGGTCGGCATGGGCTTCGCTTTCGCCCATCATTTCGCGTCTCACGATGCGATCGATGCGATTGTGCATTACCGCAATCGTTTTCAGCCCTCGGCGTGGCGCGCCAGCCCGCACGCTATTCTCGCGGTCGCCGTCATCACCGCCAATACCGACGAGGAGGCTGAACGGCTCGCGAGCTCGTTCGACCTCAACCGGCTCCGCCGTGACCGCGGTCAATATCTGCCGCTGCCGAGCGTCGAGGAGGCGCTGGCCTATCCGTATACTGA
>NZ_JAEMSD010000120.1 GCF_016462955.1 Bradyrhizobium sp. | reverse complement strand
GAGCGGAACGAGGCCTCGTGCATTAACCTCACCCAGAACCGGTTCAACCGGAAACGGGCGCCTTCGCGGCCGCCTTCGGCAAGGCCGCAGGCGAGCAGCAGCGCGTTGATGGCGCCGGCGCTGGCACCGCTGATGGTGTCGATCGCGATATCGGGCTCTTCCAGCAGCCGGTCCAGCACGCCCCAGGTGAAGGCGGCGAAGGTGCCGCCGCCCTGGAGGGCGAGCGAGAGTCGTTGCGGCGGCCATTGCGCCGAGCGTGCCTGCTCAACGGGGGCGGCGGCTGTTACGGCTTCGATCAGGGCTGGTTCTCGTCGGGCGATTGGAGCGGGTGGCGGTGCCGGCGGCGAAACGGCCACGGGCTTTGACGCTGGAGGCGGTGCAGGAGCAACAGACCAGATGTTGGTCGTGGAGAGCAGCCGGCTTGCCGCAGTCCCCTGCGAGCCAGCTTCGTCATGCGTCCCGTCGTTCTTCTCGCTCATTCTGAGCAACCGCATGTAACGCCATTTCGACCGTCAGGATGACAGCCATGGCACCGGTTCGCCATCCCAGCCGCGAGTCAGCGGTGAGTTGCAAACAGGATTTGAATACAATGCGGAGAGGGGCTTCGGTATCCGTAGATGTCCCGGATCAGGCCTTTTCGCCGATCCGGCTTTCCTTGCCGGCCTGCAGTCGCTGGATGTTCTCGCGATGCGCGTAGAACAGCATGAGGGTCAGCACCGCCGTGAGGGCCGACAAGGCGAGGTGGCCGAACCACCACAGGAACATCGGCGTGATGAAGGCCGCCACCAGCGCCGAGAGCGAAGAGTAACGGGTGGTGATGGCGGTGGCGAGCCAAAGCAGGCAGAACACGACGGCGCCGGGCCAGAACAGCCCGAGCAGCACACCGATATAGACCGCGACTCCCTTGCCGCCTTTGAACTTCAGCCAAACCGGAAACAGATGGCCGAGGAACGCGCCGAGCCCGGCGACCATCGCGGCGTTGGGTCCTCCGATATAGCCGGCGATCACGACGGCCGCGGTGCCCTTGAGCGCGTCGAGCAGCAAGGTGCCCGCGGCAAGGCTCTTGCGCCCCGTGCGCAGCACGTTGGTGGCGCCGATGCTGCCGGAGCCGATCGAGCGGATGTCCTGGGTGCCGGCGAGCCTGGTCAGGATCAGCCCGAACGGAATTGAGCCGAACAGGTAGCCGATGACGAAGGCGACCGGCAGAAATGCTTCAAGCGCCATGGCGGCAGCTCCAATGGCAGGATTTCCATGTCGAACGATCGGGCGCGTCAGACATGCTCGTAGACCGTTCGGCCGCCGACAATGGTGCGCACCACGCGGCCTGTACAGCGGGCCTCGTCGAACGGGGTGTTCTTGCAGGGCGATTTGAGGTCGGCGGGATCGACGATCCAGGGCGTATCGGGATCGATCACGATGACGTCCGCGGGGCTGCCGGTGCGCAGGGTTCCGCCCGGCAGCCCGAGCAGCTCGGCCGGCCGGGTCGACATCGCGCGGATCAGCGTCTTCAGTTCCAGTTCGCCGTTATGAACCAGTCGCAGGCCGGCGGGCAGCATGGTCTCGAGCCCGACGGCGCCGGGTGCGGCCTCCGCGAACGGCAGGCGCTTGACCTCGACGTCCTGCGGATTGTGGTCGGACATGATGACGTCGAGCAGGCCGGAGGCGATGGCCGCGACCAGGGCGCGGCGGTCGTCCTCGGTGCGCAGCGGGGGCGACAGCTTGAGGAACGAACGGTAGGGGCCGATGTCGTTCTCGTTCAGCGCCAGATGATTGATCGAGACCGAGGCGCTGACGGCGAGCCCGGAATCGCGGGCGCGCTGGAGGATGTCGAGGGAATCGATGCAGGTGAGCGAGGCTGCGTGGTAGCGGCCGCCGGTGAGGGCGACGAGGCGCAGGTCGCGCTCCAGCATCACGGCCTCCGCGGCGTTCGGGATACCCATCAGGCCGAGCCGGGTCGCAAACTCGCCCTCGTTCATGACGCCTTCGCCGACGAGGTTGGGATCCTCGGTGTGATGCACAATCAGCGCGTCGAAGTCGCGGGCGTAGGTGAGCGCGCGGCGCATCACCTGCGCGTTGGTCACGCTCTTGTCGCCGTCGCTGAAGGCGACCGCGCCGGCGGCCTTCAACAGGCCGAACTCGGTCATCTCGGCGCCGTGCATACCCTTGGTCAGCGCCGCCATCGGCTGGATGTTGACAATGGCGGTGTCGCGGGCACGGCGCATCACGAAGTCGACGGTTGCCGAATTGTCGATGACCGGCGAGGTCGCGGGCTGGCAGATGATGGTGGTGATGCCGCCGGTCGCGGCGGCCTGGCTCGCCGAGGCGAAGGTCTCGCGGTGGCTGAGGCCGGGCTCGCCGACGAAGGCGCGTATGTCGATCAGGCCCGGCGCCACGATCTTGCCGGTGCAGTTGAGGATGTCGGTGCCCTCGGGGACGCCCGCCGCGCCAATGCCGCGGCGGGTCTCACGGATGGTGCCGTCGGCGATGAGAACGTCGGCGATGCCGTCGAAATCCCTGGAGGGATCGACCACGCGGGCGTTGGCGAGCAGGATGGGGCGGCGGTCGGTCAGCATGGGCATCACGCGTTCGGCAGGTTGCGGGCGAGCGCTTCCAGCACGGCCATGCGCACGGCGACGCCCATCTCCACCTGTTCGCGGATCAGGGACTGCGCGCCGTCGGCCACGATCGAGTCGATCTCCACGCCGCGGTTCATGGGACCTGGATGCATCACCAGGGCGTCCGGCTTGGCGTAGGCGAGCTTCTTCTGGTCGAGCCCGAAATAATGGAAGTATTCGGACGAGGAGGGCACGAAGGAGCCGTTCATCCGCTCGCGCTGCAGCCGCAGCATCATGACGATGTCGGCGCCTTCGAGGCCCTCGCGCATGTCGCGCATGACCTCGACCCCCATCCGCTCGATGCCGGTCGGCAGCAGCGTGGAAGGGCCGACGACGCGGACGCGGGCGCCCATGGTGTTGAGCAGGATGATGTTGGAGCGGGCGACACGCGAATGCAGCACATCGCCGCAGATCGCGACCACGAGGCCTTCGATCCGGCCCTTGTTGCGGCGGATGGTGAGCGCGTCGAGCAGCGCCTGCGTCGGATGCTCGTGCGCGCCGTCGCCGGCATTGATCACGGAACCGTCAACCTTGCGCGCCAGCAGTTCCACCGCGCCCGAGGCGTGATGGCGCACCACCAGGATGTCAGGGTGCATCGCGTTCAGTGTCACGGCGGTGTCGATCAGCGTCTCGCCCTTGCGGATCGAGGACGAGGATACCGACATGTTCATGACGTCGGCCCCGAGCCGTTTGCCCGCAAGCTCGAACGAGGACTGGGTCCGGGTGGAGGCCTCGAAGAAGAGGTTCACCTGCGTCCGTCCACGCAGGACGGTGCGCTTCTTGTCAACCTGTCGGTTGACCTCGACATATTCTTCGGACAGGTCGAGGAGGCCGCTGATGTCGGCCGCGGAAAGGCCCTCGATGCCCAGCAAATGCCGGTGGCCGAGGACGAAGGTCGATTTCGATGTCATTAAAAGCAGAGCTATAGGGGCGGATGGCGGGGGGAGCAAGCTTCAATTCCCTCACCTGGACTTATCCACGGCGCTCTGCGGCTGGAGGGTGCAGCCCGCCTGTGTTCGGGGCAGTTGCTTTGCGCTAGACTCCTGCCATTCGTTGCGTCACGGGCTGGATCATGACGGGCAGGCGGTATTTTAGTCGACTCGCGCGCAATGTTGCCGCGCTGGCGGGCGTTTGCCTGTTCGGCCTGGTGGCACCGGCGTCGGCCGAGAAGCGCGTGGCGCTCGTGATCGGCAATGATCGCTATCCGAACCTGCCGGCCGACCGGCAGTTGAAGAAGGCTGCCAATGATGCAACGACGGTGGCGGACGCGCTGAAGTCGCTCGGATTTGAGATCGTGCTGGGAACCAATCTTGGCCGCCAGGGCATGATCGACCGGCTCGCGGATTTCACCGCCCGGCTCGAGCCGGGCGATACCGCCGCGGTGTTCTATGCCGGGCATGGGGTTGCGATCGCGGGCGTGAACTACCTGGTGCCGAGCGATGTTCCCACCGTCACCGAGGGAGCCGAAGCGCGGGTGCGCGGCGCCTCGATCGCGGAGCCCGACGTGATTGCCGAGCTTCAGGCGAAATCGGTGCGGGTCGCCTTCGTCGTCATCGATGCCTGCCGCGACAATCCGTTTCCCCGCGCCGCCGGCCGTTCGATCGGCTATACGCGGGGGCTTGCCGATGCGAAGCCGGCGCGCGGGATCTTTACGCTCTATTCCGCCGGGATCGGCCAGACCGCGCTCGACCGGCTCGGCAGCAACGACACGGCGCACAATTCGGTGTTCACGCGGATATTCGTCGAGCAGTTGAAGCGGCCCGAGCTGCATCTCGGCGACCTCGCGGTCGAGGTGCGCGAGCGCGTGGCGGCGCTGGCGCTGACGGCGAGCGACGAGGGCGGCCAGCCCGTGCCGCACGAGCAGACGCCGGCGTATTACGATCAGACGCTCGGCGGGCGCATCTATCTCGCGGCGCCGCCGTCGTCGGAGCGGCCGATGGCGGGCATGCTGATCAAGCCGCCGGCAAAGCCTGCGGTCGCGGAGCGCGCGACCATGCGTCCACTGCGTCCCTCCGCGGCGGGCGAAAGCTGCGCGCGCAACGGATTCGAGACCTATTGCGTCAGCTCGATGCTCAAGCCGCAATACGGCAATTCATACGGCGCGGTGAACTTGTTCGACGGCTCGACAGGGACGGCCTGGGTCGAGGGCGCCTCGGGCAACGGCATCGGCGAATGGATCACGATCGAGTTCGAAGCCCTGCGGCGGGTCAAATCGATCCATGTGCAGAACGGCTACCAGAAAAGCCCCGACATCTTCGCCAAGAACAACAGGGTCCGCCAGATCCGCGTGCTGTTCTCGGGCGGCGAGTCGCAGATCTTCATTCTCGACGACAAGCTGTCGGCGCAATTGCTGTCGTTGCGGCCTCCAGTGTCGACTTATTGGATGCAGTTCATCATCGACGACGTCTGGGCCGGCAACAAATACACGGACACCGCGATCACCAAGCTTCTGGTCAACTCGGATCCGGTGCAATGACCGCAAGGACCGGAATCGCGGCGCGCGTGGCGCTGGTCGTGCTGCTTGCAGCATCCGTGTTCGCGCCGGCGCGGGCGCAGACGTTGCCGGGCGATTTCGTCTATCTGCGCGACATCGACCCCAGCATCATCCAGGATATCCGCTACGCCACGGCGAACAATTTCGTCGGCCGTCCGCTCGCCGGGTACAATGCCGGTGAATGCGTGGTGAAGCGCGAGGTCGGGCAGCGGCTGAAGGCGGTCCAGCAGGAACTGGCGGCACAGAACCTGTCGCTGAAGATGTTCGACTGCTACCGGCCGGCGCGGGCCTCGCTCGACATGGTGAAGTGGTCGCAGAACGGTCACGAGACGGTGGCCGAGCGGCGCTACAACCCGAGAATCCCGAAGACCGAGCTGTTCCGGCTCGGCTACATCGCCAGCCGTTCGCAGCATTCGACCGGAGCTGCGCTCGATCTCACGCTGGTCGACCTCAAGGCCGACAATTCCGCCAGATATGATCCGTCGAAGTCATACGCCGATTGCACGGCGCCGGTCGAGGCGCGTGCGCCCGAGGGCAGCGTCGACATGGGCACCGGCTACGACTGCACCGACCCGAAGGGGCACACTGCGGCACCATCGATCACTCCGGAGCAGCGCACCTGGCGCAAGCGGCTGGTGGCTGCGATGGCCAGGCAAGGCTTTGTGAACTATTCGAAGGAGTGGTGGCATTTTTCCCTGCCGGGGGCGGGCGGGGCGGCCTATGATTTCCCGATCCAGCCGCGGACGAGGTAGAGTTCAAATTGAGACGGAAGGAGTCGCGGATGTGTACACCTCTCCCAAGGGGAGAGGTGTACTGCCCGAGCCGAGATAGATTCGATGGAAGCCCCATGACCCAGCCGAGCCTTGCGACCCACGAGGTCTTCAACCAGTCGCCGCCGTTCGAGGACGTCGACCTGTTCACCGTGGATCGGCCGCTGGTCGAGGCTGTCAGGGCCAATGGCGGCGCGGCGGCGGAACGCGAGCTGTCTGCGTTCGGCACGCAATGGGGCTCGGCGGCGATGGCCGATCGCGGGCGCCTCGCGAACGAGAACACACCGAAGCTGCGCACGTTCGACGCAAAAGGCAATCGCCGCGACCAGGTCGAGTTTCACCCCGCTTATCACGAATTGATGGCGCACAGCGCGCATGCCGGCGTGCATAATTCGACGTGGACGGCGAGCGGCAAACCCGCGGGAGATGCCGCCGAGGTCATTCGTGCCGCAAAGTTCTATATGGCCGCGCAGGTCGAGACCGGCCACCTCTGTCCGATCACAATGACGCGCGCCTCGGTCGGTGCGCTGGCGATGCAGCCCGACTTGCTGGCGCGCGTGATGCCGGTGCTGGCGACGAAGAGCTACGATCCCGGCTTCGCGCCGTGGTGGGGCAAGCGCGGCATGACGCTCGGCATGGGCATGACCGAGAAGCAGGGCGGCACCGATGTGCGCGCCAACATGACCCGTGCGGTGCGCGACGGGGACGCCTATCGCATCACCGGGCATAAATGGTTCATGTCGGCGCCGATGTGCGATGCGTTCCTGGTGCTGGCGCAGGCCGAGCAGGGGCTGACCTGTTTCTTCATGCCGCGCTTCACGCCGGATGGATCTATCAACGCCATCCAGTTCCAGCGGCTGAAGGACAAGCTCGGCAATCGCTCCAATGCGTCATCCGAGGTCGAGTTCACAGGCGCTTACGCCGAACGGGTCGGCGAGGAGGGCAAGGGCATCCGCACCATTATCCAGATGGTGCAGCTGACACGGCAGGATTGCGCGATCGCCTCCGTCGGGCTGATGCGTTCCGGACTTGCGCATGCGCTGCATCACGCCCGTCACCGCAGCGTGTTCCAGAAGCATCTGGCCGATCAGCCCCTGATGCAGGCCGTTCTGTCGGACATGGCGCTGCACGTCGAGGCCAGCACGGCGCTGGTGATGCGGCTCTGCCGCGCCTTCGACCGCACGCCCCATGATACGGGGGAGGCCGCCTACATGCGGCTGCTCACGCCTGCAATCAAATACTGGACCTGCAAGAGCGCGCCGCCGTTCCTCTTTGAGGCGATGGAGTGCCTCGGCGGCAACGGCTATGTCGAGGACGGCATCCTGGCGCGCCATTACCGGGAGGCGCCGGTCAACGCGATCTGGGAAGGCTCGGGCAACGTGATGTGCCTCGACGTGCTGCGCGCGCTCTCGCGCGAGCCGGATGCGGCGACGACGGTACTGCAAGCGCTGGCCGCCGACACCAAGGGGTTGCCTGGTGCGGGAGAGGCGGCCGCGTTCATCGGCAAGACTTTCCGCCGCACCGACGGCGAGCAGATCGCGCGGCTTGCGGTCGAAAAGCTGGCGCTGCTCGCGGCGGCCGCGGCTCTCAATGGCGTGTCGCCGCGCCAGGCCGAACTGTTCGCGGCAACGCGCCTCGCGGCCGATCACGCCAGCATGTACGGCGCGGTGGAGCTGGGTAGCGGCGACGTGCGTGCGCTGCTGGAACGGGCGCTGCCGTGAGTGGGGACGGTCTCTCTACAACGTCACGGCCGGGCCTGACCCGGCCATCCACGTCTTGCTGCGCGGCACGAAGAACGTGGATGCCCGGGCCTTCGCCGCGCCGAAGCGGCTTCGGCCGCGCAGGCGGGACAAGCCCGGGCATGACGATCTCTCGATAGTTTGCGCTACCTAACGAAAGCCTCCTGATGGATTCCCTCAATCCCGATCATCCCCCGCTGGCCGAGACCCCTGCGGCGCCACCCGTCTGGAAGTTCTGGGGCACCGCGCTGTGGGGCCTCTTCATCTTCGTTGCGATGTTCGTCGGGCAGATCGGGGCCGTCCTTCTCGTGGCGGTGCAGCGTGGTCTGCCCATGGAGCTGGCTTCCCTGCAGGTCGTCGGCCGCGAGCCCCAGACGCTTGCGCTTTCGGTGATCATGGGCTTGCCGGCGACGCTAGCCGCGGTCTGGATCGCCATCCGCATCAAGAAGGCTTCCTTCGTCGATTATCTCGCGCTGCATTGGCCGTCCTGGAAACAACTACTGTTCGGCGTCGTCGGCCTCATCCTGATCGTTCTGATCTGGGAAACGATGTCGCGCGCGCTCGGCCGCGAGGCGACGCCGGGGTTCATGACCGATCTGTTGAAATCGGGACGCGACAAGGGCGCTGCGCTGCTGCTTCTGTTCGCCTTCAGCGTGGCCGCGCCGGCGTCGGAAGAGATTCTGGCGCGGGGCTTCCTTTATCGCGGCTGGTCGGCGAGCTTCCTGCGCATACCCGGTGCGATCCTGCTGTCGTCGCTGGTCTGGACAATCGTCCACCTGCAATACGACCTGTACTTCCTCGCCGAGGTTTTCGCTATCGGGCTCTGGTTCGGCTACATGCGTTATCGCGCGGGTTCGCTCTGGCTCACCATCGTGCTGCATGCGCTGAACAATCTGACAGCCGTGGTGCTGACGATGTGGTTGGGGAACTAGGCCGCCAACCCGATCGCGATCGGCATCGTAATGGCTGCAAAGATCGTCTGCAGCGTGATGATCTGCGCCAATAGCGGGGCGTCGCCGCCCATCTGGCGCGCCAGGACATAGGCGCTGGACGAGGTCGGCACCGCCGAGCAGATCGCCACGATTGTGAGGCTGCTGCCGGACAGCCCGAACCAGAGACCGAGCCCCATTGCGAGCGCGGGCATCAGCAAGAGCTTGAAAACGACGCCGACGGCTGCGCCGAGGCTTGGACGGAAGAGCCCTTCGAGATGCAGCCCCGCGCCCGTGACGAGCAGGCCGATGGCGAGGGAGGAACTGCCGAGCGCGTCTGCAACCTCATGCCAGAGCCTTGGCAGCGGCAGGTGGGTGACATTGACGGTAAGGCCGATGATGCAGGCCCAGATCAAGGGATTGCGCACCAATGTCATGACGATGGCGCGGCCGGATTGCTTTTCCGGCGAGGCGTAACGAGCGAGCACCGAGACGCTGAACACGTTGACAAGCGGGATGATCGCCACCATCGCCACGGAGGCGAGCGCCAACCCGACGTCGCCGAATAGATTGGCGGCGATCGACAGGGCAACGAAGGTCTGCCAGCGCGTCGCGCCCTGGAAGATCGAGGTAAAGGCCGGGCCGTCGATGCCTAGCCGCGAAAGCGCAGGGCGTAGCGCAAGGCACAGGAGCGACATCGCCAGCGCCGACAGCAGCAGCGCGCCGCCGACGCCGGCGACCGGCACCTTGGACAGGTCGGCCTTGACCAGGGTCTGGATCAACAGCATCGGGAACAGCACAAAATAGGTTAGCTGCTCCAGCCCGTGCCATTGCGTTTCGAGCCGCATCAGGCTGCGCTTCAGCACGATTCCGAGCACGATGAGGATGAAGACCGGCAGCAATGCCGCGATGACGACGGCCATGAATCAGTGCGGTCCCGGGCTGGCGCGAAGATTGGCGAGGCGGTCGAGCGCGCCTTGCAGGATAAAGATCGCGGCGTGCTCATCGATCACCTCGGCCCGCTTGGCGCGGCTCACGTCCATGCCGATCAGCTCGCGCTCGACCGCAGCTGTCGAGAGGCGCTCGTCCCACAGACCGATGGGAAGCGCGGTCAGGGCGGCGAGGTTGCGGGCGAAGGCGCGGGTCGATTGCGCGCGCGGCCCTTCGCTGCCGTCCATGTTGATGGGCAGGCCGAGCACGAAGCCGACCGCCTTGCGCTCGGCCGCAATTGCTATCAGGCGCGCGGCGTCCTGCTTGAACGCCTTGCGGGAGATGGTCTCTACACCGGTCGCAAGCCGACGATCGGGGTCGGACACGGCAACGCCGATGGTCTTGGTGCCGAGATCGAGCCCGACCAGCGCGCCGCGCGCGGGCCAATGGGTTGCAGCATCGACGAGAGGCAGGATAACAGCCGGCATGGCGTTAGCGCATATCACGCGTCGCGCTGCGGAGTGAACCCGGAACATGGATGCGCTGACATTATTCGGCCTGTTCGCCGTCACGGCGATGCTGGTCTGCTATGCCCTGGAAGATCGCAGCCATTGGTTCGTGCTGCTGTTCGCGGCCTCGTGCGCGCTCGGCTCGGCCTATGGCTTCCTGCAGGGGGCCTGGCCGTTCGGCCTCGTCGAGGCGATCTGGTCCATCGTCGCGCTGCGGCGATGGCGGCTGAAGGTGACAGGACGTAGCGCGTGAAGATGACCAAGCACAAATGCAGCGGTCATTTGTGGCAAATCTCACACGGGCGACGTCACCGGCCATGGCATGATGTCGCGTCCTCAGCGGGGCCTGTCAATTGACCCTCTGATTGTTGCGCTGTATTTATGTATGTATAGGTAGAGTGGGGTGCGTACCCCGATTTCCAGAATGATCGCCAGCGACCGGCAGTCGGGTCCGCTGGCAACCTTGGCGCAGATTTTGAGGCGCCGGCTACGTCCGACATTTGCTCAGCCATTTTGAGAGGTTCTGATGCTGATCAAGCCAAGCCTCATCGCGGGCTCCGAAAGGCGATTCAAGCAAGCCGAGTTCTCACCAGACGCCCTGAACCGGAAACTGGGCGACGGCCCGATCGACATGTCCGTCGAGAGGATGCGCTTGCGCCAGCGCCAGCTGCTGGCCGAGACGGGGGACGTGGCAAAGGCCGAGATCGGCCTGGAGCGGATCATCCAGGGCAATGATCTCGACAGCATCAATTATCTCGCCAAGGGGATGGCCGCCGCACGCTCGGTCTGCCGTATTCAGCTCAGGGATCTGAAGTCGAATCTGCTCGGCTATGGCTCGGGCTTTCTGATCGGGCCCGGCCTGCTGCTGACGAACCATCACGTCTTCGGCAAGCCGGCGGACGCTGCCAATTCGATTGCCGATTTCGACTACGAACTGGACATGACGGGACAAGAGCGCGCGCCGGTGAGGTTTGGATTTGAGCCGGGCAGGTTCTTCTACACCAATGACAGGCTGGATTTTTCTGTCGTCGCCGTAGCCCCGACCTCGCTGTCGGGCCACGAAGATCTCGAGGACTGGGGCTGGCTGCCGCTGAGCGACGCGCCCGGCAAGGCGGACCCGGGCGAGTATCTCACCATCGTGCAGCATCCCAGCGGGCAGATGAAGCAGGTCTGCGTCCGGGAGAACAAGCTGCTCAAATATGTCGGGGACTTCCTCTGGTACAACACCGACACGACGGCTGGGTCGTCGGGGTCGCCCGCGTTCAACCGCTTTTGGCAGGCGGTCGCGCTGCACCACAGTGGCGTTCCGCGGAAAGATGGGCAGGGCCGCATCCTGACCAAGGATGGCAAGGTGTGGAAGCCCTCGATGGACGAATCCTCGATCGATTGGATCGCCAACGAAGGCATCCGCATCAGCGCGATCGTGGCCGACCTCAAGGTGGCCGTCGGTTCCCACCCCTTGATCAAGCCGGTTTTGGATGAGGAAGAGCCGCCGGTCCGGCAAGAAAGGACGAAAGTCCGCCCGCCGGAGACCGCGCCTGCATTCGGCACCAATGTCTGGGTCGAGCACTCCCTCGACGGCACATCGCTTGTGGTTCCGATCCGCGTGCCATTGCCGATTTTCAGGAGGGAAATCCCAATGGCTCCGGTCGCCCCCGCGCCGGGTTCGGAGGGAGGTAACGGAGGTTCACCAAACCGCGGCATGTCCAACGGTGGCAAGGCGCTGATCGCCCGACCGGCTGTTCTCCTGCCTCACATCAGTCCGAGGAACGGCCTGCCCATGGAGGCCGTGCATATCGATCAGAGCACGTTGAAATCGCGTCCCGGATACAAGGCGAATTTTCTCGGCACTGGGAGATTCTCGGTCCCCTTGCCGAAGATTCCGTCCGCCCTCAAGCCCCGGATCGCGATGCTCAAGGGAAGCTCCAGGCAGTTCGAGCTCAAATATTTCAACTACAGCGTGGTCATGAACAAGCAGCGCAGGCTCGCCTTCTTCAGCTGCGTGAACATCGACGGTGGCAAGCAGCAGGACGTCGGCAAGCGTGAAGGCGATTCCTGGCTGCGCGATCCGCGCATCGACGACGATGCCCAGATTGGCAACGAGTTCTATCGCAGGCAGGCGACGTTCGAGGCGGATCGCAGCAAGAATCCCTTCGACCGCGGTCATCTGGTGCGCCGCCTCGACGCAACCTGGGGCGACACCGTCGCCGCGGCCAAGCAGCACGGCGACGATTCCTTCCATTTCACCAATTGCTCGCCGCAGTTCTTCTCGTTCAACCAAGGCAAGCAGCTCTGGGCGGGATTGGAGGACTACACGCGCGATGTCCTGCTCGAAGGCGAGGAGAAGGGTATCGTGATGAATGGTCCGGTATTCGACGGACCGGATGCCGACGAATCCGATCTGCCTAATTCTTCCGGACGACCGCACAAGGACCCGAGTTTCGGCGGCGTTCAGATTCCAAAATACTTCTGGAAGATACTGATCCGGCGCAACGAAGACGGACTCAAGGCCGCGGCGTTCCTGATGAGCCAGCGCAAGCAGGTCATGGAGATCGACCGGATCCAGGAGGCCGATGTGTTCGAGCGGATGTCCGAGGAGGACGTCAGCGTCTTCCAGGTGTCGATCGCGGATCTGGCGAAATTGACCAAGCTCGACTTCGGCAGCCTGGGCGACGCGGACTCGCACGAGGCGACGTCGATCGGCCCGCGTCTGATCAAGTCCTACGAGGACATTCGAACCTGAAGTGCGTGGGGCGGGTGAGGGCAAGCAATGCTCTCGATGGAGCCACTGCAAGTCCTCACCCGGCTTTCTTCGAGGCCCTTTATCGGGTGTCAGCGGATCGCGATCGGGTTGATCATTGCCTGCACGCCGCCGGTCCAGCGCGGCTGTCCCAGCACGAACAGGAACTCATAGCCCTTGTCGCGGGCGAGCGCGGCGGTGTCCATGTTTTCGAGGATGTAGGTCCCGTTCATCGCGAGCAGGATCTGGTGCACCTCGAACACATTCTTGGATTCGAACGGCAGCACTTCGAGTCCCCAGGTGTCGGCGCCGACGGCGACGACGCCCTTGCCGGTGAGATATTTCGCACCCTCGACGCCGAGCCCGGGCTCGCCGGCCGAATAGCGCTTGTCGTCCTTACCGACCAGGCTGAGCCAGCCGGTGTGGAAGATGACGACGTCGCCCTGGCGGATCTCGACGTTCTGCTGCTTGGCGGCTTCCTCGATCTCCTTGACGTTGAAGGCGGTACCTTCCTTCACGACGTCGGTCTTGAAGTAGGCGGCCATGTCGAGCAGGACGCCGCGGGTGACCATTGGCGGGACCTTCTCGATGCCGAGCTTCTTCAGCCCGGTCGGATCGGCAAAGTCGGCGAGCTTGTTGCCGTTGTAGTAGACGTGCTCGATGCCGAGATGGCCGAGGCCGTCGAGCTGGCTGCCGACACCGACCCAGCTGTCCAGGATATCGTCGTTGTAAGTCGCCTTGTTGGGACCGAGACCGGGGCTGCCGGCCTGTCCCGGCTGCACGATGGTGATCTTGTAGCTGCGCGGCGGGTAGGCCGGCGTCTGCGACGTGACGGCCATGCCGAGGGCATAGGTCTTGCCGGTCTTCACCAGCGATGCCGCCTTCATCACGAGCTCGGGTGTCATGTAGTTGGCGGCGCCGATCTCGTCGTTCGGCCCCCATTTCGACTTGGTCCAGTCCTGGGCATTTGCTGTTCCTGAGATCGCCGACAACGCAGCGACACAGCACAACACGAGCGTATTGCGCATCGATAGTCCTCCCGATGTTTCTTGCCGATGTACGGCTTCGTTATGGTTTTGCGCTGGCCAGCCAGTCATCCTAACGTAGAATGATCGCGGGCTTCAAAGCTTTTCGATGTGGTGCGCTGCGGCGGCAGACTGCATCGCGAAGGATTTGTGACGAATTTCGTGGAGTGGAACGTTGTGTCGTTTCAGGCCGCGATGATTTCGTCGTCCTTCATGAGGCCCTCGACAAAGCTTCGAAGCGCGCTGGTTTGATGTCCCGCGCGGCGCTGGATGAACAGTGTCTCGACGCGCGCATGCGACGGGCTCAGCGTGTGGATCGAGACGCTGCCGCTCATCGCGCTGCATTCCACCACTGCACGCGGCAGCAGCGTCACACCCATGTCGGCGGCGACGCAACCGATCATGCCGTCGAGCGTGCCGAGCTCGAAGCGTGCGGCTGACGGCCAGCCGAATTCGGTGAACACCTGTTCGAGCCGCTGACGATAGGTGCAGCCGGTGCGGAACACGAGTGCAGTCGGCCCCGACTCCGGCGTGCCGGCGCGCAGCTCGGCCAGTGAAGCCCAGCGCCGCGCGCTGACCAGCACCAGCTCCTCGCGGAAGGCGCTCGTGGCCATGAGGTCGTCATGCGTAATGGGGCCGGCGACGAAGGCGCCGTCGAGCGTGCCGTCGAGCACGCCGGCGACGAGATCGGCGGTCGGCGCGGTGCGCAAGGAGAGTCGCACGGCGGGACAATTGCGATGGAAATCCGCCAGCAGCGGCGGCAGGCGCACGGCTGCCGTCGTCTCCATCGAGCCGATCGCGAGCGGGCCTTTCGGCTCGCCATCGTCGCGTGCGGCAAGCAGCGCTTCGCGCGACAGCGCCGCCAGCTTTTGCGCATAAGGCAGGAGGCGCTTGCCGGCACCGGTCAGCGCCATGCCGCGGGCGTGACGCTCGAACAGCGCCGTGCCGATCTCCGCCTCCAGTGCCTTCACGCGCTGGGTGACATTCGATTGGACCGTGTTGAGCTCTGCGGCGGCGCGGGTGATGCCGCCCGCACGAGCAACGGCGGCAAAGGTTTGAAGATCGCTCAGTTCCATGGCAGCGTTTCGCTTTTCAGATCGTTTCGTTCGCAACAATTCATTTTTAAAGAATGTTAGTCGCGCCTAATGTTGTTGTCCATCGGGGAGGAGCCATGTCGATTGCAACGCCGCTGACCACGCTGCTGGGGATCGCACATCCGATCCTGCTTGCGCCCATGGACATCATCGCCGGCAGCCGCCTCGTCATGGCCGTCAGCCGCGCCGGCGGCTTCGGCATTCTCGGCGGCGGATACGGCGAGCGAACCTGGCTGGAGCAGGAAACCGCAAAGCTCGCAGGCTTGTCGGCTCCCTTCGGCATCGGCTTCATCACCTGGAGCCTCGCCAGGCGGCCCGAGCTTCTCGACATCGCGCTTGCCGCGAGACCATCCGCGATCATGTTGTCGTTCGGCGATCCGGCGCCGTTCGCGGCGCAGATCAAGGCGGCTGGCGCGCGCCTGATCTGCCAGGTGCAGGACGAGGCGATGGCGCGGCAGGCGCTCGAGGCCGGGGCCGACATCCTGATCGCGCAAGGAACGGAGGCGGGCGGTCATGGCGCCTCGCGCACCACCGTCGATCTCGTGCCGGCGATCGTCGATCTCGCCGCAGGCCGTGTGCCGGTGGTGGCGGCCGGCGGGATCGCCGATGGGCGCGGGCTCGCCGCCATGATGATGCTCGGCGCGACCGGCGTGCTGCTCGGCACCCGCTTCTATGCGAGCCAGGAGGCCGACGGCGCGGAGGAGGCCAAGCGGCGCATCTGCGCGGCCAGCAGCGGCTCGTCGGTGCGCGGGATCGTGTTCGATCTCTCCCGCAACAATGTCTGGCCGGCGCCGTTTACCGGGCGGTGCCTG
>NZ_JAEMSD010000119.1 GCF_016462955.1 Bradyrhizobium sp. | reverse complement strand
CGCGTGGCTCCCGTCGGTTTCGCACGGGAAAACAGGCTCAGCAGCCACCGCGGCTGGGCCAGCGAGAGCAGGACGATCAGCGTGCCGTAGACAATGAGGTCGACACCGCGGCCCGAGCCGCCGAACTTGAAGCGCGTCAGCTCGGTCAGCGGGATCAGGATGGCCGCCCCTAACACCGGCCCCCACAGGGTGCCGATGCCGCCGAGCACGGCGGGCAGCGCCATCAACAGCGAAAACTGAAAGCCCATGACGCTTTCAGGATCGATGTAGGAGACGAACTGGGCGTAGAAGCTGCCACCGATGGCGACCAGGAAGGCCGAGACCGCGGCCGCACCCATCTTGGAATTGAACACGTCGACGCCGAGGCTCTCGGCCGCCTCCGGGTTGTCCTTGACCGCGCGCCACCAGAAACCCCATTTGGAGTTTTCCAGCCACCAGGTCACGAACCAGGCAAGGCAGCACAGCGCCAGCGCGAAATAGAAGTACGGCAGCTTGGTGCGCAGGAACTGGAATTTCAGCCAGCTGTCGCCGCGGATCGGAATGGTGATCCCCATCGCCGCGCCGGCCCATTCCCAATTGTGGAACAGAAGCAAGCCGATCTCGGCGATGACGATGGTGGCGATCACGAAGTAATGGCCACGCAGGCGGAAGAAGGGATAGCCGAGCCCCATTGCGATCAGTGCCGACACGACCCCGCCGGCCAGCATACCGAACCAGGGCAGCACGCCGAACTTGGTGAACAGCAGCTCGGTGGTGTAGGCACCCAGGCCGAAATACAGCGCGTGCCCAAGCGATATCTGCCCGCAATAGCCGGACAGGATGTTCCAGCTCTGCGACAGCCCTGCATACATCAGAGTCAGGATCAGGATGTTCTGGACGACGACGTCCTTCACGAACAGCGGCGTCAGCGCGGCGATGGCAGCGAGCGCTGCGGCGAGGATGAGGTCGCGGCGGCGCCGCGCTGCAAAATCCTTGTCCATCAGATCGATCCGAACAGGCCGCGCGGCCGGATGAAAACGACGAGCAGATAGACCGAGTAGATGCCGACCGATTTCAGCGACGGCGGCAGCACCAGCGCGGTGGTCGCTTCGACCAGACCGACGATGATTCCGCCGGCGAAGGCGCCGAACACGCTGCCGAAGCCGCCGAGCGCCACCGTGACATAGGCGATCAGCGCGAAGGAAGCGCCGACGTCGGGATAGATGTAGAAGAACACCGCCATGATGGCCCCGGCAAGCCCGACCAGCGCGGCGCCAAGGCCCCAGCCGAATGCGAACACGCGATTCTTGTCGATGCCGACGAGGGCCACCGCACCGGGATCTTCGCGGGTTGCTTCGATCGCGCGGCCGAAATCAGTGCGATGGATGAAGAAGTAGAGACCGGCGAACGCGGCAATCGAGACCAGCGCGCCGACCAGCTGCGGCTGCGGCAGGAAGATGCCGCCGATCGAGATGGTCTTGCCGCCGAGCCAGGACTGCGGAATGCTGCGGTAGTCCGGCGTGAAGAAATATTGCGCGAGGCCGCGCATGACGATGGCAAGGCCGAAGGTGGTGAAGATCTGCACCATGCCGGCATTGGCCTTGGCCCGCATGGCAAAGCGTACAAGCAGCAGATAGACCACCGCGCCGAAGATGAACAACGCCGCCGCGACCAGCGGCGCCGACAGCAAGGGATCGATCGCGAAGAACGCGAACAGGAAGAACGACAGGTACATTGCGATCATCAGGAACTCGCCATGGGCGAAGTTCGTGACGTCCATCAGGCCGAAGATCAGCGCGAGGCCGACCGCGATCAATCCGTAGAGCAGGCCCATGAGCAGGCCGCTCGCGAGACTCTGGATAATGGCTTGAGCTGTCAACTCTGGTCCCCCATTCGAAACGTCATCGTTTGCTTCGTCATTGCGAGCGAAGCGAAGCAATCCAGCAGTCCCACCGCGGAGACATTCTGGATTGCTTCGTCGCTTCGCTCCTCGCAATGACGAGGCCCGTGCGACGATCTCGATTCCCCTGCTCGCGCAGCGCTTACTTCATCGGCCAGACCGCCTCGGCGATCGCGGCCTGCGGCGGGAAGATGGTAACGAACTTGCCGCCGACATATTGCAGCAGCACCGGGTCGGCGTCGTTGTTCTGGCCCATCTCGTCGAACTTGACGCGCTTCCAGGGCATGATGGTTTTCTCGCCGGGGATATCGGTCGCCGCCAGCGCGTCGCGGATCTTCTCGCCGTCGGTCGACTTGGCGCGGCTGATGGCGTCGGCGAGGATGATCAGGCCCATGAACTGGCGCGAGGTGAGGTCGTTGAAGTCCTTGCCCGACTTCGCCTTGAACATGTCGTTGATCTTGCCGACCATCGGGCGCTTCTGCGCGAGGTCGAGCGAGAAGGTGCCGCGCGAGATCACGCCCTCGAGCTTGTCGCCAACGGCGTCGTAAAGCGCCTTCTCGGAGAATCCGGCGTCCTGCGCCACGATTGCATTCGGCTTGTAGCCGAGCTCGGCCATGGTCTTGACCAGCAGGATGCCGTCAGTGGTGTAGCTCGAGGGCATCAGCACGTCGGCGTTCGCAGACTTGAGCTGCTGCACCTCGGCCGAGAGCGAGGGCGAGTTGGCGCGATACTTGATGTCGGTGACGATCTTGTAGCCGCGCTCGCCGGCGATCTTGGCCTGGGCGTTGCCGGAATCGGTGCCGAAAATGGTGTCCTCGTGGAACAGCGACAGCGTCTCGATCTTGGTGCCCTTCTTCTTCATGGCATCGAAGAAGTCGAACATGGCGGCCGAGTACATCTCGTCGTGCGGGGCAGCGCGGAAGTAATATTTCAGGCCGCGACGATGCAGGCTGGGCGAGGAATTGTCGGCGGAAACGAACGGGACCTGATAGCGCTCGCAGATCTGGCTGACGGTGACGGCGACGGCGCTCTGATAGGTGCCGATGATGGCGCAGACCTTCTCCTGCGTGATCAGGCGCTCGGCCTCGGCACGGCCCTTCTGCGGATCGGCCTGGTGGTCGGCGAACACGAGACGGATCTTCGCGCCGCCGAGACCCGGCAGGCCTTCGCCCTTGGCCAGCGGCAGGTCGAAATCGGCGTCTTTGTTGATGACTTCGAGCGCGGTCTCATAGGCTTTCTGCGCATCGACACCCTGCTGCGCGCTACCGCCGGAGAACGGATAGATCACCCCGATCACGACTTCCGAGGTCTGTGCGCGCGCTGCCAGCGGCACGAGGGCGGCAGTGGCGGTGGCTCCCAACAACACGTCGCGGCGAGTGATCGTCATGGCAAAGTCCCCTGTTACTGAATTTGGCTGATCGAATGAAGCGATTGATGGATGCGGTAAAGCCCGAAGAAGCAGCAGGCGCTGCCTACTATATCACGGCCATGTTCCTGTTCTTCAGATCCGTCACCAGCATCAAGCCGGGCGAATGGGTGATGGCGAACGGCAGCCTGGCGGCGTTGATCACCGATTGCGGCGTCACCCCGCAGGCCCAGAACACCGGGATCTCGTCGTCGGCCACGGGCACCGGATCGCCGTAGTCCGGCCTGGCGATGTCCTTGATGCCGATCAGGTGAGGATGGCCAAGATGCACGGGCGCGCCGTGCACGGCGGGATAGCGCGAGGTGATCTGGACCGCGCGGATGGCATCGGCCGGCTTGAACGGGCGCATCGACACCACCATGGGACCGGCAAAGGGTCCCGCCTCGCCGCAGGCGATGTTGGTGCGATACATCGGCACGCGCACGTTGTTCTCGATGTGGCGGATCGGCATGCCCTCCTCGAGCAGCGCCTCTTCGAACGAGAACGAGCACCCGAGCACGAAGGTGACGAGGTCGTCGCGCCAGTAGCTTTTTACGTCGGTCGGCTCGTCCACGACCTCGCCATCGCGCCAGACGCGGTAGCGGGGAACGTCGGTGCGAATGTCGAGATCGGCGCCAAGCGAGGGGATGAAAGGACTGCCGACGTCGGACATCCCGATAATCGGGCACGGCTTCGGATTGAGCTGGCAGAAGCGGTGAAAGGCACCGGCATACTCCGCCGGCAGGATCGCCAGATTGCCCTGAACAAAGCCCGGGGCCACGCCCGCGGTGGAGGCGACCAGCCCTTCGCGGTAGGCGAGCCGGGCGCTGCGGCTCGGAAGGGCGTCGGGCGTTTCAGTTTGCTGCGTTGCCACCAAAACAGTCATGTGATCGACCTGCCTAGAAACTCGACAAGGACAAGCCAACACCAAGCGTGCTATAAAGTCTAATCGTCGTTTCTAATCAATATCGATAAATCCAATTTATCGATCAGGACATCTTCCCAATGCTGGACTTCAGGTCGATTGAAACGTTCCTGTGGGTTGTGAAGCTCGGCAGCTTTCGCGGCGCAGCGCAGCGGCTCAACACCACCCAGCCGGCGATCTCCCAGCGCATCGCCCAGCTCGAGCGCGAGATGGGTGTGAAACTCCTGAACCGCGATCATCGCGTCGCCTCGCCGACACCGAGCGGCCGGCAGATGATGGTCTATGCGGAGAAGCTGATCGGTCTGCGCGCGCAGATGATGGCGGAGATCGGCGATCGGTCCGCCATGCGGGGCGTGATGCGGCTCGGTGTCGCCGAGACCATCGTGCACACCTGGCTGCCGCGTCTGGTGAAGAGTGTGAACGAGGTCTACCCGAACCTGTCGCTGGAGATCGAGGTCGACATCACCCCGAACCTCACCGCGCGCCTGCTCGCGCAGGAGATCGAGCTCGCCTTCGTCGTCGGGCCGCTCTCGGCTTCCGGCGTGCACAACCGCGTGCTTGCCGACTATCCGATCGGCTTCCTCGCGAGCCCTTCGCTGGGTCTGGGCAACGGCCCGGTGACGCCGGCGGACCTGGCCCGGTTTCCGATCATCACCTTCCCGCGCAAGACCAAGCCCTACGAGGTCGTGCGCGAGGTGTTCGACCGGCCGGAGCTGCCGCCGATCCGCCTGCATGCCTCCGCCTCGCTGGCCACCGTCATCCACATGGCTGTCGAGGGGCTCGGCGTCGCCGTGATCCCCGACGCCATTGTCGAGAACGAGCTCGCGGACGGCCGCCTGCAGTTGCTTGACACCGACCTCGCTATCGCGCCGCTGACGTTCACGGCAAGCTGGCTCGCCTCGCCCGACGTCGTCGCCGTGGAGCGCGTAGCCGAGCTTGCACGGCAGATCGCGCAGAGCAGCCTCGCGGTTGACGCGCCCGCGCTGGCGCGTCATTGAATTAGCCGCCGGACAACCTTCAACGTCATTCCGGGATGGTGCGCAGCACCACACCCGGAATCTCGAGATTCCAGGTTCGCCCTTTGGGGCGCCCCGGAATGACAACTGAGAGACTGACCGCATGAGCCGAGCCGCCACCAACCTGCAAATCGATTCCGCCCGCTTGTGGGGCTCGATCCATGAGACAGCGCAATTCGGCGCGACGGCCAAGGGCGGCGTGCGGCGGCTGACGCTCAGCAGCGAAGACAAGCAGGTGCGCGACTGGTTCCGTAAGGCCTGCGAGGACGCCGGACTGGAAGTCCACGTCGACGCGCTCGGGTCTCAGTTCGGCCTGCGCAAGGGCCGCGACATGTCGAAGCTGCCGGTCGGCATCGGCTCGCATCTCGACACCCAGCCGACCGGCGGAAAATATGATGGCATCCTGGGGACGCTCGGCGCGCTGGAAGTGATCCGCACGCTGAATGATGCCGGCATCGAGACCGAAGCGCCGATCTGCGTCGTGAACTGGACCAACGAGGAAGGATCGCGCTTCGCGCCTGCGATGATGGCCTCCGCCGCCTATGTCGGCGACTTCACCACCGATGACATTTTGTCGCGCAAGGACACCGAGGGCACGACCGTCGGTCAGGCACTGGACAGCATCGGTTATCGCGGCGACAAGCCGGTCGGTTTCCAGAAGCTCGGATGCTTCGTCGAATTGCACATCGAACAGGGTCCGATCCTGGAAGCCGAAGGCAAGACCATCGGCGTCGTCGATTCCGGCCAGGGCGTCTTGTGGTACGACGGCAGGATTTCCGGCTTCGAGAGCCATGCCGGCTCGACGCCGATGCCGCTGCGCCGCGACGCACTGGCGACCTTGTCCGAGATCGTGCTGGCGATGGAATCGATTGCGAAGAAGCACGGACCGAACGCGGTCGGCACCATCGGCGAGGCCGTGATCGCAAACCCCTCCCGCAACGTCATTCCCGGCGAGATCGCCTTCACCATGGATTGCCGCAGTGCCGATGGCGCCATCATGGATGCGCTCGATCGCGATTTGCGTGCCGCCATTGCCGAGATCGCCGCGCGCCGCAAGGTCGATGTGAAGATCGATCTGGTCTGGCGCAAGCCGCCGACGCATTTCGATCCCAAGCTGATCGCGGCCGTCGAGAACGCCGCGAAGACGCTCGGCTATTCCTCGCGCCGCATCACATCCGGCGCCGGCCACGACGCATGCAACCTCAACACCATCATGCCGGCCGCGATGGTGTTTGTGCCCTGCAAGGACGGCATCAGCCACAATGAGCTGGAGGATGCCACGCAGGGGGACTGCGCCGCCGGCACCAACGTTCTCATGCATACCGTGCTGGCGATCGCCGGCGTCGCGTCCTGACCGGAGAGCACCATGCGCGGAGTTTTCGTCGACGCCAATGAAGCCCTCGCTGTGATCATGGAGCGACTAACCCAGCCAGGCGACCCCAAGGTTCGGATCCACCGGGATCCGGACATCAAGCCCGAGCAATATCCTGAGATTCTCGACGGGGCAGAGATCGCCATCGTTGACCACACCGCGCTTCCGACCGACGTGGCGAGGAAATGCACCGGCCTGAAGCACGTCGTCTTCCTCGGCACCGGCGCGCGCAGCTACATGAACCCGGAAGAGCTCGCCGAGCTCGGCATCTCCGTGCACCTGATCAAGGGCTATGGCGACACCGCGGTCGCCGAATCCGCGATCGCGCTGATGTGGGCTTCGGCCCGTGTCATCGCGATGATGGACCGTGAGATGCGGGCCGGCAACTGGCTGCGCGAGGACGGCATGCAGCTCACCGGCAAGACGCTCGGCCTGATCGGGTTCGGGGGCATCGCCGCGGAGGTCGCTCGCATCGCGTCCGGCAGCGGCATGAAGGTGATCGCCTGGAACCGCTCGACGAAGAGCCATCCCGGCGTGGAGTTCACCGATCTCGACACGGTGCTGGCGACAAGCGACGTCGTCTCGCTGCACCTGCTGCTCAACGACGAGACGCGCGGCATGATCACCCGCGAGAAGATCGCGAAAATGAAATCGGGCGTCATCTTCGTCAACACCGCACGGGCCGCGATCGTCGACGAGACCGCCATGATCGAGGCGCTGAAATCGGGCCACATCCGCCATGCCGGCCTCGACGTCTTCAACACCGAGCCGCTGCCGGCGGATCACCCGCTGACGAAAATTCCAAACGTGACGCTGTCGGCGCATTCGGCGTTCCGTACGCCCGAGGCCAGCGAGAACCTGATTGAAGCGGCATTGGTCCATTGCCGCCGGATCGTGAAGGGATAAGAAAGAACAACAATGGCCGAGTATCGCAACATCAAGGCAGGGCCGCTCACCAACGCCATCCGCGCCATCGTCAAGGCCGGCGGCTCCTCGGACCGCGAGGCCGAGCTCGTGGCCACCAATCTGGTCGAGGCCAATCTCAAGGGCCACGATTCGCACGGCGTCGGCATGATCCCGCGCTACGTCCAGAGCGTCACCAATGGCGGCCTCGCCGTGAACCAGCACGTCAAGATCGTGCTCGACACCGGCCCGCTTCTCACCCTCGACGGCCTCACCGGCTACGGACAGGTGATCGGCCATGAAGCGATGGAGCTGGCAGCCGCGCGCGCCAAGCAGAATGTCGTCTGCCTCGTCGGCCTCTCCAACGCACATCACATCGGCCGGATCGGCCACTGGGCCGAGCAGTGCATCGACCACGGCCTGGTCTCGATCCACTTCGTCAACGTGATCTCGCGTCCGATCGTGGCGCCCTGGGGCGGCAGCGATGCCCGCCACGGCACCAACCCTTTCTGCGTCGGCATCCCGCGCAACGGCAAGGATCCGATCGTACTGGATTTCGCCACCAGCAGGATCGCGCAAGGCAAGACCCGCGTCGCCCACAACAAGGGCGTCGAGCTGGAGCCCGGCACCATCATCGACCATGAAGGCAATCCGACCATCAATCCGCGCTACACCGTCATTCCGCCGTATGGCGCCATCCTCCCCTTCGGCGAGCACAAGGGCTCCGGACTCGCGCTCGTCTGTGAAATCCTCGGGGGAGCGCTCTCCGGCGGTCAAGTGGTGAAAGGCTCCTCCGACGGCAAGCACAACGTTCTCAACGGCATGCTCTCGATCGTCATCGATCCCGGCAAGCTCGGGACCGGCGAGAACCTTGCACGCGAAGTCGAGAGCTTCGTCGCCTGGCACACCGGCTCGCCGCCCGCGCCCGGGGTCGACAAGGTCAAGATCGCCGGCGAGCCCGAGCGCGAGACCAAGAAGAAGCGCCTCGCGGAAGGCATTCCGGTCGACCCGACCACCTGGCAGGAAATTCTGGAGGCCGGGAAGAAGTTCGGGTTGGATCAGGCGGCGATCGAGAAGATCGTGGGCTGAACGGCTCGATGCGCAATGCGCCCCTTCCTTCTCCGCTTGTGGGAGAAGGTGGCGCGAAGCGCCGGATGAGGGGTTCTCTCGGCGAGCAATTACGCAGCTGATAGAGGCCTGTCTCCGCGGAGACAGACCCCCTCACCCGCCTCGCCGCTAGGCGGCGAGCCACCCTCTCCCACAAGGGGCCCCACAAGGGGCGAGGGTGAAGACGCATTAATCCACCATATCCGCGACGGCCTTGCCGCATGCCGTGGTATCGGCGTTGCCGCCGAGATCCTTGGTGCGGAGCGTACGTTCGGCCAGCGTGCGCTCGATCGCATCGACGATCGACTTGCCGGCTTCCTTCTCGCCGAGATGCTCGAGCATCATCGCGCCCGACCAGATCATGCCGATCGGGTTGGCGATGCCCTGCCCTGCGATGTCGGGCGCCGAGCCATGCACCGGCTCGAACACCGACGGGAAATCGCCCTCGGGATTGATGTTGCCTGATGGTGCGATACCGATCGTGCCGGCACAGGCGGGGCCGAGATCGGACAGGATGTCGCCGAACAGGTTCGAGCCGACCACGACGTCGAACCAGTCCGGATGCAGAACGAAGTTCGCGGTGAGAATGTCGATGTGGTACTTGTCCCACTTCACGCCCGGAAACTTCTTCGCCATCGCCTCCACGCGCTCGTCCCAATACGGCATGGTGATCGAGATGCCGTTGGATTTGGTCGCCGAGGTCAGATGCTTCTTCGGCCGCGACTGGGCGAGTTCGAAAGCGAATTTCAGGATGCGATCCACGCCGGTGCGGGTCATCACCGTCTGCTGCGTCACGAACTCGCGGTCGGTGTCCGGAAACATGCGGCCGCCGACCGAGGAATACTCGCCTTCCGTGTTCTCGCGCACCACCCAGAAATCAATATCCCCGGGCTTGCGGCCCGCCAGGGGCGAGGGCACGCCGGGCATCAGCCGCACCGGGCGCAGGTTCACGTACTGGTCGAACTCGCGGCGGAACTTGATCAGCGAGCCCCATAGCGAAACGTGATCCGGAATCTTGGCCGGCCAACCGACCGCGCCGAAATAGATCGCGTCGTGCTTGCCGATCTTCTCCTTCCAGTCGTCCGGCATCATCTGGCCGTGCTTCTCGTAATAGTCCCAGGACGCGAAGTCGAAATGGTCGAACTGCACGGAGACGCCGTGCTTCTTCGCCGCCGCCTCCAGGACGCGCAGGCCCTCCGGCATGACTTCCTTGCCGATGCCGTCGCCGGGAATGACCGCGATCCGATATTGTTTCCTGCTCATCGAGAACGTCCTTGGTTGGTCGGGCAGCGCCGCGTTTTGACCGCACTGCAATGGACCAAAGTGGCTGATGGCGCAACGCTGCACTGCAATGTTGACCGTGGCGCGACAGAGCGCCTACTGATCTGATCCTGTTCCCGTCCTGCGAGTACCTTCCATGGATCTGCATCTGCGTGGCAAGCGCGTCCTGATCACGGGCGCATCCAAAGGCATTGGCGCAGCCGCCGCCGAGGCATTTGCCGAGGAAGGCGCACATCTTCTCCTCGCCGCCCGCAGCGGCGATCAGCTCAAGGCGCTGGCCGATCGCTTGCGCTCCGCGCACCAGATCGATGCCGCAACCAGCATCGTCGATCTGCGCAAGGAAGAGGATGTGGCTCGGCTGGCGAAAGAAGCCGCCGACATCGACGTGCTTGTCAACAATGCCGGGGACATCCCCGGCGGCTCGATCGACAAGATCGACGAGGCGGCCTGGCGGCACGCCTGGGAATTGAAGGTGTTCGGCTATATCAACCTGACGCGGTACATCTATGCTAAGATGAAGCAGCGCGGCGGCGGCTTCATCGTCAACGACATCGGCGCGGCCGGCGAAAAATTCGACGCCAACTACATCTGCGGCAGCGCCGGCAATGCCGCGCTGATGGCCTTCACCCGCGCGCTCGGCGGCAAGAGCCTCGCCGACAACATCCGCGTGGTCGGCATCAATCCCGGCCCCGTCGGCACCGACCGACACGTCACCCTGCTCAAGACGCGGGCCAGGCACCAGTTCGGCGACGAGAGCCGCTACAGGGAATTCCAGAAGAGCCTGCCGTTGGGACGGCCTGCGCATGCGCGCGAGATCGGCGACCTCATGGCGTTCCTGGCCTCGGACCGCGCCGGTTATACGTCGGGGGTGATATATACGGTCGACGGCGGCATCAGCGCTGGGTGGGGATAGTTTCGACAACGTCGTTCCGGGGCGATGCAAAGCATCGAACCCGGAACCTCGAGATTCCGGGTTCGCCCTTCGGGCGCCCCGGAATGACAAACCAAGACTTAGGAGTAAACTAATTGTCTCAAGACCTGATCCGCGAAACCGCTTGCGCCGTCGTCGACAAGCTGCGCTCGGGAGACGTCTCGCCGATCGAACTCCTGGATGTGCTGGAGAAGCGCATCAAGGAGGTCGACGGCAAGGTCAACGCGCTGCCAATCCTGTGCCTCGATCGCGCACGCGATAGTGCCAAGGCCTTGATGCGAAAGCCCGCCGGCGCGCGCGGCCTGCTCGCCGGCCTGCCGGTGCCGATCAAGGATCTGACCGACGTTGCGGGCGTATTGAACACGCAGGGCTCGCCGATCTTCAAGGACAACATCCCCGCCAAGTCCGACCTCATGGTCGAGAACCTCGAGGCCAACGGCGCGGTGGTGTACGCCAAGTCGAACACGCCGGAGTTCGGCGCCGGCGCCAACACTTTCAACGAGGTGTTCGGCGCCACGCTCAATCCCTGGGATACGTCGAAATCCGCAGCCGGCTCCTCCGGCGGCGCGGCGGTGGCGCTTGCCACCGGCATGGCCTGGCTCGCCCAGGGCTCCGACATGGGCGGATCCTTGCGCAGCCCCGCGGCGTTCTGCGGTGTCGTCGGCATGCGGCCCAGCATCGGCCGCGTCGCGCATACGCCCAAGTCCGGCGTCGATCGCAATCTCGGCGTGGTCGGCCCGATGGCGCGCAACGTCGAGGATCTCGCGCTGCTGCTGGACGCCATGAGCGGCGACTATGCCGATGATCCCCTGTCGCTGCCAGCCCCCGCGACCTCGTTCCTGTCGGCGGCGCAAGCGGGCAAGAGGCCGAAGCGCATCGCCTATTCGCCCGACCTTGGCATCACGCCGGTCGATCCAGAAGTGAAGGCGATCACGCGCAAGGCCGCGGAGCGCTTCGCGGAAGCCGGAGCCATCGTGGAGGAGGCGCATCCGGACTGGCGCGAGGCCCATGAATGCTTCCACGTGCTGCGCGCGTTCGACTTCGCAATCACCAAGGCCAGCTTGCTGCGCACTAAGCGCGACCTGCTCAAGCCCGAGGTGATCTGGAACATCGAGGAGGGCCTCAAGCTCACCGTCGAGCAGCTCGCGCGCGCCGAGGCGCAGCGCGTCGGCATGACTGCGCGAGCGGTCGAGTTCTTCAAGAACTACGATCTCCTGTTGACCCCGACCACGATCGTGCCGCCCTTCCCGATCGAACATCGCTATGTCGCGGAATGCGCCGGCAAGCGGTTTGACAATTACGTCGAGTGGCTCGGCATCGTCTACGCCATTACGCTCGCCTGCTGCCCGTCGCTGTCATTGCCGTGCGGCTTCACGGCGTCCGGCCTGCCGGTCGGCGTTCAGGTGGTCGGCGCGCCGCGGGCCGACGCGCAGGTGATTGCCGGCGCGAAGGTGCTGGAGGATATTCTGGGCCTGCGCGGCACGACGCCGATCGATCCGAAGATGAAGAATTGATCTCGGTCATTGCGCGGTCGCTCGCCGGAGTGGCGCTCCTGCTCGGCGGCCGCGGCCGAGGAACGCCTGGAACAGACTGAGGCGCGGCTTGCCCCGGCTATGACCTGCATCCCGGAGAAAGGTTGCCCCATGAGCAAACGCACCAGCCGCGTGCTGCATCGCTCGCTGCGCGAAACGCCGCCCTTAGCGACCGGTGGAGAAGGCGTCTACCTCTTTGCCGAGGACGGCCGGCGCGTCATCGACGCCTCCGGGGGTGCCGCGGTCTCCTGCCTGGGTCACCAGCACCCGCGCGTGATCGCAGCGATGGCCCGGCAGGCGTCCACCCTCGCCTACGCGCACACTGCTTTTTTCTCCTCCGAGCCGGCTGAGGCACTGGCTGAGACGCTGGTCGGACACGAGCCCGGCGGCCTCGCCTACGCCTATTTCGTGAGCGGCGGATCGGAGGCGATCGAAGCCAGCATCAAGCTGGCGCGGCAGTATTTCATCGAGCGCGGCGAACCGCAGCGACGGCATTTCATCGCACGGCGCCAGAGCTATCACGGCAACACGCTGGGCGCTCTTGCCGCCGGCGGCAACGCCTGGCGGCGCGCGCCTTATGCCCCGCTGCTCTCGACCGCCTTCAGCCACGTGACACCGGCCTTCGCCTATCACGAGAAGCGCGAGGCCGAGTCGGACGCGCAGTTCGTCGCGCGCCTCGTCGCCGAGCTCGAAGCCGAATTTCAGCGCCTTGGTCCGGAGACTGTGGCGGCGTTCCTCGCCGAGCCGGTCGTCGGCGCCACCGCCGCCGCCGTGACCGCACCGGACGGCTACTTCAAAGCCGTGCGCGAGATCTGCGACCGGCACGGTGCGCTGCTCATTCTCGACGAGGTCATGTGCGGCATGGGCCGCACCGGCACGACGCATGCCTGGGAGCAGGAACACGTCGCGCCCGATATCCAGGCGATCGCGAAGGGGCTCGGCGGCGGCTATCAGCCGATCGGTGCCATGCTCGCCAGCGGCAAGATCATCGACACCATCCGAGCCGGCTCGGGCGCATTCCTGCACGGTCACACCTATCTCGCACACCCCCTCGCCTGCGCGGCCGCACTCGCGGTGCAGGACGTGATCCGGGAAGACAGTCTGCTCGATCGGGTGAGGGAGCGCGGCAAGCAGCTCGAGCAGCGCCTGATCGAGCGCTTCGGCAATCATCGTCATGTCGGCGACATCAGGGGACGCGGCCTGTTCTGGGCAATCGAGCTCGTCGCCGATCGCGCCAGCCGAACATCGTTCGATCCGGCGCTCAAGCTGAACCAAAAGATCAAGGCCGAGGCGTTTGCGAACGGGCTCGCCTGCTATCCCGGGGGCGGCACCGTGGACGGCGTCCGCGGCGACCACGTGTTGCTGGCGCCGCCCTACATCGCCTCGGCCAACGAGATCGACCTGATCGTCGACAAGTTGGGGACCGCCGTCGACAACGTGTTACGCAGTGTCGAGACCTTCCATGCGCAATGACGCTCCATGACGATACCGCCCCGAATTGCCCTCATCCACGCTCTCAAGCATTCCATCGCGCCGATCGAGGCGGCATTCGCGAAGGCGTGGCCCGAGGCGCGGCTGATGAACCTGCTCGACGACAGCCTGTCGGCGGATCTCGCGCGGGAGGGCCAACTCAACGACGTCATGACCGAGCGCTTCCTCGCGCTCGGCCGTTACGCGGCAGCGACGGGAGCGGAAGGGATCCTGTTCACTTGCTCGGCTTTCGGACCCTGCATCGAGGCGGTCGCGCGCGCGCATGCGCCGATGCCGGTGCTCAAGCCGAACGAGGCCATGATCGAGCGTGCCGCGACGATGGGCCGGCGCATCGGCCTGCTCTCGACCTTTCCGCCGACCCTGGCGTCGATGCCGCCCGAGTTTCCCGCTACGATCGAGGTCGTGCCGAAACTTGCCGAGGGCGCGCTGGCCGCGCTCGACCGCGGCGACCGCGTTACACATGACCGGCTGATCGTCGAAGCGTCGGAGGATCTGCGCGACTGCGACGTCGTCGCGCTCGCGCAATTCAGCATCGCGGCGACGGCGCCGCTGGTCGCGGAGGCCACCGGCCGTCCCGTCGTGACCACGCCGGACAGCGCTGTCGAGAAGCTGATGAGGCTGCTGCAGGCAACGGCCTAGGCGCCAGCCCTTGTCCGGCGCCGCGCATCCTTGATCGCGACCGCGAGTGCGGCCCTGGTCTCGTCGACGAAATCTTCCACCAGCTCCTCGCGCGTTGCGTGCGCGGCCTCACCGGTGAGCAGGCCCTGCTCGGCGAGCATCACCACGCCGTGCAGAGCCGCCCAGATCTTGAGCGCCTGCCGCTCGCGCAGATAGCCGACGGCGGGCGCTTCCAAAGCTTCGATCACCAGCGTAAAGGTCTCCCGCGTCGCCTCGTGCAGCTCGCTGCCCTTGGCCGCACAGGACACGGTCCGCGAAGCGAACATCAGGCGGTAGATACCGTTGCGGCGCAGACCGAAATCAAGCGTCGCCAGCGCCAGCCGCAAAAGCTTCGACTGCTTCGACGGCTTCGCCAGCGCCTCGCGCAGAAGCGCCGAGAATTGCCTGAATGCCTCCGCCGTGACTGCTGCGAGCAGCGCCTCGCGGTCGGTAAAATGCCGGTACGGCGCCGGCTGCGAGACACCGAGCTGCTTGGCGAGCGCCTTGATGCTGATCGCCTCGGCGCCGCCCTGCTCCGCCTGGTGCAGCGCGGCCTTGATCAACGCATCGCGAAGATCGCCGTGGTGGTAGGTCTTGTCGGGCTTGCGGGCGGGTTTTGAACGCATGTTGAAGGCCGAGCCTATAAGTTTGCGCTTGACAGGGGAAGTCCGCCGCGAATGTAATAGCCTATAACTTAAAGAGAATTCGAACGAGGAAACGCGCCGCCCCTTCGGGCCCTCGCGCGCACGACCAGGGAAGCTGCGATGGCAGAACGATTGAAGGTCCGCGTCGATCCCGAGAAATGCCAGGGCCATGCCCGCTGCAAGGCGCTGGCGCCGGAGCTTTTCGAGCTCGACGAGTTCGGTAACGCGCACGAAGCCGGCGACGGCACGGTCCCGCTTGGGCTCGAGGACAAGGCCTGGCTTGCGAAATCCAACTGCCCGGAAATCGCAATCGATGTGATCGAGGAGTAGCGCTGCCCCGCCGCGTGCCTTCAGCGAGTTCGAGCCAAGCGATTGAGCCAAGGGATCGAGCCAAAGGATTCCCCGCCATGTCCGACGTCAACCAGCCCGCCGCCCACCCGCCCGTGACCGACTGGGTCCATGATTTCGACCACACCGACCCGCAATGGACGGAAGACCCCTTCCCGATCTGGGACCAGCTG
>NZ_JAEMSD010000118.1:12041-15677 GCF_016462955.1 Bradyrhizobium sp. | reverse complement strand
GCGCCGACCCTCCCCCTCCAGGGGAGGGTCAGATCAGTGCGTCACCCGCCAGATCGTGCCGTTGCCGTCCTCCGACATCAGCAGCGATCCATCCTTCGCCACCGCCACGCCCACCGGCCGGCCCCACACCTCCGTGTCGTTCACGACGAATCCCGTGACGAAATCCTCGTACTCGCCGGTCGGCTTGCCGTCCTTCATCTTGATGCGGATCACCTTGTAGCCGGTGCGCTTCGACCTGTTCCAGGAGCCGTGCTCGGCGGCGAAGGCGTCGCCCTGGTATTCGGGCGGAAACTGCGCGCCCTGATAAAAGGTCATGCCGAGCGAGGCCGAGTGCGGCTGGATCAGCACATCGGGGACGGTCACCTTGTCCTTGAGATCCGGTCGCGCGCCGGCATGGCGCGGGTCTTCGTTGTTGCCGATGTAGAACCACGGCCAGCCGTAGAAGCCGCCCTCCTTCACGCTGGTCACGTAATCGGGCACGAGATCGTCGCCGAGACCGTCGCGCTCGTTGATCGAACACCAGGGCAGGCCGGTCTGCGGCTGGATTGCGAGGCCGACGCAGTTGCGCAGGCCGGTGGCGTAGATCTTCCTCTCCTTGCCGTCGGGATTGAAGGCCAGCACGGCGGCACGCTCGAGCTCGCTGGCCCATGTTGCGCCGAGCGGCTGTGTCTTCGACCAGGCCTCCATCCCGCCCGGCGGTGTGCCCATGCCCTCGGCGACATTGCTGAGCGAGCCGACCGAGACCAGCATGCGCTTGCCGTCGGAGCTGAAGACGATATCGCGGGTGGAATGGCCGCCATCCGGCAGGCTCGCCACGATCGTCTCCGCTTTGCCGCGCGCCTTGAGATCGCCGGCCTGATAGGGAAAGCGGATGACACTGTCGGTGTTGGCGACATAGACCCATTGCGGATTGTCGCCGTTCGGGAAGAAGGCGATGCCGAATGGTTGCCGCAGTCCGCTGGCAAACACCTCGTTGGTCGCGGCCTTGCCGCCTTCTCCGGCGCGCAGCACGCGGATGTTGCCGGCGCGCGTCTCGGCGATGAACACATCGCCATTCGGCGCCACGCGGATGATGCGCGGCGCGCGCAGGCCGTCCGCGAACAGCTCGATCTTGAATCCGGCCGGCACCTGGAGCTCGGCTTGCGGCGGACGCGGCACCACGCGCGACGAGCTCGCAACCGACCGCGTAGCGCCCGGCCTGACCAGATCCTGCGGCCGGATCAGCCTGACCGTGCCCGGCTTGTCGGCCCGCCAATCGCCATAGGCCTCCCTGCCCTGCAACACCGGCTCGGCCTGCGCGCCGGCCGCGGCTGCGACGAGCAGCGCCAACGCAATTGCCCCGAACGTCATCCTCTTGCTCAATTCGTCGTCCTCCTCTTTGCACGTGTCGCGCGTCAACGCCGATCACCCGCAAAAGGTCTGAATCAGTTTCGAGGCCTGCCGAATCCCGCGTCAGCTCATGCCCGCACGATGGGCGTCAGCCCCCGGCCCAGCATACTGGAAAATGCAGTTGATCGGTGCGACACATTGTGAGGGCGGCGGCCGTTTGCTGTCGTCGAAGCTGCGGCATCCATGTCGCACCTGATGGGGAGATCATGTGGGGATCCGTCATATCGGAATGGGCGAGCCTGCTGCTGCGCGGGCTGCACGTGGTGGCCGCGATCGCCTGGATCGGCAGTTCCTTCTATTTCATCGCCCTCGATCTCAGCCTCAGGCCGGGCCGCAACCTGCCCGATGGCGTCCAGGGCGAGGCTTGGCAGGTCCATGGCGGCGGCTTCTACCGGATCATGAAATATCTGGTGGCCCCACGCCAGATGCCGAACGAACTGACCTGGTTCAAATGGGAGGCCTATACCACGTGGCTGTCCGGCTTCGCCTTGATGGTGGTGGTGTACTATCTCGAGGCCGATCTGTTCCTGGTCGACAGATCCGTGCTCGACCTCACCCCGGCGCAGGCCGGGCTTTTCAGCTTCTGCAGCCTCGCTCTGGCCTGGCTGCTGTATGAAGCGGCCTGCCGCACCGGGCTCGCGCAGCGCGAGCTGCCCTTCGCCATCGGCGGCTATCTGTTCCTGGTCGCGCTCACCTATGCCTTCACCCATGTGCTGAGCGGCCGCGGCGCCTTCAATCAGATCGGAGCGATCATCGGCACCATCATGGTGGCCAATGTGTTCACGCTGATCATCCCGAACCAGAAGAAGATCGTCGCCAGCCTGATCGCAGGACAGGCACCCGATCCGAAGCTCGGCAAGGCCAGCAAGGAGCGCTCGGTCCACAACAACTATCTGACACTCCCCGTGGTCGTGCTGATGATCAGCAACCATTATCCCCTGCTCTACGCCACCCGCTTCAACTGGATCATCGTCGCGATCGTCCTGGCGCTCGGTCCCGTGATCCGCCACTTCTTCAACGCGCGGCATGCGGGGCGTCCATCGCCGTGGTGGGTGTGGGGCGTCGCCGCGGCCGGCGTGACCGCGATCCTCTTCCTCTCCGCGGCCGGCCCGCGCGAGGTCAGGACCGGCGCCATGGCGGCCCAGCCGACGCTCGCCAATGTCGAGGAGATCGTGATCTCCCGCTGCAGCATGTGCCACGCGGCCGAGCCGGTCTGGGCGGGCATCGTCACCGCTCCGAAAGGCATCCTGCTCGATGCCCCCGAGCACATCCATCGCAACATTCGCCTGATCGGGCGGGTGGCCGCCTGGTCGAACGCCATGCCGCCGGGCAACATCACCGAGATGACGAGCGAGGAGCGTGCCGTCCTCGCAGCCTATATCGACCAGGCGCGCTGAGCCGCGTCGGGCGAGATGCATTGCGCGGAATGAAACTGCGCATCTCCCGCCGAATTGAAAATGACTTTGAAAATGACTTGACCGCCTATCCGGCGTAGACATGACGGCAAGCCGCTTGCGCGGCGCAAAGTCAGCTTGCAATCGGGGAAGAGAACAGTGGCCCTCAAGAACATCATCGGTATCGACCACGCCGTGGTCATGGTGAAGGACCTCGACAAGGCGGCCGAGAATTACCGGCAGCTCGGCTTCACCGTGTCCCCGCGCGGCACCCATAGCGTCCATATGGGCACGGGCAATTACACCATCATGTTCGACCCTGACTACATGGAGTTGCTCGGCGTGCTCGATGCGACCGAGCTCAATGCTCCCGCGCGCGCCTTTCTCGACAAGCGCGGCGAAGGCATCGAACGCATCGCCTTCACCGCGATCGATTCCGCCGCCGGCGCTGAGGAGATCCGGGCACGGGGCCTGGAGCCGATCGGCCCGACCGATTTCGAACGTCCGGTAACGCTGCCCGACGGCACGGTCGCGGCGGCGAAATTCCGCACCTTCATGTGGCCGACGGCGGAAGCGCCGGGCGGCGTGCGCATCTTCGCCTGCCAGCACAAGACGCGGGAGACCGTCTGGATTCCCGAACTGATGCAGCACGCCAATGCAGCGAAGCGGATCAGGCAAACACTGATCGCAACACCGGAGCCGGCCAAGGAGGCCGCGCATCTCGCCCGCCTGGTCGACCGCGAGTCGAAGGCGGAGGCCGACGGCGGCGTGACCGTCCCCTCCGGCGGAGACCGCGCCGACTTCGTCTATTTGACGCTCGACCAGCTCGGCAAGCGCTATCCCGGCGTGCCGC
>NZ_JAEMSD010000118.1:0-12031 GCF_016462955.1 Bradyrhizobium sp. | reverse complement strand
CGCTGCGCTGGTGCTCGCCAGCGGCGATCTCGCGGCGACGGAGAAGGCGCTGGGCTCGGCCGCGGTGCGGAGCGGAGCCGCGATCTGCGTACCGCCGGCCAAGGCCAACGGCACCCTGCTCGCCTTCGTTGCCGGCTGACGGGTGCTAGTTGGAGGCGCGCCGGCAGGCCGTCTTGACCTGCTGCTTCGTGGAGCTCTCCGTCGGCGGATCGAGAAAGACGGCGCGCGTGCCGCGCTTGACGTTCTCGCCAATCACGTGCGTCCCAGTTGTCATGCCGTTCTGCTTGGCGAAGGCCTCGAGCGCCTTCTGCGCATTGTCGCCGAGCTAGCCGTCGATCTCGCCCGGCGAAAATTGCGCGCGGTCGAGCAGGACCTGCAGCTTCACCACCGCTGGATGGAGCTTGTCGGTGGCCGGCGGCTTCGCAGGACGCGCAGAATCATTCACCGCAGCAGGATCGAGATTGCCCGCGAGCACCGGCGCGACGAGCCACAGCGACATCACCGCACCTAGCCATCGCATCGTCATCGCATCCCATTCGCAATAGCCCGCGGAGCCGCGGAGAGTTTCGTTTCGGGAACCCCGTAGTAACACCGAAGGAACCGGCGAGACCGCAGCTTTGCCGCAATCGGAAGGTTAATAACTTCCTATCGCCGGCGCATCGCTGGCTGTTCATCCCACAGTTCGAGGTTGCCCCAGCTAATGCGATTTGTCGTCGCGGCTTGCGCCGCGTTCATGCTTCTGATGTGCGACCTCGATCTGTCGGCGTCGCGGCAAACACCAACGATCGACACCGCCGTTCTCGAGAACAATCATGCCTCGCCACTTGTTCCCGCGGTCGAGATCTTCCTGGCCAGCGTACAGGCCATCGACGTTGCCAACGCACGCGCAGCACACGAGGGAACCATCGAGCCGCCGCGCGCGAACGAGCCCGTGGTCGAGGGGCCGGTTTCACCGACCCACGAGTTCTGCCACGCGCTTCGTGGAGCCGCCGAGGCCAGCGGCATTCCCGTGCCGTTCTTCGCGCGCCTGATCTGGCAGGAGAGCCGCTTCAGGTCCGACGAGGTCAGCCATGCCGGCGCGCAGGGCGTCGCGCAATTCATGCCGGGGACGGCGGTCGAGGTCGGGCTCGACGATCCCTTCGACCCGATGAAGGCGCTGCCGGCGTCGGCGAAGTTCCTGCGCAAGCTGCGTGACGATTTCGGCAATCTCGGCCTCGCCGCCGCCGCCTACAACGCCGGCCCCGGCCGCGTCCAGAAATGGCTGGCCCGAGAGAGCGGGCTGCCGCGCGAGACGCGCGACTATGTCCGCATCATCACCGGCACCAAGGCCGAGGACTGGATCGAACGCTCCGAAGCCCTCGCGATCCGGATCGACCTGCCGCGCGAAGCGCCGTGCGAAGGCATCGGCAGTCTCTCCAAGGCCAAGGACGTCGCCTGGGTTCCGGTCAACCTGACGCCGTCGGTCACGCGCATCATTGGCAAGGCCGAGCAGATCGCCGCGCGTGCGACAACGAACCGCGCGCGCAAGCGGTTTGCAAGCCAGCTGCGGAACAAGGCCGCGGACCACCGCAAGGGACGCAGCATGATCGCAGCACGCGCGGCCGGCAAGAGCGCCAAGGCGCGCGCCGTTCGCTTGGCATCGGGCGATCGGCCACCCGGCTCGTAATCGGAGCCGCCCGCTTGCGCGGCGCCACTTTTCCGGAGAGAAAGCCAGAGCGCCGTTGCACGGGACCTGCCATGCCATCGAGGAGCGCCGGGATCATCGCCTATCGGACGCGCGGGGCAATCGAGGTGCTCCTCGTTCATCCCGGCGGGCCGTTCTGGCGCAACAAGGATCTCGGCGCATGGTCGATCCCGAAGGGCGAGTACGCCGACGGCGAAGACGCGGAGATTGCCGCGCGACGGGAGTTTGACGAGGAGCTTGGACTGGCGCTGTCCGTGCCGCTGACCGCACTCGGCGAAGCCAGGCAGCGCGGCGGCAAGCTCGTCACCGCCTTCGCGGCCGAGCTCGACGTCGACGTGCGCCGCATTCGCAGCAACACTTTCGAGATGGAATGGCCGCCGCGTAGCGGCAAGCGGCAGGCCTTTCCGGAAGTCGACCGCGCCGAGTGGTTCGGGCTCGACGCAGCGCGGGAGAAGATCAATGCCGGGCAACGTCCGTTGCTTGATCGGCTGGAACAGCTGATCGGCGGAGCGCGCCTCACTCCGCCTTGATGTTCGCGGCCGCGACGACTTCGGCGAGCTCCCTGGTCTCCTTGGCGATCTTCGCGGCGTAATCGGCCGGGCTGAGCACGGACACCACGCCCTGCGAGCCGAGCTTCTCCTCGGCGGTCGGATCCTTCGCGGCGGCGACGATCTCCCGGTGCAGCGTCTCCAGGATCGGCGCCGGCGTGGCTTTCGGCATGAAGAAGCCGACCCAGAACGAGATGTCGAAGCCGGGATAGCCGGCTTCGGCCACCGTCGGCACGTCGGGCAGCGCCGGCAGCCGCTCGGCCGACGACACCGCCAGCGCGCGCAGCTTGCCGGCCTTGACCAGCGGCACGGCGGAGAGCGGATCGAACACCGCCAGCACCTCCTGCGCGAGGATGCCGACCTCGGCGGCCGAGCCGCCGCGATAGGGCACGTGGATCATCTTGATGCCGGCCTTCTGGCTGAGCAGCTCCATGGCGAGGTGTGCGAGGTTACCGTTGCCGCCGGAGCCATAGGCGAGCGCGCCCGGCGCGGCCTTGGCCGCGGCGACGAGATCGGCCACCGTCTTGATGTTCGCCGTCTTGGGATTCTCCGGGTTGACGACGAGGACGAGCGGCGCCGACACCACCGTGGTGAGCGGCGCAAAGTCTTTCTCGGGGTCGTAGCGGATGTCTTTGAACAGCGTCTTGTTCAGCGTGATCGTGGAGGAGTTGCAGGCGAGCATGGTGTAGCCGTCCGCATCCGCGCGGGCGACGCCTTCGGCGGCGATCATGCCATTGGCCCCGGCGCGGTTCTCGACCACGAAGGGCTGGCCGAGCTTGTTGCTGAGGCGATCGCCGATGATGCGGGCGACGACGTCGACCGGCCCGCCGGCGCTGAAGCCGACCATGACCTTGACCGGCCGCGACGGATATTTCTGCGCGAGGGCCTCTGTCGCCAGCACCAGGGCGCATAATCCGGCGATGACTGCCAGCGCGCGAGCCGATCGTTGCATTCGTTCTCTCCCAGACCTCTTGGCGCCGCTTGTGCATGCTTGTTGGCACGGCGCCCTCGACGATCATGATTAGCGGCCGTGCCGGATTTCGCAATCGCGTTTGCGCGCCGGCATTCCGCCGCGCGGCACGTGCGCGCCGCTTCCAAAACAAAAGTGCGAAAACAACCCCATGCACAGTAGACGGGCCCTATCAGAACAAGGGCTTGCGTTGGGCTGCGGGAAATTTTCGGATTTACGAAATAAGCTCTGTCGCGTCGGGCAAAACAGTGGCATACTGGCATCATCGCAACACGCGTGAGCATCACGGCCTGCCGATCGCAGCCGTGCCGACGCGATTGCGTCTAAACCCTTCATCGACATTTCGAAATCCGCATTCGCGCGCGGCGGCGAACGGCCGTGCGCGGCTAGCGCGCTTCTCAGAGGACACAGCCCATGACGACAGCTCTCTCGCGTCCCATCACGTCGCCGCTCGCGGCAAACGACCGCAGCGCGCCCGCCGCGCCGCCGCGTGTCAAGCTCTACAAGCGGCGCATCGCGATCAGCCATCCCGACCCGCAAGCCGGCGAGCTGCTGCTGGCCGAGGCGCTCGGCGCCGCCGACCGCGACGCGATGCACGGCATCTTGCGGCAATTGGTCAAGGCCAGCGTGGTCGGGCAGAAGCCCGATGAGGCCAATCTCGCCTTCATGATCTCGACGATCAGGAGCATCGCGCCGAAGGATTCCATCGAGGCGTTGCTGGTGGCCCAGATGGTGTCGGTGCACATGGCCGCGATGCGCTGCGCCTGCCGGCTCGCCTGCACCGACGATCTCGCGCAGCAGGAGGGCATCGCCCGCGCCTTGACCCGGCTCTCCCGCACCTTCGCCGCCCAGGTCGAAGCGCTCAATCGCCACCGCAACAGCGACGAGCGCGCGATCACGGTGCAGAATTTGTCGGTGCAGGACGGCGGACGGGCGATCGTCGGCAATGTCACGCAGCATGCGCATCTGATCGGCGCCGATCCGGGCATCGCTTCCGGCGCAGCCGGCGAATCCGAATGGGCCGACGCAGCACAAGGCGCGAGTGCATGAGCTCTGGTCACGTCCGCAACACCGCTGCGATGGCGGCAAGCCAGCGCTGCGGCGCCTCCACGCGCGGCGGCTTTGCCTGCCGCGCGCCCGCGGTACGCGGCAAGCTCCGCTGCCGCATGCACGGCGGCGCCCGGGGATCGGGTGCGCCACGCGGAAACCGCAATGCCGAAACGCACGGCGGCTTCACGGGAGAAGGTATCGCAGAGGGGCGAACGATCCGGGCCCTGCTCAGTGACGCGGAGGCGCTGCTGGCGAAGATCACGTCCGACTAGGTTACGTACTCATGAAATCTGCTGCCAAGAGCAGGCGCGCGTGATGTCCCCCTGTCCTCCAACAGCGGCGAGAAAGTGGACTTTGTCCGACTTCCGAGAAGGGCCAGAAGCGGCCAGTTACTGACGTGAGACCTTTGCCGATAGCAAACCTCCCTCTTTATCCAATAATCTCGGCGCCCACGAGTAGCCTATTTCGAATGACGACGCCGAGCGCTTTGGCCGCCCCTGCGTTGATGATCAATCAAATTTGGTTGGTCGCTCAACCGGAAGGTCGGCTGGCTTCGCCCCATTCAAAACTTTGACCACCAAAGCGGCTGCTCTCCGGACATCTCGCCGCGACGCATAACTGAAGGAGTGGCCAAGGACGGATTACTTCGTCGATACAAAAAAATAGTCTTCTCGCCCCGGTAAAGAGCCATAAGTATAGGGCTCCTGTCGCCCGGCCGTTGCTTCCATCACGTCGTCGCGAACAAGGCGAAAGAGCTTGTTTATCTCGACCCCAGGCGTCGCGATTCGCTGAACAAGCGCAATGGTGAAGGGTGAATTGTCACCGTCGCCGTCTAGAGCAGTTTGGCCGTGCTTTGCTGCGAATACCACCAGCGAGGCACCCTTTATCTTAACCTCCCCTAGTCCGCGACCTATCGCCCGAACTCCAATCTCTCCCCCGCTGGTCGAATCGATCTCGCTTACCTCTTTTCGTCCAGTTTTTTGGATAGACACGGCGAACGGATTGTTACGACATGCATCCAAGATGACCAGTTTGAGTTTTCTTGCTCCATCTATGGCCGACATAACCTGATCGACCGCAACGGTTTCAAATTCCACGTCGCGATCAGTCCTCAGTGTTGCATCTATAGGGATCAGATAGTTGCGGCCATTCACTTCGATGCCGTGTCCAGAATAGTAAACCATGGCCCATTCGGCGTTGTCTGCTTCGGCAGCAAAAGTTCGTACAGCAGCAATTAGGTCTTCGCGCGAACTATTGAGCGAGACTTTGACGATATCAAAACCTAGATTTTTCAGAGAAGCATTGATCGCGGTCGCATCGTTGGCGGGATTTCTGAGTACGCTTGCCTTCTGATAGGCTGAATTGCCGATCACCAAGGCCACACGTCTTCCGTGCTTGCTGGCAGTCACCTGCACCCGCTCGATAGATAGCGGCTTGGTAACAATCTGCGCGGTTAGTGGCAGCGTAGGTACCGAGGTTTCGCTCGTGACCTTTGCAGGCGCTGGGGGAATTACTGGAGGAAGCTCGCCAGATTCGAGCGCGGCAACGCGGGCGCGCGCAGTCTCGATCGCAGAGCGCGATAGGTCGTAGGCGTTATCGATGTTTCTCGAACTGATTGCACGCTCGAAATAGACGCGCGCGTTCGTTAGATCGCCCATCTTCTCGTAAGTTAAGGCCAATCCGGTGAGAGCTGGTGCATAATCCTTCATAACCTCAATTGCCTTCGCATAATCAATGCGAGCCTTCTCGAGATTTCCCGCGTAGCGATACGTATCGCCGCGAGACACGGACTCCATCAATGACTTGCTCCCTGCAAGCTGAACAGCTTTATCGTTGTCCAACAACGCTTTTTGCAGGTCTCCCTTCATTCGCCAGATCATGGCGCGATTTGCAGGATAAATCGGGTTCTTTGGATCTAGTCGTATCGCGCGATCAGCGTCTTCAAGCGCTCTGTCGTATTCGCCTTTTCGCGCCCACATGTTTGCGCGGTTATTTAGAATGTAGCTTGACGCCGGATTAAACCGCATAGCCGTCGTGCTATCGGCGATTGCTCGATCTAGGTTTCCTTTCTCTTGCCACGCCAAACCCCTGTTGGCGTACGCGGGACCATACTTTGGATCAATCTGAAGCAGAGCCGAATACTCTTCGATCGCGCGATCTTGGTCCCCCTTTCGATACCAAACGTCGGCCCGATAGAGTAAAATCGCGAGGCGCCCCCCTTTCTCTTTTTCTAGAGTCAGGGCCTCATCATAGTCGCGCAATGCAGCATCGTAGTCCCCGGTAAAATAAAGCCCCCGGGCCCGGCGGCCAAGCGCGATCGATTTATCCTTTGATGTCTTAGCCACACGAAGAAAACGTGTGCAGCCAGCGACGACATCTTCAGCGAGCGTCACCTTGTAGCAATAGTCAGGTACCCATGCGTTTCCTACGGAGGGGCTAAAAAGCAGCAAACAAGGAGGCGCGGCGATGCACATTAATCGTAAAAAAGACATGCGCGACACAGTCCCAACGACCGATTCGAGAATTTAGTGGCCTTAATATGCGCAGGTTATTGTCCACTGGACCAGAGAGCAACAAGCCGCTGAGCAGAGAGTTGAGCTCCGCCGAGGTTGAGCCACGATCACCTGTTCACTCCCACTATAAAGACCGGCTGAGCTCGCGTCTGCTTCGGGTCACGAACGGCACAACTCGAGGTCAGCACAGCAGGTCCCGCTTTCGGATGCACTGCGACCAGTTGAGCCTGCCATCTGAGCCGTGATTAAAGCCACCAGTCGGAAGGGGCCGAAACACGCGCTACGAACTCACAGACAATGATTGGTTTGCCATTGTGCCGATGCTGCCGAATAGCCGCGCGGCATGCCACGAGTGATGACCGTTGTTCCGCCGGTAAGCAATCGGAGCGATCCGATCGCGTTAGCCCCGTACTCTGTCGCGCTTGCAACCTCTTCGACGGTGTTTCAGCAGTACCATCGGGTGGCGACGCGCGGCCACAGACTTGTAGGAAACTACGGACGCGCGAGAGCACGACGGGTTCATGCGAGAGGGGATCGCAGAGCGGCGGCCGACCCGAGCGCTGCTCGATGACGCGAGGAAGCTGTTGGTTGCGATGAAATCAACGCCTGACGCATCAGTCGCAGTCCCTCAACAGATGGATCATTGATGAAGCATGCAAGCTCAAATGGCTCATTCTTAGACCGTGAGTTGACGCAACTGCCATTTAGGTCTATAAATGGCTCATAAGCCGTCTTACGGGCTATTAATGGATCATCAGATGCCCAAGACGACCAGACCTTACTCCCGCTACGCCAAGGATGCGGCTGTGTTGCTCGGCCAACTCATCCGCAAGGCCCGTATCGACCGGAAAATGACGGCCGAGGAACTTGCCAACCGGGCCGGCCTTTCGCGCGGGCTATTGCGGCGCATCGAGAATGGCGACCCCGGCTGCACCCTTGGCGCTGTCTTCGAGGCAGCGGCGATCGCCGGCGTGCCGTTGTTCAATTCCGACGAACGCGCGCTGGCGAGCACCCTCGCCACCAATTCCGCCGTGATGGCGCTTCTGCCGAAATCCGTCCGTCCGTCGCACGAGACGCTCGATGACGATTTCTGAAAAGCCTATCGAGGCGTTCGTATGGATCTGGCTACCGGACACCACCGCCCCCGTCGTGGCGGGCCGACTGTTTGCGAGCGGCAGCCAGCTCGTCTTCCACTACGGCCGCAGCTATCTCGCGCGAAACAATGCGATCGCGCTCTTCGACCCCGAATTGCCGCTGCGCAGCGGCGTGCTGCCGCTGACACCCGGCTTGATGATGCCGAATTGCCTCCGCGACGCAGCACCCGACGCGTGGGGCCGCCGCGTCATCATGAACCGGACATTCGGTAAAGGCGGCAAGGACGCCGATACCGGAGACATCGACGAGCTGACATATCTTCTGGAGTCGGGCTCGGACCGCATCGGCGCGCTGGATTTCCAGCGATCTGCCGAAAGCTACATGCCGCGGGAGGCTTCGGCTGCATCGCTTGCAGAACTTCAGACCGCGACGACGCTCGTCGAACAAGGGGTGCCACTTCCAGCGGAGCTCGACCAAGCCCTCCTGCACGGAAGCTCGATCGGCGGCGCCCGGCCGAAGACGATGATCACTGCGAACGCGGGGAAATACATCGCCAAGTTCTCATCGCAGAACGACCTCTACAACGTCGTGAAGGCGGAGTTCGTGGCCATGCGCCTCGCCGCAAAGGCCGGACTTGCCGCAGCCCCGGTCAGCCTCGACCGCGCCGCCGGAAAGGACGTCCTGCTGATCGAGCGTTTCGACCGAAAGAAGACCGGCGACGGATGGCAGCGCCGCGCGATGGTCTCGGCTCTCACGCTGCTCGAGCTCGGGGAAATGATGGCGCGCTACGCGAGCTATGAAGACCTCGCGACAATCATCCGCCACAGGTTCACCTCGCCCCGAGAGACGCTCCGCGAGCTGTTCGGACGGATGGTGTTCAACATCCTCTGCGGCAATACGGACGATCACGCCCGAAACCACGCCGCGTTCTGGAACGGTAAGGACCTCTCGCTGACACCCGCCTATGACATCTGCCCGCAAGCGAGGAGCGGCGGCGAGGCAACGCAGGCGATGCTCATCGCCGGCGAACGCCGCACCAGCCAGATCTCGGTGTGCCTCGGCGCCGCACCGCTCTTCCTGCTGGGCGTCGACGAGGCAACCGGGCTCGTTGCAGGACAGATCAAGGCCATCAAGACATTCTGGAAAGAGGTATGCGACACGGCCGCTCTGTCCGAGGTCGATCGCAACGTCCTGTGGCGGCGACAATTCCTCAACGCGTTCGCCTTCGTGGAGGCGCCGGAGGCGCTGGTACGGCTCGTTGAAGAATGAACGCCGGCAGGGTTTAAGTCTCTATAGGCCGAAGACGGCCTTGAGCGTTTCGCAAACCTCCTCATTGTCATCGGCCGCGCCACGGCAAATGCAATGGCCAACATCCCGAAGATGCAACTGGGTTGGCGGTGTTCTGCGCCTATCCGTGTCGAGCGGCAGCTCCTCCCAAGAATAATTTCCATGCCTTCTCGAAATACAGCTTCCGCTCCTTTGCCGAGGCGAGCGGCTTGTAGCCGAACATCGCAAGCGTCGTCGGACCGACGATGATGCTGTTGATCAGAAAGTCGGTCAGGAAGTTGACGTCACCCGGCACGATGCGCCGATCGGCTTGAGCTTTCGTGACCGATGTCCGCAGCAGCGACATGATGGCGTCGGGCTCGGGCTGGGCCTGACTGCCGGCGGTCACGAGGCTTTCGCTCGCGGCGATGCGCTTGAAGGCCACCAGTTCCGGATCGAGATTGAGGTCGAGCAGCAGGCTTGCCAGCTCCTTGAGCTGCGCCAGGCTGTTGTGGCCGGACTGCCTCACCTGAAGATCGGCCAATCGCTCCATGATCCGGCGACGGCTTCGCTCGAGCACCGCAGCGAAGATCGCGCCTTTCGACGGATATCTCCGGTAGATGGTGTCCTTGCCCGCCCCGCATTCCGCGATGACGCGCTCCATCGAGGTCGCGGCATAGCCGTCCCGGGCGAACAATGCTGCAGCAACGGCCAGGATCCGCTCCTCGATCGCTTGCGCTTCTTCCCTGGTCGGCCGCCCGCCACGCCCCTCGCCGCCACGCGCCTTGGCGCGTTTGCCGGTCTTCACCGCCGTCTTCATGCCTTCCCTGCGCTCCCGGAATCATTCTGGACTTTTAATAGTTCTAAATAAGCGAAAACGCCAACTGAATAACTGGACAGTTCCGTCCCGTTTTGTTTTAAGCCGTTCTTGCAGATATCGGGTGGGGACTTGAAATGGGAATGACCGGGAGATCGCAGCGGACTCTGCGAGGCGCGGCACTTTTGCTGGGTTCTACGACTCTTCTCGCGCTGGACGTACCGGCATTTGCGCAAGGCTCCCAGCTGCCGCCGGTCACGGTGGACGCGCCGCAAGCGCACCGGACGGCGCGTCAGGCGACATCGCAGCACCCGCAAAGGGCGGCGCGGCGCAACGCCCGGGCGGGACATTCCGGCACACCGGCGCCGACTCTTCCGGCCGCGACGGGTTCGGCGCCCCGGCAAGACACACGCGACCAGGTGCTTGCCACCAGCCAGTCGACGGCAACCAAGACCTCCACGCCGGTGCTGGAGACGCCGCAATCGGTCACCACGGTCACGCGCGGGCAGATCGATACGCAGAACCCCCAAACCGTAGGCAACGCCCTGCAATACACGGCAGGCGTCCTCTCCGAACGCGATGCGACCACGCGCTATGACAGCGTGTTCCTGCGCGGCATCGGCGGCTTCGGCACCTCGACCAACTTCGTCAGCTTCCTCGACGGATTGAAGCTGCCGCGCGGACAGGCCTTCGCGGTGACGTCGATCGACGCGTTCCTGCTCGACCGCATCGAGGTCATCAAGGGCCCATCCGCCGTGCTCTACGGGCAGATCAGCCCCGGCGGCCTCGTCAACCTGGTCAGCCGTCAGCCGAGCGACATTCCCTACAACGAAGCGCGCATCGAAGGCGGCAGCCATGGCCGCGTCCAGGGCGGGATCACCAGCCAGGGCCCGCTCGACGCCGCGCATCAATGGCTCTACAGCATCAGCGCGATCGGCCGGATGTCGGGCACGCGCTATGACGACGTGGACGAGCAGCGCTTCGGCGTGGCGCCGGCGATCACCTGGCGGCCGGACGCCGACACGCAGCTGACCGTATCCGGCTTCTACCAGCGCGATCCGAAGGGCGGCTATTTCAACTCGCTCTATCCGCAATCGCTCGCGCCCGCGGCGTACAAGCCCTATCTCAACCGCAATCTGAACATCGGCGATCCCGGCTTCGACCGCTTCGAGCGCGAGCAGGCGGGCGTCGGCTACGTGTTCGACCGCCGCCTCAACGACGTCGTGAGCTTCCACTCGGCGCTGCGCTATTCCAAGGTCGACACCGACTTCCAGTCGCTGCAGATGGCAGGCGCGCTGACGGCGGCCGGCACGATTCCCCGCGCGGCGATCCGGTCCATCGAGAGCGCCGAGGGCATCACCGCCGACAACCGCCTGCGCTTCGACTTCCGGACCTCCGCGGTCGAACACACCGTGCTCGCCGGCTGGGACCAGCAGAATTCGCGCAGCTCGTGGATCTACCAATTCGGCGGCGCAACCTCGCTGGATGTCGTCAATCCCGTCTATTATCAGCCGGTGGGAACGCTGTTCCCGTTCATCAACAACGACCAGTCGCTGACGCAGACCGGCGTTTATGTGCAGGACCAGATGAAGTTCGGCGGCTTCCGCCTGACCCTCGGCACGCGGCACGACTGGACGGAGCAGACCAACGACAACCGCATCTCCGCGACGAGGCAGTCGCAGGAGAGCGACAAGCAGACCTATCGCGCCGGCCTGCTCTATCTCTTCGACAACGGCCTCGCCCCCTATGTGAGCTATTCGACCTCGTTCGAGCCGACCATCGGCGTCGGCAGCAACGGCCTGCCCTTCGTGCCTACGACCGGCGAACAGTATGAAGGCGGCCTGAAGTACAAGCCGGCCTTCGCCGACATGCTGTTCACGGCGGCAGTGTTCGACCTGCGCCAGCAGAACACGCTGACGCCGTCCACTGTCCCGGGCTTCAGCGTGCAGCAGGGCGAGATCCGCTCGCGCGGTGTCGAGCTGGAAGCGCGCGGCAAGCTGACCGAGAACATCGAGATCATCGCGGCCTCGACCTTCCTCGACACCACGGTGACGAAATCGACCGATCTCACGGCGATCGGCAAGCGCC
>NZ_JAEMSD010000005.1:49873-50512 GCF_016462955.1 Bradyrhizobium sp. | reverse complement strand
CCGCTGGACGCCGCCATCATCTACGCACCCGCCGGAGAGCTGGTCCCGGCGGCGTTGCGAGCCGTCCGCAAGGGCGGTCGCGTCGTTTGCGCCGGCATCCACATGAGCGACATTCCAAGCTTTCCGTATGAGTTGCTGTGGCAGGAACGGCAGTTGGTATCGGTCGCCAACCTGACGCGGCAGGATGGCGTCGATTTTCTCAAGGTCGCGCCGCAGGCCGGGGTGCGAACGGAGACGACCGCGTTTCCGCTCGATCGGGCCAATGAGGTCCTAAGCATGTTGCGGAGCGGCCAGATTCTCGGCGCGGCCGTGCTGACGCCCTGATGGTGCTTCCAATGTCCGCTTCGATGAAGGATGAAACAGCGGCTCAGGACCGGATCTTCCAGATGCTGACGGACCATCCGGGCGTGAGGCGGATCGACACGCATGGCGCCTCGGTATTCCTGGACGCAAAGCGCGCGCTGAAGATCAAACGCGCCGTGCGGTTTCCGTTCCTCGATTATTCGACCCTCGAAAAGCGAAAGGCGGCCTGCGAGGAGGAAATCAGGATCAACCGGCCGCTGGCGCCGCAGATCTATCGCCGCGTCGTCGCGATCACGGAAGAGCCGGATGGATCCGTGAAGGTCGACGGCGCTGGCC